>NZ_JAAGNW010000031.1:9522-16978 GCF_010645215.1 Burkholderia multivorans | reverse complement strand
GCCGCAGCGCTACGCGGAACTCGATTTCTTTCGCGGCCTCGTGTTGCTCATCATCATGGTCGACCACATCGGCGGCAGCATCCTGTCGCGCGTGACGCTGCACGCCTACGCGCTGTGCGACGCGGCCGAGGTGTTCGTCTTCCTCGGCGGCTTCGCGACCGCGATCGCCTACAACTCGCTCGCGGAACGCAAGACCGTGGCCGCCGCGCGCCAGCGCTTCATCCGGCGCGCGTTCGAGATCTACCGCGCGTTCCTGGTCACGGCCGGCCTGATGCTCCTGATCACCGCGGTGCTGAACGCGCTCGCGATCGACGGCCCGAACATGCCGACCAACGATCTCGAAGGCTTGCTGCACACGCCGCTCATCGTGCTGCGCGACATCCTGCTGTTCCGCCGCCAGCCCTATCTCGCCTCGGTGCTGCCGATGTACGCGTTCTTCGCGCTGCTGGTGCCGCTCGCGCTGCCGGTCGCGCGCGAGCGGCCCTGGCTGCTGCTCGCGGTCAGCGTGCTGCTGTGGCTGTCCGCCCGCCGCATCGCCGGCTACCTGTCGACCGTCGACGGCATGCCGTGGGACTTCAATCCGTTCGCCTGGCAGTTGCTGTTCGTGCTCGGCGTGCTCGCGCGTTGCCAGCCGATCTATCCCGCGCTGTCGAAGCGGCCGCTCGGCTGGCTGATCACGGTCGCGGCGCTCGCGGGCGTCGCGGCGGGCGCGTACTACCGGCTGCACATCGAGCCGTTCCCGACCGATCCGTCGATCAAGCAGAACCTCGGCGCGCTGCGCCTCCTGAATTTCCTCGCGATCGCCTGGCTCGCCGCCAAGCTGGTGCACCTCGGCTGGATGCACAAGATCGCCCACGCGATGCCCTGGATCGGCACGATCGGCCGCCAGGGCCTGCTGTGCTTCGTGGCCGGCACCGCGATCTCGCTCGCCGTCGATTCGCTGCTGTACTACACGACCGACGGCTATCTCAACGTACCGCTCGGCCTCGCCGCCGACATCGCCGCGATCGGCCTCCTCTACGTGGTCGCGAAACTGTACGCCCCGCTCGTCGCGCGGCTGCCGTTCAAGGCGCGCAAGCGCTGAAAACGCCCGGCAACCGTCATCGGCACCTGCTAGCATTACCAGAGCTTTATTCCGACACCTTTTTCATGCGCCGATTTCTCGTTGCCGCCCTGGCCGCCCTGCTCGCGGCCTGCTCGTTCAGCGCGGCCGCCGCGCCGGGCAGCGTCGTCACCCGTGCGTTCCGCTCCGCCGCGCTCCACCGCGACTGGTCCTACCTCGTTTACCTGCCCGCCGGCTACAACCCCGAAGGCGCCCGCTATCCGGTGCTGTACCTGCTGCACGGCAATGCCGGCGATGCCAACGACTGGATCACGCAGGGCCGCCTGTCGCTGACCGCGGACGCGCTGATCGAGCGCAAGGAGATCCCGCCCGTCGTGATCGTGATGCCGCAAGGCGGCACCGACTGGTACGTCGACCGCAAGGAACGCATGCAGACCGCCTTCCTCGACGACCTGATCCCCGACGTCGAGGCCCATTACGCGGTGTCGAACCAGCGCGCGGGGCGCGCGATCGGCGGCGTGTCGATGGGCGGCTACGGCGCGCTGCGCTTCGCGCTGCTCGAACCGGAGCGATTCTGCGGCGCGCTGCTGCTGAGCCCCGCGATCTACTCGGGCGAGCCGCCGTCAACCTCGGCCGCGCGCTATGTCGGCGTGTTCGGCGACCGGCAGTTCGATCCGAAGGTCTGGCACGAACTCAATTACCCGGCGCTGTGGCGCGGCTACTTCGCGCAGCCGCTGCGGCTGCCGATGTTCATCGCGGCCGGCGCGGACGACCTGTCGATCCAGGCCGAGTCCAGCTATCTCTATACCCACCTGCGCCGCGCGCAGAACCCCGCCGCGCTGCGCATCAGCGACGGCGCGCACACCTGGGACGTGTGGCGACGCCTGATCGGCCCCGCGCTCAAGTACACGCTGGAGTGCGTCAAGTAGGCGAGCGCGCGGACGGCGGGCCGCCTTGCCCGCCGTTCCATCCCCATTAAGCGGCCCCGGCCGCCGGCGCTCCCCCGAGCCGGCCCCGGTTGCACCAAAGAGTTGCGCCGTCCGAGCCGGTCGGACACAATCTCGCGTGTCGCGCGGCCCGCGTCGAAGTCGTCCGAATCGTCGCACGGCCCGTTGCCCCGCCGTCCTGTTCAACGCTTACCGGTGCTCCTCATGCAAATCGATACCTACGGAACCCTGGTCGCGGCCACGCTCGTCCTCCTGCTCGGCCACGCGCTCGTGTCGCGTCTCGCCGTCCTGCGCGCCTACACCATTCCCGAGCCGGTCGCGGGCGGCCTCGTGGTCGCGCTCGCGCTGACCGCGCTGCGCGGCGTGGGCGGCGTCGAAGTCCGCTTCGACGCTTCCTTGCAAACCCCGCTGATGCTCGCGTTCTTCGCGTCGATCGGCCTCAACGCGAAGCTGTCGACGCTCAAGTCCGGCGGCCCGATGCTGCTGCGCTTCCTGCTCGTCGTGCTCGGCCTGCTGGTCCTGCAGGACGCGCTCGGGATCGGGCTGGCCAAGGCGATCGGGCTCGACCCGCTGCTCGGCCTGCTGGCGGGCTCGATCACGCTGTCGGGCGGTCACGGCACGGGCGCCGCGTGGAGCAAGGTGTTCGCCGAGCGCCACGGCCTGCAGTCGGCCACCGAGGCGGCGATCGCCTGCGCGACCTTCGGCCTCGTGCTGGGCGGCCTGCTCGGCGGCCCGGTCGCGCGCCTGCTGACGCGCCGCCTGCGCACGCCGCAGCCGGTCGCGGCCGACGGCCCGCACGACGGCGACGACACCGGTTTCGAACATCCGCGCGACCCGCAGTCGATGACGCCCGCCGCGTTCATCAACACCCTCGCGCTGTTCGCGATCGCGCTGTCGGGCGGCACCGCGATCGAGGCCGCGATCCGCGGCACCGCGTTCGAGCTGCCGACCTTCGTCTGCGTGCTGTTCGTCGGCGTGCTGCTGAGCAACGGGCTCGCGCTGTTCGGCTGGCGCGTGTCCGAGCATGCGGTCGCGCTGCTCGGCAACGTGAGCCTGTCGCTGTTCCTCGCGATGGCGCTGATGACGCTGCGGCTGTGGGAGCTGACCTCGCTCGCCTTGCCGATGGTGATCCTGCTGGTCGCCCAGACCTTGCTGATGGTCGTCTACGCAGTGTTCGTCACGTTCCGCCTGATGGGCGCGAACTACGACGCGGCAGTGCTCGCGGCCGGCCACTGCGGCTTCGGGCTCGGCGCGACGCCGACCGCGATCGCCAACATGCAGGCGGTCACCGCGCGCTTCGGCCCGTCGCATCTCGCGTTCGTGATCGTGCCGATGGTCAGCGCGTTCTTCATCGACATCGCGAATGCGATCGTGATCAAGCTGTTCCTCGCGCTGCCGATCTACGGCTGAACACGCGCGCCGGCGCGCACGCGGATCGCCGATGCCCCCTGGCGCGTCAGGGTCGCGCCCACGGCGGCGGAAAACGGTGTACAACACCGCTATTCCCGTCCGCCGAGGTTACCCCCCATGTCCACCGATGCAGGCCAAGCCGGCCGTCCCGTCCGGATCCCCGGCCCCGATCATCCGATCACGATCGAGCCCCATCCCGGGCGCGTGGTGGTCACCGTTGCCGGCCATGTGATCGCCGACACGCGCCGGGCGCTCGCGCTGCGCGAAGCCAGCTATCCGCCCGTGCTCTACATCCCGCGCGAGGACGCCGACATGACGCAGCTCGCGCACACCGACCACGCGACCTATTGCCCGTACAAGGGCGATTGCGCGTACTTCTCGATTCCCGCGGGCGGCCCGCGCGCCGTCAACGCGGTGTGGAGCTACGAGCATCCGTATCAGGCGGTCGAGGCGATCCGCAACCATCTCGCGTTCTACCCGGACCGCGTCGACACGCTCGAATCGCGGCCGGACTGAGCCCGGGCGCATCCGTTGCGCGCCGCGGCGGTCAGCGCGCGCGCATCAGCAACGTGCACGGATGCGTCGCGCCGAGCGCGGCGGTCGACAGCGCGGCGCGCGCGTAGCCGCTGCCCGGCGCGTCCGCGTAATCGAGCAGCGCCCGCGCGCCCGCCATTCCGGCGTTGTCGGCCATGATCAGCGCGGCGGGCGCGAGGCGCGGCTCCAGCACGCGCAACACCGGCAGATACGCGGACTTCGCGCCGTCGAGCAACACGAAATCGATCGCCTCCGGCGCGTGGTCCTGCAGCGTGCGTTCGGCCGCGCCGACCACGATCTCGACCTGCGCGCCGAGCCCCGCGTCCGCGAGATTGGCATGGGCGCGCACGGCCTTGTCCGGATCGTATTCGGTGGTCACGAGGCGGCCGCCGCCGTTGTCGCGCAGCGCGGCGGCCATCCAGATCGCCGCGATGCCCAGCGACGTGCCGAACTCGACCGCCACCCGCGCCCGCGTCGCGCGCAGCAGCAGATACAGCACCATGCCGAGGTCCGGCGTGACCGGCATGTACGCCGCCTTCATCGCGGCATAGAATCCCGGCGATGCTTCGTCGAGCCCGTGCGCAGTCGCGGCGTCGCGCGCCGGCGGATCGACGCGCAGGGTATCGGCGTACAGGCGGCCGAGCGTCGCGTCGATGCGCGGGTCGTCGGTGAAACGGGCAGGCAATTCGGAAATGACCATGGTCGGCGCCTTCATCGGAAGGGTGGAAAGGCCCGATCATGTCGCCACATCGATCGCGAGGCTTGTAAATACATGACAGTCCCCACCCTGCCCGAGCCGGCGCGTCCCTCCGTCAGCTACCACGCGATGCACGACGCGCTGACGCTCGGCGAGCCGGACGACGCCGCGCTGCTCGCGCATGCGCTCATGCGCGTCGTCGACGGGCTCGTCAGCCACGCGGCCTACGCGCGCGCGGCGCAGGCCGCCGACGGCGCGCTCGCACCGGCCCGCGCGGCGCGCCGGCTCACCCGCCTGCTCGCGCACGACGTGAATCCGCTCGCCGCGCTGTTCCCGCCGGGCGCCGCGCCCGCCTGCCTCGAACTGCGCTGGAACGCGCTGAACCGGCGCGCGCGGTTCGGCGTCGGTACGGTGCTGCAGGTCGGCGACGATCGCCGCCTCAGCGCGCGGCGCAGCCCGCCCGCCGGCGAGCGCGACCATGCGCTGCGCGCGCGGCTCGGCGAACACAGCATTAACTGGCTCGCGACGCGCAGCACCGATGCCGCATCGGCGCCCGACGGAACCAGCCCGCTCGCCGCACTCGCCGCCCGGCTCACGACCGGCAGCGGCGCGTTGCACGACACGCTCGCGCTGCTGCACGCGGAACCGACGCGCGACCTGATCGCGAGCGCAGCTGCGCTCGGCGTGTCGCCGCGTACGCTGCAGCGTCGGCTTGCGCAAGATGGCGCGCCGTTCGCGCGCCTGCGCCAGGCCGCGCGGATCACGCTCGCGGCGGAACGGCTACGCGCGCGCGACGAAACCCTGACCGACACCGCGCATGCCGCCGGCTTCTTCGACGCCGCGCACATGGTGCATGCCTGGCATCGCGCGTGCGGCCTCACGCCTTCCGCGTACCGCGCGATCGCTCGCGCGCTGACCATTCGCGTCGCGCCATGCCGATAAAAATCGGCATCGATTAACGGCGCAAAAAACCGGAACTTTAGGCTTCCCCAGCAAAAAAACCGCGCTTTTCGCACGCGTGCATCCCGGTCCGGAATTTTTCGCGGCGAGCCCCTGCGAATCCGCCTCGGGTCATCGCGCCGTCATATCCGCACCACAATAATCCCGTCGCGCTTCCTTCTGACAAATTCACAACAAGCGCGTTGTTGACCAGCTTCGCCCGGGGAATTCCACATGACCATTCGTCACCGTATCACCCTGCTCGTGGTGTTGATGTTCGTTGCACTGTCGGCGATCGGCGGCTACGCCGTCTACCAGACCCGTCGCAGCGCCGTCGATGTCCGGCAGGTCACGCAGGGCGTCGTGCCGAGCGCGCTCGCCTCCGCCGATCTCGTTTCCCAAGTGAAGGACGTGCAGCTCGCGACGATGACCCTCGTCTACGCGCCGGACGCGAACATGGCGAACCAGGCGCGCACCGAACTCAAGGACAAGCAGGACACGCTGAGCCGCGCGCTCGACGTGCAGGCGCGCGCGGCGGCCAGCCATGCGCAGACGGGGCTCGTCGCGCAGGCGCGCGACAGCCTCGCGAACTACTTCGGCGCGATCGGCGAGATCCAGAAGATGAAGGCGGCCGGCCAGGACGCGCTCGCGCAGGCGTCGCTGTTCGCGAACGTCGCGCAGTACCGCGACGAACTGGAAGGCATCGTCGGCACGCTGCGGGTCGAGAAGAACCGCCAGAAGGACGATGCGATCAGCGCGCTGAACGGCATGCTGTCGACCACCACCACCGCGATCGCGGGGGTGACGGGCGCGGCCGTGCTGCTGCTGACGCTGATCGGCGCGCTGCTGTATCGCCAGATCACGCGCCCGCTGAGCCGGATGCAGTCGATGATGAGCGAGATCGCCTCGAACCAGGACTTCACGCGGCGCGTGCCGGTGGGCCGGATGGACGAGATCGGCCATTCGATCGTCGCGTTCAACGGCATGATCGAGAAGATCCAGCACAGCTCCGCGCAGCTCAAGCAGAAGACCGCCGACATCCAGGCCATGCTGCAGAACATGCAGCAGGGCATCCTGACGATCGTCGACGGCGCGCGCGTGCACGCGGAGTACTCGACCTACCTGGAAGCCATCTTCGAGACCAACGACATCGCCGGCCGGCCGGTGATGGACCTCGTGTTCGCGCACGCGGAGCTGGGCGCCGACACGCGCGCGCAGATCGATGCGGCGATCCACGCGTGCCTCGGCGAGGACGGCATCAACTTCGCCTTCAACCAGCACCTGCTGCTGAACGAAGTCGTGATGACGATGCCGGACGGCCGTCGCAAGACCCTCGACTTGAGCTGGTCGGCCATCACCGACGACCACGACACCGTGATGCGCCTGATGCTGTGCGTGCGCGACGTGACCGAGCTGCGCGCGCTCGAAGCCGAGGCCGGCGAGCAGAAGCGCCGCCTCGAAATGATCGGCGAGATCCTTGCGATCAGCGAGGAGAAATTCCATCAGTTCGTGCACAGCGCGTCGGGCTTCATCCACGACAACGAACGCATCATCCGCCAGTACACGCATGCCGACCGCGCGGCGGTCGACGAGCTGTTCCGCAACATGCACACGATCAAGGGCAATGCGCGCACCTACAGCCTGCAACACCTGACGAGCGTCGTCCACGAGACGGAGCAGCGCTACGACCAGCTGCGCCGCCAGGCCGCCGAGCATGCATGGGACCAGCAGGTGCTGATCGAGGATCTCGCGCGCGTGAAGGACGCACTCGAACACTACGCGCGCATCAGCACCGACAGCCTGGGCCGCAAGCGCGCGGGCGACGACGGCCGCGCGGACGGCTACCTGCGCATCGAGCGCATCATC
>NZ_JAAGNW010000031.1:3425-9512 GCF_010645215.1 Burkholderia multivorans | reverse complement strand
GGCGAGCGCAGCCGGCTCGAACACAGCCTCGCGCTGCTCGACGCGGCCGACCCGGCCGACGCGCACGCGCTGCTGAGCATGCGCGACTCGGTGCGCCACACGCTGCGCCTGATCGACACCGAGACCGTGGAAGACGCGCTGGCCGGCGTGCTCGCGTCGCTGCCCTCGCTCGCGCGCGAGCTGGGCAAGGCGCCGCCCGTCGTGACGCTCGACGACAACGGCTACCGGTTGCGCGGGCCCGCCGCGCCCGTGTTGAAGAATGTCTTCATGCACCTGCTGCGCAACGCGCTCGATCACGGGCTCGAAACGCCCGACGAACGCGCGGCGGCAGGCAAGCCGGCCGCGGGCGAGATCACGCTGGAGGTCGGCGTCGACGAGCATGCGCTGCAACTCACGCTCAGCGACGACGGCCGCGGCCTCGCGCTCGCGCGGATCCGCGACATCGCGATCGCGCGCGGCTGGCTCGCGCCGGACGCCGAAGCCGGCGACGAGGCGATTGCCGCCTTCATCTTCCGGCCGGGCTTCTCGACCGCCGAGCACGTGACCGAAGTCTCGGGGCGCGGGGTCGGGATGGACGCCGTGCGCGACTTCCTCGCGCGCGAACACGGCCGCATCGAGCTGCGTTTCACCGACGACCGGGCCGGCGCGCCGTTCCGTCGTTTCCAGACCATCGTCCACCTGCCCGAAAGCTGGGCCGTCGACAGTGTCGGCGCAGGCGCGCAGCCGCTGCGGCTCGACGCGCTGTCGGACTGAGCACGCGGGAGCACGACTTGGTGGAATGGTATGGAGCAGCCGCCGTCGCGGGCGGTGTGCTGACAGCATTGGCGGCGGCCTTGAACGCCCGTCTCGGGCGGGTGCGGCGCGCCCGCGAACAGGCGGCGCGCGCCGCCGAACACGACGCCGCACTCGCCGCCGCGCAAACCCGGCTCGACGACGCGCAGGCCGGATTCGCCGCGACCCGCGCCGACCTCGAGGCCCAACTCGGCGAACTGCGCGACGCCCTCGCCCGGCAGGCCGACGAAGCCGATGTGCGGCGCGCGGCGCACGAGGCGGCGCGCGAAACGCACGCCGACTGGCAGCGGCAGGCCAACCGCATCGCTGACGAAGCGACCCGCCTCAAGGGCCTCGCAGCGACCTTCGAGCGCTGGCACGAGCAGATGATCTCGCTGATGGCGCAGAACCGCGACATGCACGTGAAGAACCACGAGCTATCGTCGATCGTGAGCCACGTGCTGATCGTCTCGCTCAACGCGTCGATCGAAGCGGCGCGCGCGGGCGCGGCCGGGCGCGGCTTCTCGATCGTCGCGGGCGAGGTGCGCACGCTCGCGACGCGCTCGCAGGAACTGTCGAAAAGCTATCGCGACAGCCTGCATCGCAACGACCTGATCACCGCCGCGACCTTCCAGGACATCCAGGCGGGCGGCAAGATGATCACCGCGTCGCTCGGCAGCGTCGAAGCGCTCGCGCAGCAGTTCCAGGCGCACCTCGACCAGGGGGCCGCGTGATCAGCGCGCGCGCCGTCGACAGCCTCGACCGGCTGTTCCGCGACGCGGCGCGCACGCGCCTCGTCGCGCGCGACGGCGACCCGTGCGAGGTCGCCCCGCTCACCGCGCGCGACGCCGCGCCGGCCGGCGACGACGTGGTGGTGCTGACGATCTCGTCGATCGGCTTCCGGCTGCTGCTCGCGCTGCAGTTCGCCGACGACGCGCCGACCCGCGCGTACTACGTCGCGCGCGCCGACGGCACGCTGCGCGAGACCTTCATGGAGGTCGCGAACCTGTGCTGCGGCGCGATCAACCAGGCGCTCGTCACCTGCTTCCCGGACCTCGGGATGTCGACCCCGTACCTGCTGAACCGCCGCAGCGTGCGCCACTTCGACGAGCTGCGGCCGGTCCACCTCGCCTCGTACACGGTGACGCCGGGCCCCGGCGTGCGGCTCGGCGCGACCCTATGCGTGTGCGCGCACGCCCCGCTCGATTTCCAGGTGGAGCTGGCCGAAGCCGCGAGCGGCGGCGGCGAGCTGGAACTTTTCTGACCCGCGCCCCGCGCGAAGGAATCACGATGAACATGAACAAGCCGGTCAGCAAGGTGCTGGTGCTCGACGACCACCCGGCCCACGCGGACGCGATCAAGCACTTCTGCGACGCGCACAACCTGATCGGGCTCAAGGTGCGCAAGAGCCGCCTGATGTCGGTGCTGCGCTCGAACATCGATCTCGGCGCGATCCTGCTCGGCGAATCCTACGGCGGCTCGCTCGCCGAATGCGCCGCGATCGCGACGCGCATCGACACGCTGCGCCCCGAGCTGCCGATCATCCTGCGCCGCGATGCCGACACCGGCGCCGACGGCCTGCCGGACGCGCTGCGCCAGGCGATCTGCGCGACCTATGTCGCGCACGACATGGCGGCGCTGCGCACGGTGGTCGACGAATACATCTTCAGCCTCGATTATCCGAACGCGCTGGTGCGCGGCATCACCGAGATCACCGAGGCGCGGCTCGGCAGCCTGTTCAAGGACCTGACGATCGGCTGGGACACGCCGTGCATCGTGCGCGATCGCATCATCTTCGGCGAAGTATTCAGCCTGATGGCGCTCGAAAGCGCCTGGTGCCGCGGCTACATGCTGATGCAGACCGAAGAGGCGCCGCTGCTCGAACTGCTGTCCGCGCGGCCCGGCCGGCACGGCGATGCGGATTTCCGCGACCTGAACGGCGTGCTCGGCGAGTTGACCAACCTGGTCTGGGGCGCGTTCAAGGACCGCTACCTGCACGATGCGCGCCCCGAGCCGGCGGACGCGGTGCAGGTGCCGCTGCTCGTCAATCACAAGCACCGCTACATCTCGTTCGGCACGGACAACCCGCAGCTGTGCTTCAAGTACCGGCTCACCGACGACGCCACCGGGCGCTCGGTGCAGCTCGACCAGCGCTTCATCTTCAGCCTGCGCTGGTTGCCCGAGGCGTTCGACGCGAACGACGGCGCGGTGGACGCGCTCGTCGACGCGGGCGAACTGGAATTGTTTTGATCAACACGAGGAACACGATATGGCCAAGATTCTGGTGGTGGATGATTCGAGCACGGTGCGCGACGAAGTCGCGGGCTTCCTGAAGAAGAACGGACTGGACGTCGACACGGCGGTGGACGGCAAGGACGGCCTCGCGAAGCTGAAACTGCAGTCGGGCATCCGGCTCGTGATCAGCGACGTCAACATGCCGAACATGGACGGCCTGACGATGGTCGAGAAGATTCGCGGCGAACTCGGCAATCAGGCCGTCAACGTGATCATGCTGACCACCGAAAGCAGCCCGGCGATGAAGGAGCGCGGCAAGGCGGCCGGCGTGAAGGGCTGGATCGTCAAGCCCTTCAAGGGCGAGGCCGTGCTCGAGACGTTCCGCAAGCTGGCCGGCTGACGCCCTGCTCTCGCCGGCGCGTCACTGGCGCGCCTTGTCCAGTTCGTCCGGCGCGTAGATCCGCGCGGACTGGATCACCACCAGCGTGTCGCCCGACTCGATGCGGCACGGCGGGTCCTCGTAGAACGACACGATGCGGCCGTCCCGTTCGAGGCCGATCACGATCGCGCCCTTGAGCGCGTTCGACATGCAGCCGATCTCGTGTCGCGCCGCGGGCCGCTCGACCAGCGTTGCGCGGCCGCGCGTGGACAGCATGTCGTTGACGAACGGCACGATGTAGCGGCTCGCCACCGCATCGGCGAGCAGCAGCGCGCCGATCTTGGTCGACGAGACGATCACGTCCGCGCCGGCCTGGCGCAACTGCCGCTGATACTTGTTCTCCTGGATCCGCACGACGATCTTCGTGTCCGGCGCGATCGTGCGCACCGACAGCGTGAGCAGGATCGCGGTGGGATCGTCGGTGACCGAGATGATCACGGCCTTCGCCGTGCGCACCTGCGCCTGCTGCAGCAGGTCTTCCTGCGCGGGATCGCCGCACAGCCCCGTGACGCCGAGCGCGGAGGCGGCTTCGAGCGCCTGCTCCTGCGCGTCGATCACGATCAGCGTGGCCGGATCGACGCCGCTTTCGAGCAGCTCGCGCACCGCGATCGAGCCGCTGAGCCCGTAGCCGCAGACGACGATGTGATCGGACAGTTGCTTTTGCAGGCGTTTCATGCGGAAGTCCTCGATGACGCGTTGGATCACGAACTGGTAAGCCGTGCCGAGAAAGATGAACCAGATGCCGATGCGGATCGGCACGATGAAGAACGCGTCGATCAGCCGCGCACGCGCGGTGATCGGCACGATGTCGCCGTAGCCGACGGTCGCGACCGTGACCATCGTGAAGTACACGAGGTCGGCGATGGTCATCGGCGTGCTCTTGGTCGAATCGCGCAAGCCGTCGCGATCGAGGTAGAGCACGAGGAACGCGAGCACGCACAGCCCGATGACGAACCCGATCCGGAACAGCAGCGTGCGCAGCGGCGACGCCACCGGCCGGGTGAACAACGTGCGTTCGCGCGGCGCCTGCCAGGCGTTGCTGGCGCGCCGCAGTCGGAAGCGCAGCAGTTTGCGGTGATCGGAAGGCGAGCCCAACAGAATTCTCCAGAATGACGGCTCCGCGATTTTACGCTGCGGCGCGGGGCCGGGCGGGGTCCGGTCAGGCGGGCGTCCCCGGCGCGGCGGCGCGCCGTACGGCGGTCCGCTGCAAGGACACCCATCGCATGGATGCACGTCGCGCGAAGCCGCCGCCTACAGCATGCTGCGCGGGCGCTGCATCGTGCCGTCGACGAAGCGCGCGGCGCGGAACGCCCCCAGGTCGAGCGAAGGCGCACCGCCGTCGACCCATTCCGCGAGCAGGCGCCCCACGATCGGCCCCATCGCGAAGCCGTGCCCGCAGAACCCGGTGGCGATCGCGAGCCCGCGCGGCGCGGCGGGCGCATCGATGACCGGGATGCCGTCCGGCAGCACGTCGATCAGGCCGGCCCAGGCCTCGACCACCTGCGCGTCGCGCAGCGCGGGAAAGATCGCCTTCAGCTTCGCGAGCGCGCGAGGCGCGTGCGCGGGATTCGGCTGCGGCGCCGGATCGCGCGGCGCGAGCGCATCGCGGCTGCCGCCGAGGCGCGCGCGCAGGTCGCGCCAGGCCGCGCCGTTCAGATGGAAGCGGAACTTGTCGCGCTGCGCCCACAGTTCCGGCCAGAACAGGCTGAGCCCGCGCAGGTGGCCGAGCGTGATGTCGACGTCGACCTGCATGTCGTCGGCGAGATTGATCGCGCCGTCGGCGCGCTGCCGGATGCCGAGCCCGTGGCCCCACAGCGTGGCCGCCGACACCGGCGGCAACGCGTTGGTGCGCATGCAGGTGCCGCGCACCGCCTGTTGCGGCAGGCGGATGCCGACGCCGTCGAGCAGGCGGAAGCTGGCCGCGCCCGCCGCGCAGATCACGCGCGCCGCGCGGATCGTGCCGCGCTCGGTCACGACGCCCGTGATCGCGCCGCCCGCCGTTTCCAGCGCCAGCGCACCGCAGCCTTCGAGGAATTGCGCGCCGCGCTCGGCCGCGCGCGCGGCGAACGCGCCCGTAACCCGGCGCGGCTCGGCCTGGCCGTCGCTGGCGGTATAGAGTCCGCCCAGCACCGGCGCCGCGAGCCCCGTCACACGCTCGCCGACCTGGGCGGGCGTCAGCGCCCGGGTGTCGAGGCCATGGGCGCGGGCCACGTCGAGCCAGCCTTGAAACGAGGCCCAGTCCGTTTCGTTGTCGGCAAGATAAAGGCAGCCGCCCTGCCGCCATTCGAGATCGACGTCCAGTTCCTGTTCGAGCGTCTCCCAGAGCCGCATGCCGGCCATCATCAGCGGCACTTCGGCGGCCTCGCGGCCCTGCTGACGCACGAAGCCCCACGCGCGGGTCGATTGCTGGCCGGCGATCCGCGACTTGTCGAGCACGACGGCGTGGAGGCCGCGCAGGCTCAGGTAATACGCGGCGGCGCAGCCCATGATGCCCGCGCCGACGATCACGACGTCGGCCTGGGCGGGGAACGGCAGATCGGCGCGCGCGAGCGCGCCGTAGAGCGGATAGGTGGTCGTCATGATCGGTGCGGCGCGGGCTGCGGGCAAAAGCCACATGCTCTCATGAGAGGCGAGCGCCGATG
>NZ_JAAGNW010000031.1:1899-3415 GCF_010645215.1 Burkholderia multivorans | reverse complement strand
ATCGAACGAGAATCCCGAACGAGAATCCGATGCCCGCCACCCTGCCGTTGAACCTGCTCGACGTCGCCGCCCTGTACCGCGATCCGCCCGCGACGGCGCCCCAGATCGCCCTGCTGACACGCCTCGCCGCCGCGCTGCGCGCGTCGCCGGCTTGCCTCGGGCTCGCGCTCCTGGGTTCGTTCGCGAAGGGCGCCGCGGACCGCCTGTCGGATCTCGATCTCGTCGCGTTCTGCGCCGACGGCGCAAGCGGCGCGGTGCTCGACGTATTCCGCGCCGAACTGGCCGGGGCCGACGTGCTGATGCGCTTCGACGGCCGGCGCGGCCCGGACAGCCCGTACGAGGCGGTGATCTTCGGCGACTTCAGGTCCTGCGAATTCCACGTGATCCCTCGAGCGCAGCCGTTGGCGCTGAAACACCCCTACGTCGAGGTGTTCAGCCGCGACGGTTGCGTGGCGGCGCGCGCGAGCAACGACGCCGCGCCGGGCCGCGCCGACACGCCCGTGTATCACGGCGGCGACCGCTGGCTCCCGTGGGAACTGCTCGAATGCCTGAAGTGGCTGTCGCGCGGCGACGCCGACAGCGCCAAGCGCCACCTGGTCAGGCTCGGCCGCGCGATCGAGGCGGCCGCGCCCGACGCGTCCTGAGCCCGGCGCGCGCCAACCGTCCCGCACCGGCGGCCCCGCGCTTCACGGGGGCCAGTGCACGCAACTTTCCGGGCTCCCGGCCATCCAACGACACGCGCCCGCCGTTGCACGGGTCGGCATCGCGGCAACCGCTCGCAGAGCGCCGTCGACACCCCGATTCGATACGGCGTCACAACGATTTAATGCAACATCAGGAAACACCTTTCACAGATTCACGCACAGTAGTACGCAGAGCGAACTCCGTTTTGCGGTAAAGTTATCTCTTTCGCGCGTAGCCGGTCGGCTCGCCCCGATGGCATCCCACGATGTCGAACCCGGCGTCCGATGCGCCACCTGAACGTCATTCGACCCGATCCGCCCCCGCAGCATGGCCAACGAAGCAATTACCACGGATTCCCTCGCGGTCGCCGAACGCGTGCGCGAGCTGATGAGCCGCAACGGCATCGGCAAGCGGCAGCAAACCACCGAACTGTGCCGGATCCTCGACCTGAGCTTTTCCCAGGGGCACCGCAAGCTGCGCGGCAGCAGCCCGTGGACGCTCGCGCAACTGAAGAAAGTCGCCGAAGCCTACGGCGAGCCGGCCGCCCAGCTGTTCGGCGCGCAGGCGCTCGACCCCGGCATGGTGGGCGCGTGCGCGCAGGAAGCCACGCTGTATGCGGGCGTCGCCGAGATTCCGTGCACCGCCTGGATCGGCGCGCCGCTCGAGGCAGGCGCGCGGCCCGAGTTCGTCGCCTACGAGCAGCAGGGCCGCTGGCGCGTGCTGCGCCATACCGGCGTGCTCTACCAGAACGCCTACGACGTCCACAAGATCGAGATCTATCCGCGCCGCGCCGAAAACGACCGGCTGCTGGTCGCGGTCATCGACGCGAACC
>NZ_JAAGNW010000031.1:0-1889 GCF_010645215.1 Burkholderia multivorans | reverse complement strand
GACGCGCTGCAAGGCCAGGCGTTCGACGCGGTGGTCAGCGAATGGCACTTCGACGGCTACACGGCGGCCGTCGCGATCAAGGCGGTGCGCGCGTCCGACAACCCGGGCGCGCCGGTGTTCGTGCTCACGGGCGACCTGCTGACGGGCCGCGCGAGCGAGGCGGACATCAGCGAGGTGATCCGCACCTTCGACATCGTCTGCTACGAAAAGCCGGCCCGCCTGGCGCTGCTGAGCGCCGATCTCGCGAAGCGCCTCGCGCGCGCCTGACCCGCGCGCGGCGCGGTCCTGCGTACAATAGCCGGCGTTCCCATTTCGCCCGGCACGGCAAGGATCCCGCATGGCCCGCCTCATTCCCGACGACTGGAAAAGCCTCTCCGCGACCGGCGCCGCGGAGCGCGAGCGCGAGACGCTCGCGACGCTCGAACAGGCGCTGCCCGACGGCTATACCGTCTACCACGGTGTGCACTGGACCCGCGCGGACCAGCAGTTCTCCGTGTTCGGCGAGGCCCACTTCGTGATCGTGAGCCCGGCGGGCCGCGTGCTCGTGATCGAGCAGAAGGCCGGGTTCCTGCGCGAGACGCCGAAGGGGCTCGTCAAGGTCTACCTGCAGACCGAGCGCAATGTGTCGATCCAGCTCGCGCGCACGCTGGAAAACCTCCAGCGGCGCTTCACGGCCGCCTTCGGCGCGGGCACCTACGGCATCGAGGCGCTGCTGTACTGCCCGGACTACGCGGTCCGGCAGGCGGCGATCGCGGGCGTCGCGCCCGAGCGGATCGTCGAGGCCTCGCGCCGCCACCAGCTCGGCGACCTCGTCCTGCAGGCGCTGCCGGCCGACGAGCCGCACTTGCCGAGCGCCGCGAAGATCCATCATTTCCTCGCCGACGAACTGGCGCTGACGCCCGATACGAGCGCCCTGGTCGGTCAGGCGGGCACGCTCGTCACGCGGCTGTCCGGCGGCCTCGCGACCTGGGCGCGGCGGCTCGAATTCGCGCCGTTCCGGCTGCGCGTGATCGGCACGGCGGGTTCGGGCAAGACCCAGCTCGCGGTCCAGGTGATGCGCGACGCGGTCGCGGCGGGCCGGCGCGTGCTGTACGTGTGCTTCAACCGGCCGCTCGCCGACTACATCACCCGCATCGCGCCGCCCGGCGCGAAGATCGCGAACTACCACCAGCTGTGCGACTGGGTCGCGCGCGAGGCCGGCCACGTGCCCGACTTCGATGCGCCCGACGCGTTCGCGCGCCTCGACGCGCAGTTCGCCGCCGCGCCGATTCCCGCGCAGTGGCGTTTCGACGTGCTGATCGTGGATGAAGGCCAGGACTTCCAGGCCCCGTGGGCGGCCGCGCTGGAGCGCGTGCTCGAACGCGACGGCGCGTGGTGGTGGCTCGAGGATCCGTTGCAGAACCTCTACATGCGCGAGCCGGTGCCCCTGCCCGGCTGGGTGACGATCCGCGAGCTGACCAACCACCGCAGCCCGCGCGACATCCTCGACTACGTGCGCGCCGTGGTCGGACCGGTCGAGCCGCTGGCCGCTCAATTGCAGGCGGGCGGGCCGTTCGACGGTTCGGAGATCGTGTTCAGCGCCTATCCGGACGACGACGCCGAGGCGCAGGCGTGCGTCGATGCGACCAAGCGCGCGGTCACCCACGCGCTGTCGCTCGGCTTCCGCAAGCAGGACATCGCGCTGCTGTCGTTCCGCGGCCGCGACGGCTCGGCGTTCACACAGCTCGACCAGCTCGGCCCGCACCGCCTGAAGCACTTCACCGGGAAATACGATCTGTTCGGCAACCCCGAGTACCGGGAAGGCGACCTGCTGCTCGATTCGATCTACCGCTTCAAGGGGCAGGCCGCGCCGTGCGTGATCCTGACCGAGGTCGATTTCGAGACGTTCG
>NZ_JAAGNW010000309.1 GCF_010645215.1 Burkholderia multivorans | reverse complement strand
ATGTTCGCGATGCTGCGCGCGATCGGCAGGAACGCCGCGCCCGCCGGCCGCGTGACGAACACGCCCGCCGCCAGCGCCACCAGCGCGCCCGCCGCGCTCGACACGGCCACCAGCGCGAGGTGCGCGAGCGCCAGGTCGAGCAGGCTCGCACGGTCGTAGATGGCGGGCGCGCCGTGCTCCACGAGCGGCGCGAACAGCGGCGCGAACCAGCCCGGCCGCAGCAGCAGCGCGAGCAGTGCGGCGGCCGCGAGCACGCGCGCCGCGGCGACCACGATGCGGCCGCTCGAACGTGAAGCGCGCCCCGTCACGCGGCCCGCCTCGCATGCGCGCGGATCGCCGCGAGCGAGATCCGGCTCGCCGACGCGCCCGCGAGCGGCAGCACCTCGGCGCCGCGCGCGAGCAGCTCGGACAGCGCGTCGCGCAGCGTCGCGTCGGCCGGCAGCGGCGCGCCGTCGGCCGCGCCCGGTTCCGCGAGCGTATCGGCGCGGGTCAGCGACAGCAGCCGCAGCGGCCGGTCGGCGCCCGCGACCAGCCGCTCGACGAAGCCCGGCTGCGGGCGCGACAGGATCTCGGCCGGCGTGCCGGCCTGCAGGATGCGCCCGGCGTCCATCACCGCGATCTGGTCGCCGAGCCGCAGCGCCTCGTCCATGTCGTGCGTGACGAGCACGATCGTGATGCCGAGCCGGCGCTGCAGTTCGAGCAGGTCGTCCTGCGCCTTGCCGCGGATGATCGGGTCGAGCGCGCCGAACGGTTCGTCCATCAGCAGGATCGCCGGCTCGGCCGCGAGCGCGCGCGCCACGCCGACGCGTTGCTGCTGGCCGCCCGACAACTGGTGCGGCAGCATGTCGGCATAGCGTTCGGGGTCGAGTTCGAGCAGCGTGAGCAGCGCGTGCACGCGCGCGGCGATGCGCGCGGCGGGCCAGCCGAGCAGGCGCGGCACGGTCGCGATGTTGCGCGCGACGCTCCAGTGCGGAAACAGGCCGTTGCCCTGGATCACGTAGCCGATGCCGCGCCGCAGGGTTTCCTCGCGCACGGTGGCGCCGTCGACGCCGTCGATGCGGATCGTGCCCTGGCCGGGTTCGACCAGGCGGTTGATCATGCGCAGCAGGGTCGACTTGCCGCTGCCCGACGCGCCGACCAGCACGGTCACGGTGCCGCGTGCGATCGTCAGCGTGGCGTCGTCGACGGCGAGGAGGGTGCCGAACGTGCGGCTCACGTGGTCGATTTCAATCATGCCCGGGCTCCTTGCGCGAGGCGGGTGGCCGCTTCGAACACCACGGCCGCGACGAGCGCGAACGCGATCGTGGGCAGTGCGCCGAGCAGCACGAGGTCGGTCGCGGACTGGCCGAGACCCTGGAAGATGAAGGTGCCGAAGCCGCCGCCGCCGATCAGTGCGGCGACCGCCGTGAGCCCGATGTTCTGGACCAGCACGATCCGCACGCCGCTGAGGATCACCGGCAGCGCGAGCGGCAGTTCGACGCGCGCGAGCCGCTGCGCGCGCGTCATGCCCATTGCGGCGGCGGCCTCGGCGACCTCGGCCGGCACCTGGTCGAGCCCGACCACGACGCTGGAGACGATCGGCAGCAGCGCGTACAGGAACAGCGCGACCAGCGCGGGCGCGGCGCCGATGCCGCTCACGCCGAGCGCCGCCGCGAGCGGCAGGCGCGCGGCGAGCAGGCCGAGCGGCACCATCAGCAGCCCGTACAGCGCGCTGTTCGGAATCGTCTGCACGATGTTCAGCAGCGGCAGGCAGGCGCTGCGCAGCGCGCGCGAGCGGGCGCACGCGATGCCGAGCGGCAGGCCGGCCGCGAGCGCCGCCGCGACCGAGCCGGCGACGAGCGCCAGATGGCGCGTGGCCTCCGCATGAAAGCTGTCCGCGCGCACCGCGTATTCCTGCATCACGGACAGGCCGTCCCACAAGCCGCCGTGCAGCGCCGCCGCGAGCGCCGCCAGCACGGCGCCGAGCGCGCCGAGGCGGGCCAGCGGGGATAGCGCGAGCCGTGCCAGCGCGTCCGCGCTCAGCACCGCGCCCGCGAACATCAGCAGCCACGCGCCGGCGGCGGGCGAGACCCGTGCGAGCGGCGTGTCCGGTGTGACGAGCCGCGCGGGCGCAGCGCCGAGCAGGAGGCCGAGTGCGGCCAGCAGCACGACGCCGGCCGCGAGCCGCCAGCCGGCGCGGCTGCCCAGCAGCGCGCAGCCGGCCGCGAGCGCGCCGAGCGCGAGGACCAGGCCCGCGAGCCAGGCCGGGTAGACCTGGAACAGCCCCAGGTCGGCACCCGCGGCGATGCGGTTCGCGCGCAGCGTGAGCCACGGCAGGCCGAGCAGCGCGACGACGATGAGCGGCGCGACCAGCAGGCCGACGGCGTCGACGCGCGCGCGCCAGGCGACGCGTCGCGCGGCATCCGTCATTTCACGAAGCCCTTCGCTTTCAGATAGCTGGCGGCGACGCCCGCGGCCGGCTCGCCGTTGACCTGGATCCGGCTGTTGAGGGTCTGCAGCGTCTTGAGATCGAGGCTCGCGAACACCGGCTGCAGGTAGCCGGCGATTTCCGGATGGGCCTTGAGCACGGCTTCGCGGATGATCGGCGTGGGCGCGTAGACCGGCTGCACGCGCTGGTTGTCGTCGAGCACGACGAGGCCGGCCGCCGCGATGGCGCCGTCGGTGCCGTACACCATCGCGGCGTTCACGCCGTCGGTCTGCGCGGCGGCGGCCTTGATGGTGGCCGCCGTATCGCCGCCCGACAGCACCAGCAGCTGGTTCTGGCGCAGCTTGAAGCCGTAGGTCTTCTCGAACGACGGCAGCGCCGATGCGCTGTTGACGAATTCGGCCGACGCCGCGAGCTTCACCTTGCCGCCGCCGTCGACCCACTTGCCGAACTCGGAGAAGGTCTTCAGGTGGTTCGCGTTCGCGACCGAGGCGAGCAGCGCGACGCCCCAGGTATTGTTGGCGGGCGCGGGCGCGAGCCAGACGATCCGGTTGGCCGCGTAGTCGAGCTGTTTCGCCTGCGCGTAGCCGCGCGCAGCGTCCTTCCAGACCGGGTCGTCGGCGCGGTTGAAGAAGAACGCCGCGTTGCCGGTGTATTCGGGGTAGATGTCGATCTCGCCGGTGGTCAGCGCCTTGCGCACGATCGGCGTCGCGCCGAGGCCGATCTTGTCGGACACCGCGAGGCCGTGCGCCTTGAGGACTTGCGAGATCAGGTTGCCGAGCAGCGCGCCCTCGGTGTCGATCTTCGAGCCGACGACGATGGCGTCGGCCGCGCGGGCGGGCGCGGCGGCCAGCACGCCGGCGGCGGCGCACGCCAGCAGCGCGGCGCGGAGCGGAAAGCGGAACGTCATGGTGGACAAACCTCCAACGGAGCAGCGAATGGCGAAATCCCGCCCGGAAATAAGGGGCAAAGGGCGGGCGTGCCGGTCAAGGTACTGGACTGGGCGGCCTTTGGCAAACCCGGATGCGCATGCGGGGAACCGGTTGCATGCGGGATCAGGTCAAAAAAACGCGCGGCGCGCCGGGCCCGACCTGCTCAATTCTCAAGCAGAGCGATACAATCAGCCTCGCGGCGATTCCATTCCATTCCGGCCGGCCCGCCGCCCGTTGCGCCGGACAGCGCCTAGGTCAAGGAGCGTTCATCGTGAGCAGCGATCCCAGCATCCATTTTTCGCAACCCCCACAGAACATCTACGACGACGCTTCCTTCTTCGAGCGCTACCGAGATCTGCGCGACGAGGACAGCGGCCTGAACGGCGCACTGGAAGTCCCGGCGCTGCGGCGCCTGCTGCCGAACCTGGCGGGGCTGCACGTGCTGGACCTCGGCTGCGGCTTCGGCGAATTCGCGCGCTATGCGCGCGCGCAGGGCGCGGCCTCGGTGACGGGCGTCGACGTCTCGTCGCGCATGCCCGATGAAGCGCGCGCGCGCACCGAGGATCCCGAGATCGTCTACCTGCAGCGCTCGATCGAAACCTATCAGCCGTCGCCGCGCGCGTTCGACCTCGTCGTCTCGTCGCTCGCGCTGCACTATGTCGAACATTACGTCGACGTGATCGGGCGGATCCGCGCCGCGCTGCGCTCGAACGGGCGGCTCGTATTCTCGGTCGAGCACCCGATCTGCACCGCGTATCCGAGCGGCTGGGTGCGCGACGAGGAAGGCCGCAAGCAGCACTGGCCGGTCGACCGCTATCGCCAGGAAGGGCGGCGCGACACGCGCTGGTTCGTCGACGGCGTGATCAAGTACCACCGCACGGTCGAAACCTACGTGAACACGCTGCTGAAGGCCGGCTTCGTGCTGACCCACCTCGGCGAACCCGCCCCCGTGTCCGATGCGCTCGCGGTGCGCCCGGACCTCGAAGCCGATTGCCGGCGCCCGCCGATCCTGTTCCTCGCGGCGACGCGGCCGGCGGCCTGATGCCGCGTCGGGCCTACGACGGCTCGCGGTCCGGTCGCCCGTCGTGCGGGCCGAGCGGACGCGCGGGCCAGTCGGTCCAGCGGTCCGCGCGGGTGGCCTCGTAGGTTTCGTTGCGCGGATAGCGGATCCGGTTGTCGTCCCGCGGCCGCTCGCCGATCACCATCAGGCGCACTTCCGCTTCGCTGTTGTTGATGAACGTATGGCACTGGCCGGTGCCGGCCGGAAAGCCGACCGAGTCGCCGGGCGCGAGCCGGTACAGGTGACCGTCGAGCCAGACGTCGGGCGTGCCTTCCAGCACGTAGACGAATTCCTCCTCGGTGCTTTCCGCGTGCGGGTACGAGGTGCGACGGCCGGGCAGCAGGCGTTGGTGGTGGATGCCGATGCGCGTGAGCCCGAGCTTGCGCGCGAGCGGCGCGTTGATGCCCATCCGCTCGCTGGAATCGGGATAGTGTGCGCAGTCCTCGTCTTCGAGTTCGGTCCAGTGGCGGATGCAGTCGGGGCGGCTCATGGCGGCGCTCCTTCGATCGTGGGGCCATCATCTGACCACGCGCGGCCGCGCTTGTCCATGCGTTGACCGCCGCGCCGCCAGCCGCTACGATGCCGTTCATGCACACCCTCCCGTTCGTCACCGCCGCCGCGCTTGCATGCTGTCCGAGCCAGCCGGGGGGAGGCTGCGTGTAGCGCGCGATTCGCGCGATCCTGACGAAGCGCCCACTGGCCACCTGTTGAAAAACCGGTGGCCTTTTTGTTTTTGGCGCGCCGGATGCCGACCCGGGCCGGCCGCCATCACCGGAACCGTTCATGCCGCTTGCCCTCTACGACACCTGGTCACGCACCGTGCGTCCGTTCGAACCGCTGCAACCCGATGTCGTCGGCCTCTACTGCTGCGGCCCGACGGTGTACGACCATGCGCATATCGGCAACCTGCGCACCTACGTGTTCGAGGACGTGTTGCGTCGCGTGCTCGAATGGCACGGCCACGCGGTGCGGCACGTCGTGAACATCACCGACGTCGGGCACCTCGTGTCCGACGCGGACGAGGGCGAGGACAAGATGGAGAAGGGCAGCCGGCGCACCGGCGAGTCCGCGTGGGTGATCGCTCAGCGCTACACGCAGGCGTTTTTCGCGGACTGGCGCGCGCTGAACCTGCTCGAACCGGAAGTCTGGTGCCGCGCGACCGACCACATCGCCGAACAG
>NZ_JAAGNW010000308.1:3771-5623 GCF_010645215.1 Burkholderia multivorans | reverse complement strand
GCGAGGCGATGCCGGCGAGCGGGACGAGCCGGCGCGTCATCCCCGGCTGGATCAGGCGATCGAGTTGATCGAGCGCTCGTTCGGCGACCGCGCGGCGGGCGTCGATCCGAAGGACACGCGCCGGCTGCGCGCCCAGCTCGAGCAATTGCTCGGGCCGTGCGAGGACTGGGACGTCGCGCTGGCGCGCGCGTTGTTCGAGGCGCGGCTGGCGCGCGCGCGGCGGCGCAGGCGTTCGGCCGATCACGAGCGCGTGTGGTTGAACCTCGCGGGTCATTGCATGCGTCCGGGGTTCGGGCATCCGCTCGACGCGTGGCGCATCGAACAGCTGTGGCCCCTGTTCGACGACGGGATCCAGTACGTGAAGAACGCCCAGGTGTGGTCCGAATGGTGGACGCTGTGGCGGCGCGCGTCGGGCGGGCTCGAAGCCGATGCGCAGCAGCAGGTCCGCGACGCG
Source organism: Burkholderia multivorans (assembly GCF_010645215.1). GTDB lineage: Bacteria > Pseudomonadota > Gammaproteobacteria > Burkholderiales > Burkholderiaceae > Burkholderia > Burkholderia multivorans_A. The sequence goes on along the minus strand of NZ_JAAGNW010000308.1, from coordinate 5,169 downwards.
ATCGCGTTTCTCGAACCGGTCGAGGGCAGGCCCGTCGACCTGCCGTTCGATCTCGACAAGGTCGGCCTGCCGGACATGACGCGCCTGTCCGCCTCGCTCGAACGTTTGCCGGTCGAACGCAAGATCGAACTTGCCGAGCGGTTGATCGTGGCGCTGAGCAAGCCGGCCGAGCGTGCGCTGGGCGCGTGGGCGCTCGGCCGCGTCGGCGCGCGCAGGCCGTTCTACGGCAGCGCGCACGGCGTGGTGCCGGCCGAGGTGGTGAGCGGCTGGCTCGGTGCGCTGTTCGCGCTCGACTGGAAGCAGGTGGAACCCGCGGCGTTCGCCGTCGTGCAGATCGCGCGGATGACGGGCGATCGCGTGCGCGACGTGTCGCCCGCTACGCGCGATGCGGTGGTTCGGCGGCTGACGGCGGCGCATGCATCGGCGACGTGGGTCCGCATGGTGCGCGAGGTGGTGGAACTGGACGCGGCCGATGCGGTGCGGGTGTTTGGCGAATCGCTGCCGGCGGGGCTGAAGCTGATCGTTGCCTGATTGCCGGCGGCAATCAGGCGCGAGGGGCGTCGTCGTCGTGGCACGTGCGGCGACAACGCCTGCCGGATGGCACACATGGACCGATCAGATCGACCGATAGGCAGCCTGCCGGGGGCTTCCTGGTGACGGCCGGGCGTATCGCCCGATCATCCCGTCACTTGGAGAAATACCCCGACAGTCGGGCAAGCTCCTTGGCATCGATCGGTTCATTGGCCACTTCTGGCTGCGCGACCGGGCCGTTCTTCAAGATGAAACTGAATCCCGCGCCGGCATGCTGGGCATTCCCATGACAGCCCATGCAGCCGCCCATGTTGTATGCCGACTGATTGAAGATGACGTTATGGAATTTGCTGCCGTCTGTGTCGAAGTCGGTGATCGTGAATCGGCGCGGGCTGCCTGAATCGAAGTCGGCATAAAACCGCCCGCTGAATCTCTGGATGTTGTAACTCGTCTCGATCGTGCTGTTCGACTGATAGTAAGTCGACGCATTGTCCTTGGTGTAGTCCGATCCGTATTTGTCCTTGTCGATGGGCTTGTATTGGACATTGACGAGCTTGTAATACATCCACGGTATGCTTTGCGGGTTGATCTGCTTCGCATTTGCATAGCTGGTGATCAGCTGGTGCGCGCTGATGTTCGCCTGCATGATGTCGAACGGAATCGGGTTGATTCGGTGATTGACCAGGATGTTCGACAGCACCTCATGCTGTTGGGGCCCGTTGCCGTGATCTTCGCCTTGAAATCCGACTTGATACCCGTTGGTGGGCAGGCCGGCGTAGAGCGTGTTTTGGTAATAGAGCTGCTTGCCGGGATTGTCGGGGAACTGGCCGGTGATATCGAACGTCTGGTACCGCGTTCCCATCGCAT
>NZ_JAAGNW010000308.1:1887-3761 GCF_010645215.1 Burkholderia multivorans | reverse complement strand
GACGGAGGCGATCTTGGGCGTCATCGGATTCTGCCCCGGTTTGCCGGATGCCGGACCCCCGTCGGCATCTTCCACCGGGTCTCCGTTTGCATCGAGGATGTTGTCCGCCTGTTCGAAGGTCGCATAGATGAAGTAAGGGGCAGTGGGCGTCTTGTGGATGATGTGAAGCCCGACCAGCGCCAGCTTTTCATCGTGGTAGCGGATCGTCTTCGTTTTACCGGACCCCGAGAGCGTGTAGTAGCGCACGGTCGTCTGATAGTAATGAGACGGATTCTTGTCATTCGGGGATAACTTGCGCCACGCGGCCTTGATCTCCACGCTGTTGTTGGGGAAGCTGACGTGGGTGATGGCTTCCGGGTCTGGATACGGCTTCGGATCTCTGTGATTGTTCTGGATGAAGGTCGCGGTGGCCTTGAAGGGAACCTTGTCGTGGTTCCACCATTTCTGCGAGGCAATATAGGCGTATTCTTCGCGATTGGCCTTTGCCATGAAAAGAATTTGATTTTTGGGGGCGTCGGTAAGCGACGACGCATTCCCGGCGAATATCTGATTCAGCCCGATCTGGCTGTTTTCGTCCAGATTGACCCAGGGTGTCGAGTCCGTGGCGGCTTTCGAGCCCGGAGGAATATCGCCCATGCCATAGACATACTGCGGGGGGGAATCGTACCCGTAGTCGTTCTTGCTGGAGTCTTGATACCCGGGGGGCGAGCCCATGCCAGGGTAAATTTCAACCTTGCCCCGGAACGTATGCCATACCAGCGGCCCGTCATAAGTCGGATCGCCAAAGGAAAGCGTGCTGCTCGGCCGCTCGCGTCTGAAGGTTTCTCCCGAGCCGACGTCAGCGGGCCAGTTCAATGCAAAAAATTCCTGCCAGGCAAACTTGGCGGCGCCGTAAAGAGACGAATTGGGCGCAGCGACAACAGTGTCGCATGGGAAATTGGACGAGATTCTCAATGTCCCGTCAAATCGAACACATTCGCCAAAGGCGGTGGCGATGCATCCAAAAAGGAGGGCGATGCCGGCTGACGTCGCGGCGGCATGCCGAGTGAGTGTGCGTGGTGACAGACGCGTTATTTTCATTTTTCTACCCTCGTCGGTTAGGTGTTTGTTGTGTTTTTGAAAGAAAACGAGATGAATATTTATTTTAATATTGCTGTATGAAATTTCATCCTGACGGTTTTGGTAGGTATTTTTTATTGAGTCAATGGTGAGGTTGTTGAATAAGTCGAATCGATCCAGGACGTGACGGGAATTGAATCGCAAGGAATTTCACGTGAGACGTGGCGGATGAAATGCGCAGCCATCGACCGATTTCAGTTGCCTGGTGTTGACGGAATTTTTGATAATCGATATTGCGTTTCGTATTTCGATTCGATCGTGAGCAGGAAGATTTGATTTCATTATTCGTCGTCATGACATGGTTTTGTCAGATGGCGTCTGCCAGAATTGAATCGAATAAAAATTTCCTGCTTGAAAAGTGCTCGATCTCGGCGTGGGATTTTTAAAGGGGAAAATCGTGACGAAAACACTGTTCCGCTGGCATCCCGATGAAGACGATGTTTACGACGGCAACGTATACCAGGACACGATCCTGAGCGATCTGCCATGCACTGCGTTTCGCAAGGGCGTTGGAAAGACGTTCACCCTGAATGGCCACGGCCACAGTCTGACGCTCGCACCGATCGCGCAGGGCATGGATGTCTTCGTGCAATGGTGCGACACGCCGGGCTCCGGGTTGGGCGATCCGGCCAAGATGACGCGCATCATCATCAACAGCGGCACGCTGCGGATGATGTCCGGAGAGCCCAATCTCACGGCGGACTCGACACTGGTGCTGGGGCCCGAGGAAGGGGGCGTGGCCATCGATATCGCGG
>NZ_JAAGNW010000308.1:1332-1866 GCF_010645215.1 Burkholderia multivorans | reverse complement strand
AGGCTCGATGAGCGCGGTGGCGCATATCGTCGAGTTGATGAAAGGGGCCTTTGTCGTCGGCGGGGGCGAACCTGCCGGGCCGGCCGGCGCGTCTCTGGAAATCGTCGCGTTGCCCGACACGCCGACTTCGGGTGGCGGGAACAATCGCTACGGAACCTTTTCGATCAGCGATCACCGTCTCGCCTGCAGATCGACCTCGGCCAGTCTGTTGAAGGCGCGCTCGCTGGCGTGGGTGCGCACGCATGCAAAGGTCGAGGACACGGCGTCCCTGTCCATCGCCTGCGACGCGATTGCGTTCGACGACGCCGCGTCGCAAGGCAGCGCCGGCGCAATCGAAAGCAGTTCGATTTTTGCTGTTGGCCGAGGCACGGCATCCGTTACGTTTATCGGCGAGAACGGGGGCGCTGCGCCGTTCGACTTCCTGCATGCGGTCGAGAAATACCCGAAGGGCTTGTTCGATTTCGTCACCCGGGACGGCGCGAATGCCGGCACGTTCAGGTTTCAGGGCATCGGCAGCATATTCGAATTCACCTC
>NZ_JAAGNW010000308.1:0-1322 GCF_010645215.1 Burkholderia multivorans | reverse complement strand
ATCGACGGTGTTCCGGACAGCGGCGTGAAAACGACCTGGAAACGGGAAACGGACAGCGAGGACCCGTCGAAGTACTACTTCACCGTCTACTTGAAGAAGTGAAGGGGCGCGGGCGCCACGGCTTGGTTGTGGGGCGGTATCGAGGCGGGGCGATTCGCCCGATGCGCGTTATCCCGGGCGCCGCGGGTGATCGGGCGGCAACGCCTCGTCTCGTCGTGAAAGGGCGGCGTCAGGCATGATCCCGCGATCCGCTATCCATCCGACGCCATATCGAGGCTGCCGGCCCATGCCGCCGCCCGACAGTTTTGGCTCGCCACCCCTAAATCGCTGTAAACTCTCGTTTTTGCCGCCGAGCCCCACAAATCAAGATGTCCCAGTCCCCCAAAGTAGGCTTCGTTTCCCTCGGGTGCCCCAAGGCGCTAGTCGACTCCGAGCAGATCATCACCCAACTGCGTGCGGAGGGCTATGAAATCTCCGGCACCTACGACGGCGCCGACCTCGTCGTCGTCAACACCTGCGGCTTCATCGACGAAGCGGTGCAGGAAAGCCTCGACGCGATCGGCGAGGCGCTGACCGAGAACGGCAAGGTCATCGTCACCGGCTGTCTCGGTGCGAAGAAGAGCGCGAGCGGTTCGGGCCTCATCGAGGAGGTGCATCCGAAGGTGCTGGCCGTCACCGGCCCGCACGCGCTCGGCGAGGTCATGCAGGCGGTGCACAGCCACCTGCCCAAGCCGCACGATCCGTTCGTCGATCTGGTTCCGCCCGCGGGCATCAAGCTCACGCCGCGCCACTACGCGTACCTGAAGATCTCGGAAGGCTGCAACCACCGCTGCACGTTCTGCATCATCCCGTCGATGCGCGGCGACCTCGTGTCGCGCCCCGTCGCCGAAGTGATGCTCGAAGCGGAGAACCTGTTCAAGTCCGGCGTGAAGGAACTGCTCGTGATCTCGCAGGACACGAGCGCGTACGGCGTCGACGTCAAGTACCGCACGGGCTTCTGGAACGGCAAGCCGATCAAGACCCGCATGACCGATCTGGTCGCCGCGCTCGGCGAACTCGCCGCGCACTACGGCGCGTGGGTGCGCTTGCACTACGTGTATCCGTATCCGAGCGTCGACGAAGTGATTCCGCTGATGGCCGAGGGCCCGTTCAAGGGGCATGTGCTGCCGTATCTCGACGTGCCGTTCCAGCACGCGCACCCGGACGTGCTCAAGCGCATGAAGCGTCCCGCGAACGCGGAGAAGGTGCTCGAGCGCGTGAAGGCCTGGCGCGACATCTGCCCGGACCTGACGATCCGCAGCACCTTCATCGCCGGCTTCCCG
>NZ_JAAGNW010000307.1:4733-5645 GCF_010645215.1 Burkholderia multivorans | reverse complement strand
ATCGAACGCGATCGCATGCAATTGCGACATCAGCGCGTCGCTGCGGCCCGCCTCGACGCCGACGATCCGCCAGGGCACGACGCCGCCGATATACAGCGCATTGACGCGCGTCTCCGGATGCGTCCTCACCAGCGGCTGCAGCACGTCCGGCCACAACGCCTTCTGTCCGGCCGGCGGGACGGGCCGCTGCGGATAATGGAACGGCAGCGTCTGCATCCGGTCCATCACGAACCAGCGGCCGTCGATTTCCGCGCGCAGCCGTGCGGGCAGCGCGCGATAGACGGCGCTCATGTCGATGAAACAGGTGTCGCCGCCCTCCTCCGGCACCGCCTTGCCGTACAGCAGCGTGCCGGCAGGCGGACGCGCGAGGAAATGGCCGTCGGTATGCCAGTAGCGGCCGCTGATCGCGGCGCCGAGCGGCTTGCCCCCGACGATCTCGTTCGACAGCAGCAGCACTTCCGGCTGCGTCGCGCATGCATTCTCGCTGCGCGTGTAGACGACGGGATCGCCGAAGCCGCGCGTAAACGCGACCAGCTGCGCCGGATCGAGCGTCTGCTCGCGAAACACCAGCACGCCGAAGCGCAGCCACGCGGCGCGAATCTCCCGCATCGTCGCCGCCCTCGGGGCACTGCGCGCATCCACGCCTTCGACCTCGGCGCCGAGGGTCGCGGCCAGCGGGCCGATGCGGAGCGGCGAGCGGTCAGCCATGGATCGACTCGAGATGCGCCGGCACCGCCTGCGGGACGAGCCGGCGCATGCGCATCAGGCTGTCGGCCGCCTGTGCGCCGTCGAGGTTGATCGCCAGCGCATCGTGACCGTTGCGGCGCGCGAGATTGGGCAGGATCAGCAGCCCCCGCGGCCGCTCGCCGCTGACGAGCAGGCCCGCCTCCGACCACGCATCGAGACACGGAC
>NZ_JAAGNW010000307.1:0-4723 GCF_010645215.1 Burkholderia multivorans | reverse complement strand
CGAGGTGGTCGATGACGAACTCTCCCCGGTAGCCGAAACTGCTGACGGTGCGCACGGCCACGCCGGACGCGCGCAGCCACGCGCGCACGGCCAGCGGTACGTAGGCGGCGGTCAGGCGCGGATTGCAGTCGCCGACGAACCAGTAGCGCCCATCCTGTCCGAGACACGCATCGAAGTTCACCGGCCCGCGATAGCCCCGGGCGGCCAGCGCGCCGGCCAGGCTCCCGCATTGTTCGGTGAGCGCGCGCACACGGCGATCGTCCGACCAGGCAGCGTCGAAGTGCAGCCCCAGAAACTGGCGACGCTGCGCATCGCGATACCACTGCGCACCGACGTCGACGACGCGATGGCCCCCCGCCTCGTCGACGAACAGGGTCACGCCGACGCTTGCCGGGCTGCCCGCCTCGACGGGCGGCCGCACGACCGGCTGCACGATCAGCGGCAAGCGGGCGCGGCGCCCGGCCTGCGCCTGACGCAGGGCGCGCAGCGTCGCGTCGTCGGGCGTCGCGCCTTCCCACGTCGGCGGCAGCTCGCATTCCGCGCGCAGTTCGCGCACGAACGCCGGATCGCCGAAGTCCTCGGCGAGCAGCCAGCGCCGGACTTCCGCAGCGAACGCCGGCGCGCGCTCGGCAAACGTCGACGCGGACAGGATCGCCGATACGTTGCCGCTGGAGTCCTGCGACGACTTCAGGAACAGCGCGTCGGGCGGCTCTGCGAGACCGCATGCGTCGGCGAAGCGCCGCGCGAGCGCCGCCCAGTCGCGCAGGTCGACGAACGCTTCCGGCGCCAGCACCAGGCTCGGCACCTGCGGCGGCCCGCCGTCGAGCGCCGCCTCGCGCTGGAATGCCATGAAGCGCGCCTTGTTGTGCCACGTCTGCGCGAGCGCGGCCACGCGTTCGCAGTCCGCATCGTCGAATACGACGCGGACGTTCCGCCTGCGCAACAGATCCGTCAGTTCGCGCAGCATCCGCGCAGCGGTCGGCGACACCTGATTCGTGACGAAGCCCACGCTCGCGCCATCCGCCGCCAGCGTGCGGACTGCGTCCTCGAATGATTCGGTGGCGGACAGCGTCAGCGTCGACAGGTCGCAGCGCACGTAGAGCGGCGTCGGAATGCGCGGCGCGGGCAGCCGTTGCGCGTCGGCGAGGCGCTGCAGCCGCGCGTCCAGCGCCGTCAGCAGGCGGTCGTAGCGGCGGGCATGCGCGTCGTCGAATACGAGGATCACGCTCGGCAGGCCGAGCAGGCTGGTATAGACGAGAAAACGGTCCTGGCAACGGAATGCGAAGGTGTTTTCCGCTTCGCCGCTGTCGAGGATCAGGCCGCCGCCGATGAACGCGAACGGCCGGTCGCCGCGCCCGAACGCGAAGAAAGGCAGTGCATCGACGTCGACCGGATTCATGCGTCCTCCGCGTCGGCGACGTGCGCGACTTCGGCCGCCTCCAGCGCGCCGGCCCGGCGCAGCGCATGCAGCGTCTGCCGGGTCGACTGCGAACGGCGATCGCGGATCGCGTCGGGGCTCGCGCATGCCGACATCACGCGCTCGATCTCGCCCACGGCGACGCCGGCATCCTCCAGCACGTCGCGCGCGAGGCCCGCGTCGGCGAACAGGAACGCGTCGATCAGCCCCGGCCACAGCGGCCGCAGCGCCGCGTGCACGTCGGCCGGCCACTGCGGCCACACGATTTTCAGCAAACGCGAGAAATACGCGCTGTGCCGGGCCTCATCCAGATAATGCCGGTGCAGGAACGTCTGTACGTCGAGCCTCAGTTCATCGTCGCGCCAGTCGTCGCGCAGCGTATGGGTGATCAGCGTCTCGGCGACCACGGCCGCGCAGAATCGCACCAGCGACGCATTCACGCCGGGCAGCGCCGCCACCAGCCGTTCGACGTGCAGCAGGAAACCATGAGCGCGCCGGGGGCGCGCGGCATCCGTCGTCGCCATCACGTGCGTCATCAACTCCTGCGCGAGCAGCGCGTGATACGCCTCGTCGCACTGCACGCGCAGCGCATCGGCCACCACGCGGTCGTCGTAGCGGGCATCGAGCGCGCGCGCCGCGATATCGCGCGCCACCGTCGCGATCAGCGTGTTCTCGAGCGCGACGGTGAAGCTCAGATGCGCGATCAGCAGGCCCGCGGCGATCCGCTCCCGTTGCGCATCGCGCAGCGCGGGATGGGACAGGATGCCGCCCTGCTGCTCCGCCATCCATGCACCGGGCGCGTCGGTCAGCCAGAGGTCGGCGGGCATCGTGCGCACCGCGGCGGCCCGATGCCAGTCCTGGAACGGCGAGCAATAGGCTTGCGTCATCACGCGCGCTCCGGCGTCGCCACGCGGAAACCGACGCCCACGCCCTCGGTGGTCGGGCATTCGACGAAGCAGTCGTATTCGTCGGCGACGAGATCGAGGAACGGGCCGAGTTCTTCGCGATTGCGGGCGATCATGTCGTCGAAGAACGTACAGCCCGACTGGTCGCGAAACAGGATGTTGTGGCAGACGAGCAGCGAACGCGCGGCCAGCCGCGGCAGCGCCGCGCGCAGCAGGTGCGCGTAGAGCCCCTTGCCGCGCCGGGTCGGGTCCGGGTGATCGCGCGGCAGTTCGGCGTCCAGCACCACGAGGTCGAACGGTTCGCCGCCGCGCGACAGATAGTGTTCGCCCGTATCGCAGGCCACCTCGACGCGCGCATCCGGATAGAGCCGCGCGAGGCTCGCGCGGGCGACGTCGGCCACCCGCGGATCGGGGTCGACGAGCACGGCCTCGCCGCCGCACGCGACGATCGCAGGCAGCGCCCACGCCGCCCAGTAGCCGTAATAGCTGCCGAGGAACACCGTCCTGCGCGGCCGGAACGCGAGCGCGATCGCCAGCAGCAGCCGGCCTTCCTCCGGGTAGATGTAGGTGCCGAGTCCCTGGTGATCGAAACCGCTGCGAAGATAGTCGGCCACCCGCGCCCCGGTCTGCCGGAAATCCGCCGGCAACAGGAGCCTCATCGGCGCCAGCTCGGCGAACGCCGTGTCGACCGCCGCGTCGATCGACGCGGGAAAACGCTTCGCGAAATGCACGTCGTTCGCCGGCACGCCCTGCTCGATCAGGTCCGGACGGATTCGTTCGAGGAACGCGGCAAACTCCGCGCGGCTGCGTTCGCCCGCCCGGAATCCGCGATATTCGGGCGAATCGCGCAAGGCCGCGTCGAGCAGTTCGAAGATCGGACCGTTGAAGTTCATGCGATGGCCTCCCGTTCGGCGCCTGCCGCCGTTTCGGCGGCGCTCTCTCCCGGCCACGCGGCACTGGCCGCCAGCCCCGTGCCGCCGAGCGCCTGCCATAGCGCCTCGGCGATGTGCGGCGCCAGCGGCGCGAGATACAGCGCCAGCCGCCGCGTTGCGTCCGCGAGGATCGCGAGATCTTCCGGGCGCGGCGGCTCGGTCTTGTACAGCGCCGCCTCGAAGGTCTGCACGCGCTCGAACAGGAACGCGAAATTCTTCAGCGCGAGGTGGTAGTCGTGACGCCGGAAGTCCGCGGCCATCCGGTACGCGCCGGTCGCCAGCCAGCCCAGCATCCGCTGGCCGAGCGGGCTCGGCTTGACGGCGGAGCCGGGCAACGGCGCTACGCCGCCGGCCGCGCCGTCCAGGCAACCGGGCGTGTCGGCGACCCGCTGCACGAACTCCCAGAGCCGGACCAGAAACGCGTGCTGGCGGCGCACGAGCGCGTCGGACCAATTGACGTCGCGCTCGGGCGCCGCCGCGCCGATGATCGCGAGGCGCAGCGCGTCGGCCCCGTAGCGCTCGATGATCGACGGCAGATCCACGGCATTGCCCGTGCTCTTGCTCATCTTGCTGCCGTCCTGCTTGACCATGCCGAGCGCAAGCAGCGTGCTCACCGGCTCCTCCACGTCGGCGATCCCCATGCGCCGCAGCGCGCGGGCGATCATCCGCACGTGGAAAAAGCAGCTGCGCACCTGATCGGCCCCGCCGATCATCAGGTCCACCGGCAGCCACGTCCGTGCGTCGTCGCGATCGAACGGATCGTCGCCGTCGAGCCGCATGCACAGCCAGTGATACCACCACGGGCTCGAATACGCTTCGAGGGTTTCCGTGTCGCGCTGCGCCGGTTCGCCGCAGCGCGGACAGCGGACCTCGCGAAAGCCGGCATGGCGTTCGAGCGGATTGCCCGGCTGCCGCAGGTCGACGTCGTCGGGCAACACCACCGGCAGCGCGTCGTCGGGCACCGCGACGGGGCCGCACGCGGCGCAGTGCACGATCGGAACCGGCGGCCCCCAGTAGCGGTTGCGGGCTACGTTCCAGTCCTGCAGCCGGTAGCAGATCACGGCTTCCGCCTGTCCGGCGGCGAGCATCGCGGCGCGGTCGCAAGCGCCGGCCGCGTGCGGGTCGAGCCCGTATTGCGCGGCGAGCAGGCGGTCCGCGTCGAGCGCGTCCGGACGGCCGGGCCGCGCGCCGTCGTGCGCGACGTCCTCGACGACGATCGGCAGCGCGACCGCACCGGCTGTGCCGACGGCCTCCGCATACCAGCGGACGTGCGGCGTGTCGCCGGGCTGCCGGTCATCGGAGTCCTGGCCCGCGCCCGCCGCGATCGCGAGCGGATGCAGCCGCCCCACCACGATGAACTGCAACTGCGCGAGCCACGCTTCGTCGTCCAGCTGGAGTTCGACCCGGTCCGGCCGGCCGCTTACCGGCAGACTCAGCCGCAGCCCGTGACGCCGCCCGATCCAGTCGCC
>NZ_JAAGNW010000306.1:1505-5656 GCF_010645215.1 Burkholderia multivorans | reverse complement strand
ATCGCCAACACAAACCGTTGGAAGCGTTAAAAACAGCAATGCGAAAATTACCCTCTCAAATAATTTTGCACGCCCTTCTTTAAATGAGCCACTATCATTCATCTAGGCAACCCGCCAACCCATCGAACCTCGCCTCCTGCAGAACAAAGACTGAAGCGACGACTGCACGCCACGCCGGCAAGCATTGGCTCGACATGGCCAACCACCGGCATCCATTTACTTCGTCTTCTCGTTTTTAAATAAAGTCCCAGACGCCATCTCTCGCCTCGGAACAATGAAGTGCCCAATGCCCCATGTCAAGAGGCGAACCAGGATCGGCAACCGAAATGGATCGCCCATTTCCCCATGGCGCATATTACGGCCCCAACCGTGGCCGAGAAATACAGAGTGATAACAACAGGCCGTCGATCGCCGGGGCGCCGAGACCCTGTCTGATATGTCTCTCATGAAACCCACCCTGTAAAAGCGAGGCAAGTCGACGGACAAGGATGAGTCGGGCATTCTTGTGTACGCTCATCCTTGCCGTACACCTTGAAAGCTCGCGGTCCGGCGGCCGACACGAACCCAGGCTCGATCAGGACGATGCCTCGTTCCGACCGCTCGCCGTTCGCGCCCACCCACCACTTTCAGCAACAAGACCACGCCATGCACATCGACCTGACTGGCAAGACCGCCCTCGTGACCGCCTCGACCGCCGGCATCGGCCTCGCGATCGCCGAAGGGCTCGCGCGCGCGGGCGCGCAACTCGTCGTCAACGGCCGCAGCGACGAATCGGTGAAACACGCGCTCGCGCACCTGCGGGTGGCCGCATCCGGCGCGACCGTCACCGGCGTCGTGGCCGACCTGTCCGACGCGGCGGGCGCGCAACGGCTGATCGACGCGGCGCCGTCCGCCGACATCCTCGTCAACAACGCGGGCATCTACGGGCCGAAGCCGTTCTTCGACATCGACGATGCCGAATGGGAACAGTATTTCCAGGTCAACGTGATGTCGGGCGTGCGGCTCGCGCGCCACTACATGAAGGGGATGCTCGCGCGCGACTGGGGCCGCGTCGTGTTCATCTCGTCGGAATCGGCGCTCAACATCCCGGCCGACATGATCCAGTACGGCTTCTCCAAGACCGCCCAGCTGTCGATCTCGCGCGGCCTCGCGAAACTCGCGGCCGGCACACGCGTGACGGTCAACGCGGTGCTGCCCGGCCCGACGCTGTCGGACGGCGTGAAGGCGATGCTGAAGGAGAGCGCGGCGCGCGAGGGCAAGAGCGTGGAAGCGGCCGCGGTCGATTTCGTGCGCGCGCACCGCGCCAGCTCGATCATCCAGCGCCCGGCCAGCGTCGAGGAAGTCGCGAATCTGGTGGTCTATACCTGCTCGCCGCAGGCGTCGGCGACGACGGGCGCGGCGCTGCGCGTCGACGGCGGCGTGGTCGACACGCTCGCCTGATCCGGTGCGGCGCAGTTGCGGCCAGGCGCGAGGCCGTACCGCCGCCTCACGCATGAGCGGGCGGCGCGCCTCACGCGCTCAGCCCGCGTCCTTCGCGGCGCGCAACTGGCCCTTGCGGTCGGCATCCATGCAGGTCGCGAAGCCGTAACGGGTGACGACGCCGCGCTTGTCGAACACGACATAGTAGGGGCGCCGCTCGTCGCCCTTGTGCAGCACGTAGTTGTAGCAGACGCCGCTGCCGTTGCGGACCATCCACACGCTGTTCGGATTGCCCCCCGCCTTGACGACCTGCTCCTGCGTGGCGCCCGCCCGCGACGCCGCCTTCGGCACCGGCAGGCGCGAGTACGAGAAGGTCCCGAGGAAGCTGAACCACGAACAGCCGGACATCATCAGGATGCCGGCCGCGAACGGAAGGACAAGCGCGGTTCGAGTCGTCGGAAATGGCATGCCGGAGGACAATGCGGCCGGGGGCCGTCGCAAGGTAAAAGTTGCATGCTAATCGACGATCCAGGGTCGTTTGTTTAAATTTGTGAAAACAACAACGAAAAAAACGCCCCCTGTGCGCAGCGAACGCGGCTAAAGCGTGGCAATGCGAAGCACTATTCAATCGGCCCGCCCGCCGCGCGCCGCGCATCTGTCACGAACACGACCGCTAAGTCGCGCTACTGCGCCGATCGCCCCGCTTCCCCCGCCTCAACCTCTCCCGCGCCGGCGCGGCCCGGCCTGCACAGCCCGCGCGAGCGTATCGAGCGCGAAGCCGATCGCGCCGATCACGACGATCACGGCCGCCAGCTCCGAATACGCGAGCCGGTCGCGCGCATCGAGCAATGCCGCGATGGCGGGCAACACGATGTGCCGCAGCAGTTCGCCGCGCGTCGCCGCGAGGCTCGCGCCCAGGTTCAGCCAACGCGCGTCGATCTGCGCGACGCCCGACGCCGTGCTCATCACGATCGGCCAGAACGCCGCGAATGCGAGCAAAAAACCGATCGCGCGCTCGCCGATGCCGAACGACATCACCGCGATCGGCATCCACGACAGCGGCGAGATCATCCGCAGGAACTGGAAGGTCGGCGACAGCGCCGCGTCGATCCAACGCACCCGCCCCACCAGCAGCCCGACCGGCACGCCGAGCGCGAGCGCGATGCCGAGCCCCGTCGCGACGCGCATCAGGCTCACGCCCGCATGCGTGAACAGGTGTTCGTCGCGAATCAGCCCGGGCAGGCTGGCCCAGGCCGCCTCGGGCGCGAACAGCCGCATCGGCGAGCCCTCGGCCGCGAGCACGTGGGTGGCCGCCCACCACAGCGCGACCGTCGCGGCGAGGCCCGCGCAGCCGAGCAGCGCGCGAGCGGAGCGCGCCCGCGCCGCGCCGCGCGGCGGATGAGCGAGGGCCTCAGACAACGATCGTCTCCTCGCGCGTGAATCCGGCCGGCAGGCCGAACGCCGGCAAGCCGCCCACTGCCGCGAGGCTGCGCGTCACGAAGCGCGCATCCACCAGCTCGCGCGCGACGCGCGCCGGGTCGAGCCGCGCGAGGAACTGGCTGTTGCCGTCGACCACCGTGTGCTGCAAACGCCGCACCAGTTCCTCGGTATAGCTCGGGAACGGATACGGCTGGAAATCGATGCGCTTCTCGCGCCACGCCGGATGACGGATCGCGCCCGCCGCGAGATACGCGGCGCCGCGCTGCGCCGACGGCACCAGCACCTGCGACAACGTCTGTTCGGTATGCGGCGTGTAGTGATGCGCGCCCGTCTTCGACAAGAGTTGCGCCGTCTCGGCCGGATGCGTGCGCGCCCACAGCTGCGCGCCGACGATCGCGTCGACCACTTTCTGCGACCACGCAGGCCGCTTTTCCAGGTCGCTCTCGTGCATGAACACGACGCAGCACGCGTGGTTCTTCCACACGTCGCCCGTGAAGCGCAGGATCTTGCCGATCTTCAGCAGCTCGGCCGCGGCATTGAACGGCTCCGCGACGATATAGCCGGCGATCTGCCGCGCGGCGAGCGCAGGCGGCATGTCGGCGGGCGCCATCACGACCAGGTTGACCTCGTTCGCGGCCACCGCGCCCGTGCGCTTGAGCACCGGCGTGAGGCCCGCGCCGCGCAACATGTCCTGCAGCACCACGTTGTGGATCGAATACCAGAACGGGATCGCGACGGTCTTGCCGCCGAGCTGGCGCAATTCGTCGATGTCGGGCGCGACCGTCAGGCCGGAACCGTTCACGTGGTTCCAGGCGACCACCTTGGCGGGCACCCCGCTGCCGTAGCGCGCCCACACCGTCATCGGCGACAGCAGGTGCACGACGTTCACCTGCCCCGACAGGAACGCCTCGATCAGTTGCGCCCAGCTGCGCAGCAGCCGCGGCGGCTCGGCCGCGACGCCCGCGCGCTCGAACAGGCCGTTGTGATGCGCGACGAGCAGCGGCGCGGCGTCGGTGATCGGCAGATAGCCGATCCGCACCGGCGCATCGGGCTCGGCCGCGGCGCGCGCCTCGCGCTGCCGCAGCAGCGGCAACGCGCCCGCACCCGTGAACAATGCGGCGAGCTTCAGCCACTCGCGGCGGGACATCGGAACCTGGCACATGGAACGATCCTGGAAAACGTGAAGACAGGCATGCGGCCGCGCGGCCGCTATGCGAAGGAAGGCGCGACGCCCGCACGCGCCGCGTGCAGCGCGCGCGCGCGCACCGGCAGGCGATGGTGACGGACACGGG
>NZ_JAAGNW010000306.1:0-1495 GCF_010645215.1 Burkholderia multivorans | reverse complement strand
GCAGCGAGCGCAGCACCTCGATGCGCAACGCGCCGAGCCGCTCGAGCGCCGCCTCGCGCGCGTGAGTCGGCAGATCGATCGACCACGCGCCCGCGAGGCCGCCCCGGCCGTCGAGCAGAACGATGCGATCGGCGACGCGCAGGGCTTCGTCGATATCGTGCGTGACGAGCACCGTGGCCGCGCGCGTATCGCGCACGACCTGCGTGAGCAGGGTCTGCATGTCCGCGCGGGTCGCGGCGTCGAGCGCGCCGAACGGCTCGTCGAGCAGCAGGACGCGCGGCGCGCGGGCAAGCGTGCGCGCGAGCGCCGCGCGCTGCGCCATGCCGCCCGACAGTTGGTCCGGATAGTGGCCGCGCGCCTGCGCGAGCCCGACCTCGTCGAGCGCCCAGGCGACGCGACGTGCGCGCTCCGCACGCGCCAGCCGGGGCTGGCGCTTGAAATCGAGGCCGAATGCGACGTTCTTCTCGACCGTGAGCCACGGCAGCAGCGAGGCATCCTGGAACGCGAGCGCGACCTGCGGATGCGGGCCGTCGAGCGGCTGGCCGTCGACGCTCAGCGTGCCCGACGCGGGCCGCTGCAAGCCGGCCAGCACGCGCAGCAAGCTCGACTTGCCGGCGCCGCTCGGCCCCAGCACGGCGACCAGCTCCGCCGCCCCGACCGTCAGGTCGAAACGATCGAGAACGGGCGCGCCGGCGCCCGCGTAGGCGAGCGTCAAGGCCCGGGCGGCGAGGCGCGGCGCGCTCATGCGGCGGCGCTCCGCGCCTGCGCGGCGAGTTGCGCCTTCAACTGCACGAGGCTCGGCGTGACTACCGGCACGAACGCGCCTTCGCGCCAGCGCCGCTCGAAACCGTTGCTCGCGCCGTCGCGTCGCACATAAGCGCGGCCGCCGCTCGCCTGCAATTCGAGTTCCAGCGCATCCTGCACGCAGCCCGCCAGCGCGATCCGCAGCGCGAACAGGCGCGCCGGCTCCGCGCGGAAGCGACCGTCGAGCACGCCCTCGACCAGTTGGCCGGCTGCGTCGTCGAGCGTGCGTTCCGCCGCATCGAGTTCGTCGCCGAGCACGTCGCGCGAGCTGTCCGTGGCCGCACGCGCCTCGTCGAGCGCACGACGCGCGAGACCGATCGAGAGCCCGCACTGCAGGCCGAGAAACGCGGGCCGTGCGGCCGGCAGGAACGCCTGCGCATCGTCGTGGATCACCCACGCCGGATCGAGCGGCACCGCGTCGAATGCGAGTGCGGCGGTATGACTGCCGCGCAGCGCGATCAGGTCGAGGTCCGCGCTGCGCGCGAGGCCCGGCGCGTCGTGCGGCAGCGCGACGACCGCCGCCCGCTCGCCGCGCGCCACCGCCGCCGCGACCACGAAGTTGTCCGGACGCAGGTTCGACACCCACGGCAGCCGGCCCGCCAACCGCCAATGCGACGGCTGCGCGGGATCGGGCTGCGCGTCGATCTGCAGCGCCTCGACGCCCTGCAGGTACTTCATCGCGTTCGACACG
>NZ_JAAGNW010000305.1:1992-5660 GCF_010645215.1 Burkholderia multivorans | reverse complement strand
GTTTCACTCCAGCAGCATGCTGTCGCAGCTGTTTTCAGCGGCCGCGGGCGGGGGGCTGGTCATGCTGCCGGCTTTCTCGCGGGCGGAGCGCTTCGGCCTCGTGCCGGTGCTGCAGGCGGAGATCGACGTCCGCCGCAATGTATGGATGAGCACCCATCAGTTGCTGCGCCGCGTGCCTCGTATCAGCACCGTGCTGTCGTTCCTCACCGAGACCTTTGCGCGCGACTATCCGGCGTGAGCCTGGCCTGAATGCCATTAGGTTTACCAGTTATCCCGATCTCCGGGCGTCGATACACTGCGTCGATTGGGTCGGGAGACAGCGCATCGCAGGGAGATCGCTGCGGTGCGTTTCCCGCTCGTATCGCTTCTCGCCATCTGCGGATATGAAGAGCTGGCCCTCGGTGCAGATGGTTTTGCTGCGTATCGCCCAAAGAGCGACGTGTATGCAGCTTTTTTATTCCGACCTCATGGGGAGGGTGCTCCACGTGAGAAAGAAGTCAGGGATATCCGGTGAAGAGGATTGCCATTCCGTCGTGAAAGCAATGCCGCCGGATATCAGCGGCGCAGCCCGAGCCGCCGGTCGAGCCGCTTGGTCAATGCGATACCGGGTGGTAGGGCTCACCCCCTCGACCGGCGCGCGGGAATCCTGGTCGGTCCAGATCAGGTCGGTATCGCTGGACAGCGTGACCTGTTCGCACAGATCCTGCCGAACGCACATCAAGGCCGGAAATGAGCTCAGAATCGGCGGCTGCTTGAAGTCCATGACTGCGACGCAGCCGAGCGCGACGCATCCGTCGGGCGCGCTCGGCATGTAAATCCCCAGATTGCTCGACTGATCATGGCCCACGCAGGTCCAGACCTCCACCAAGCCGGCGGGACGTGCCAAGCCGCCCGCGGGCGAGGATTTGTAGAGATTCTGAGTCGTCGCCGGCGGGTTATTGTAATTAGGGGTCGCGGTCATTCCCAACATGCTCCAGTCGCCGGAAATATTCTTGGGCATCCAGAATGAGATGGAGTCGTGTGCGCCCGACCCGACATCCGTAACCGGCGGTGAATTGAAATTGCTGACGGCCTCGCTTATCAGATAAACGATATCGTTCATGCGAACCTCCGGAAAGTTTATTTAAAAACGATTTGCCACGTCGTTGTGCGGTGGGTGGCCATGCCTGTACTTCCTCTGCCGTGTGTCGAGACACGCCAGGATTTAAAAGGATTGCAGGTGTATTTGAATATACAGGATGTTTGGCCGGGTTTTGTGATTTTAATTAAAGGGCATGAATCGATGATTCAATCTTTAAATGATAAATTAAGATTAAAGTCGGTAAATTCTGGCGAGTTCTGATTATTTCTGCCGGCGCCGTATTTGGTGGTGGGATTACTCGTAAAGCGGTGGGATTGAATCGGCGCGGGTTTTACGGGTAGTCCGCGGATGGGCGGGAATGGGATTTGGGCCGCGGGTCGAATTGCCTTGGCGGCTCGACCGGACGGAATGTCGGCAGAGAAGGGCGCGGCGCGGGTGCCTGCCAGCCCGACACGACGCTGTTCCTCGATCTCGCCGCGACTGCCGCACGCGACGGTACGCATGCCATGGCGCAGTGCGCGCCGGCCGCTCGCCGCGCTCGACCGCGACAACGGCCATAGGCATGGCCTATGCCCGGCACATGCAATCGGTATTTCCGGCCGCCGCGCGATTCGCCTACAGTGTGTGCCGGAGCGCGCCGGCTTAAGCAAACCCGAAGGCGCGATTCGTGAAAACGGAGTGCGCGGGACGCGCGCGCGCTCATAGTGCAGGCATACCGGATGCGAGGAGACGGGCGATGACGGACGGGCAGCGATTCGAGGCGTGGGTGGACCGCACGGAGACCGCGGAAGACGACCTGAGCGCGTTCGGCCCGCATGCGCTCGCCGCCACGCTCGGCAGTCCGCTGCAGGGCGCGGAACTGCCGCCGCTGTGGCACTGGCTGTATTTCCTGCCGGTGTCGCCGCTCGCCGAAGCGGGCGCGGACGGCCTGCCGCGCCGGGGCGAATTCCTGCCGCCGATCGATCTGCCGCGTCGGATGTGGGCGGGCGGCCGGCTCAGCTTCGCCGCGCCGCTCGCGCTCGGCGAACGCGCGCGCCGCACCTCGACGATCACCGCGATCGAGGACAAGACGGGCCGCTCGGGCCGCCTCGTGTTCGTCACGGTGCGGCATGCGATCGAGGTCGACGGCGCGCCGCGTCTCGACGAGGAGCAGGATTTCGTCTACCGGGCCGCACCCACCCCGGGAGAGACCGGCCCTGCGCCCGTCCGCGCGCCCGACGGCGCGCTCTGGCGGCGTACGGTCGAGGCCGACCCGGTGCTGCTGTTCCGCTATTCGGCGCTGACCTTCAACAGCCACCGCATTCATTACGATGCGCCCTACGTGACGCAGGAAGAGGGCTATCCCGCACTCGTCGTGCATGGCCCGCTGCTCGCCACGCTGCTGGCGGATCTGGTGGGACGCGCATGCCCGACGCGGCGGCTCGCCGAATTCTCGTATCGCGCGGTGCGGCCGACCTTCGCCGGCCGGCCGTTCACGTTGTGCGGCAAGCCGTCGGCTGATGGCTCGCAGGTCGAGCTGTGGGCGCAGGATCACGAGGGCTGGCTGACGATGCAGGCGACGGCGACGCCCGACTGATCGATGCCTGCGCGCCGCGCGCGGCGCACCACCTCCACCCTGCCGACCCTTGATCAGGATCCGTGCGCACACGGCACGCTCCGAGGAGACCCCATGACCGATTCCCTGGAACATCCGAGCCGCGCGCTCGCCCACTTCGCGGCCGGGCTGCGCTTCGACGCGATTCCCGTCGAGGTGGCCGAGCGCGCGGTGAATCTCTATGTCGACTGGCTGGGTTCGGCGCTGGCCGGGCGCGGCGCGCGCCCGGTCGAGGCGATTGCGGCGTTCGCGCGCCGCGCGGGCGGCAGCCCGCGCGGGGCCGGCACGGCGGAGGTACTGATCGACCGCACCCGCGCCACGCCGTATTTCGCCGCGCTGATCCATGGCGCGGCCTCGCATTTCGCCGAGCAGGACGACGTGCACAACGGCGCGGTGTTTCATCCGGCCGCGGTGGTGTTTCCCGCCGCGCTCGCACTTGCCCAGGCGCGCGGCGCGAGCGGCCGTGAATTCATCACGGCCGTGGTGGCGGGCTATGAAGTCGGCATTCGCGTCGGTGAATTCCTGGGGCGCAGTCATTACAAGGTGTTCCACACCACCGGCACCGCGGGCACGCTCGCGGCGGCGGCGGCGGCGGGCCGCCTGCTCGGTCTGTCGGGCGCGCAGATGCTCGCTGCGTTCGGCTCCGCCGGCACGCAGGCGAGCGGCTTGTGGGCGTTCCTGCGCGATGCGGCGGATTCGAAGCAGCTGCATACGGCGATGGCCGCGGCGAACGGCGTGATGGCGGCCGAGCTGGCGCGCGACGGCTTCAAGGGCGCGACGCGGATCCTCGAAGGCGCCCAGGGGATGGGTGCGGCGATGTCGTCCGATGCGGATCCGGCGCGTCTGGTGGACCGTCTCGGCGCACGCTGGGCGATCGGGGAAACGTCGTTCAAGTATCACGCGTCGTGCCGGCACACGCATCCGGCCGCCGACGCGCTGCGCGCGGTGATGGCGCGCGAAGGCCTGAAGGCGGCGGACATCGAGACCGTGACC
>NZ_JAAGNW010000305.1:0-1982 GCF_010645215.1 Burkholderia multivorans | reverse complement strand
GCAGCAGCGCGCGCTCGATGTGCTGGGCGCCGTCGCGGCGCCGGGCAGCGCCCATCAGGCCAAGTTCAGCATGGGCACCGTGCTCGGGCTGATCGCGCTGCGCGGCGACGCTGGCGTCGACACGTTTGCGCGCGACTACGCGGCGCCCGAGGTCGCGGCGTTTCGCGAGCGGGTGCGGATGGTGCTCGACGACGAGGTGGAGCGCGCGTATCCGGCGCGCTGGATCGGCAAGGTCAGCGTGACGACCCGCGACGGCCGGGTGCGGACGGGGCGCGTCGACGAACCGAAGGGCGATCCCGGCAATCCGCTGTCGCGCGACGAGATCGAGGCGAAGGTGCGGCGGCTCGCGGCGTTCTCGGGGGCGGCGTCGGACGCGCAGGCCGCGGCGCTCGTCGCGCGCGCGTGGACGGTGGCGGCGCATACCACGATGGAAACCTTGTTGACGGAGAACCTCGCATGATGGCGGCCTCCCCTCGTTCGTGGCTGTTCGCGCCGGGCCATCGCGCCGACCGTTTCGAGAAAGCGCGCGCATCGGGTGCCGACGTCGTGGTGTTCGACCTGGAAGACGCGGTGCCGCCGGACGGCAAGCCGGCCGCGCGCGCGGCCGTGGCGGCGCACCTCGATCCGGCGCGGCCCGCCTGGGTGCGCGTGAATGCGCTCGAAACCGACTGGTTCGCCGACGATCTCGCGGCGCTCGCCGCGCATCCGGGCGCGGCCGGCCTGCTGGTGCCGAAATGCGAGACGCGCGCGCCGCTGGCCGCGGCGCTCGAGCGGGCGCACGGCGGTCTCGCGCTGATGCCGCTGATCGAGACCGCGCGCGGGTTCGCGCGCCTCGACGTGATCTGCGGCGCGCCGCGCGTCGCGCGGGTGGCGTTCGGCACGCTCGATTTCCAGGTCGACCTGGGCATCGACGGCGACGGCGAGGAACTGGACCTGTTCCGTTCGCAGATCGTGCTGGCCTCGCGACTGGCCGGCATCGCCGCGCCGCTCGACGGCAGCGCGACGGTCCTCGACGATCCGACGGAAATCGAACGGCATGCGCGCCGTGCGCGTCGCTTCGGCTTCGGCGGCAAGCTGTGCATTCATCCGCAGCAGCTCGACGCGGTGCACCGCGCCTACGCGTGGAGCGAGGCCGAGCAGGCCTGGGCCGCGCGCGTGCTGGCGGCGCTGGCGGCGAGCGGCGGCGCGGCGGTCGCGGTCGACGGCAGGATGGTCGATCTGCCGGTCATTCTGAAAGCGCGCCGGATTCTCGGGCGCTGAGGCGGGGGGCGCGCCAAGCGCCGGGCCGGCGTTGCGAGCGGCGATGAAGGGAGCCGGTCGGCATGTCGTGCGGGGGATGCGTGATGGCCGGCTTCGCCGACGCGCGGCCCGGATGCGCGGGAGTCCCTGTCTTGATCGGGCGGTTCGACGGCGTCTGATTCGTGCACGACGGTTCTTGAATCTGCCCGGCCGGTGAACGCGGTTTTTTCCCGGATGCCTTCCGCCCGGCAATCCCCCGCATTGACGCCGGTCGGCGAGATAGGCAGGATGAGCGGCACACCCGGCGCGAAGCAGTCCTGCGGGTTCGTGCGTCTATGTGACGGCCGCATGTCAAGCCGGTATTCCGCGTCGTGCGTGAAAGCCATCCGTCATATCGTGAAGCGCGTCGTGGCGTTGGCCGCACATGAGCCGTCGCCGGCCGTCCGATTCGCACGCCGGTCCCGCAGTTTCTCGTCAATTAGATAGTTTGCTATCGAATGATAGTGCGATATCATCCCGGCCATGTCGAACCTGCATATCCTCCGCCGCACCGTCAGCAGTGAGCTGGTGCTGTCCGCGCGCAAATGGCGGCGCGTGAGCGACGGCGTGCTCGCCGCGTACAACGTCTCGGAAGCCTGCGCGGTGCCGCTCATCGTGGCGGGGCGGCTCGGCACGGCGGTCAGGCAGGTCGAGCTGGCCGAGCAGGTGGGCATCGAGGGGCCGTCGCTCGGCCGGCTGCTCGA
>NZ_JAAGNW010000304.1:4084-5672 GCF_010645215.1 Burkholderia multivorans | reverse complement strand
CGCCGATACGCACGGCAACCTGCACCGATGAATCGTCATCCGGACTTGGCACTGCCCCAAGTGACACTATGCGCAGCCGATTCGGTCCATCCGGCGCTCGCTGCCCGCGCGCTGGACATCTCGGCCGCGCGATGCGCATTCGCCGACGCGATCCTGTTTACCCACGAAGCCGTGCCGAGCAGCGCACGCACGGTACTGATTCCCCGCCTGCAATCGGGGGAGGAATATTCCGCTTTCATGGTCAAGGGCCTCGCGCGCCACGTGACCACGCCGTGGGTTCTGGTCGTTCAGTGGGACGGCTACGTGCTGGATGCAGCGGCGTGGAGCGATTCGTTCTTCGCGTATGACTATATCGGGGCGTGCTGGCCGTTCCACCAGGACGGCATGAATGTGGGCAATGGCGGATTTTCCCTGCGCTCGGCGAAACTACTGCAGGCGCTTGCCGATCCGCGAGTCCGGCTCATTCCCGGCATGAACGAGGATGACCTGATCTGCCGGGCATACCGGCCATTTCTTGAAGCCGAGTACGGCATTCGATTTGCGCCTGCAGATGTCGCAGCCCGCTTTTCCTATGAACGTAGCCGACCCATTGCGCCGACATTCGGCTTTCACGCCGCGTACAACATGTGGCGACACGTCGACGACGAGACGTTGATGGACATCGTCCGCGCGCTGAACGAGCGGACTTTCACATCGACCATGGTCATGGAATTGCTGATGATCTACTGCGAGCTGCGGAAATTCCCCTGCGTGAAGACGATGTACGAACGCTACCGCCGCATCTGGAGCCCGCAACACATCACACAAGTCATGGTGAAGATGGGCGTCCCTCGCGACGTCGTGCTGAAGTACATCGACATCTGCGAAAAAACGGCCAACCTGTCCGACGACGAGGCTCGTCCCGAGTAGCAGCGCGTTCGAAGCGAAGTCCGGGTCTGCGCGACGCGCACAGACCCAGCGCCGTGCATACGGCGGCGGCCGACTACCCGCCGCGCGCGCCGGCCTCCGGCTTCGGGAACAGCACGCCTTCCCGCACCCGATTGCCCGGCGCGACGGCTTCGCCCCAGCGCGCATCCCAACGCGGCACCGCCGCCAGGCCCAGCCATTCGCACAGCGTCGTCATCTTGCCCGGCATCACCGGATGCAGCAGGCTCGCGACGCGGCCCAGCCCTTCGACCACCACGTACAGCACGGTATCGAGCCGGGCGGATGCGTCGGCGTCCGCGCGCTTGGCCAGCACCCACGGCGCGCGATGCGCGACATAGGCATTGAGTTCCTGCACGAGCGCCATCACCTGCTCGACCGCGCGGCCGAGCCTCATGTCGTCGACGAGCGCGAGCACGTGCGCGGGCAGTGCCTCGGCGCGCGCGATCAGCGCCGTCTCTTCCGCATCGTAGCCGTGCGGCGCGGGCACCCGGCCGCCGCGATACTTCGTCACCATCGACAGCGGGCGCGACACGAGATTGCCGAGGTCGTCGGCCAGTTCCCCGCTCAGACGCCGTTCGAGGATCGCATGGCTGATGATCCCGTCGAAACCGAAGCTCACCTCGCGCACCAGCGTATAGCGCAACGCATCGACGCCGTAGGT
>NZ_JAAGNW010000304.1:0-4074 GCF_010645215.1 Burkholderia multivorans | reverse complement strand
CGATACGGCGCGATGCCGAGCGCGTGCAGCATGCTCAACCAGAACAGCGTATGCGTGCGCAGGATGTCCTTGCCGATCACATGCCGCACGGTCGGCCAGTATGCGGCGAAATCGGGATGGTCCGGGTAGCCGAGCGACGACACGTAGCTGAGCAGCGCATCGAACCAGACATAGGTCACGTGCCCGGCGTCCCACGGAATCGGAATCCCCCACGCGAGGCGCTCGACGGGCCGCGAGATGCTCAGGTCGCCGATCGGCTCCTCCAGCAGCTTCAGCACTTCGTTGCGATACTGCGCGGGCTGGATCAGATCCGGCGTGTCGCGCAACAGCGCGCGCATCCAATCGCGATGGCGCTCCATCCGGAAGAAATAGTTGGGCTCGCGCCGCAGCACGGGCGGCTCCTTATCCTCGGGCAGCTTGCCGTCCACCAGTTCCTTGTCGGTGACGAAACGCTCCTGTCCGATCGAATAGAGGCCTTCATACTCCGCCAGATAGATGTCGCCGGCCTCGTGCAGCCGCGTGAGGCATGCAGATACCACCTCGGCATGCGCGGGCGCGGTGGTGCGGACGAACCGGTCCGGCTCGACGGCCAGCCTCCGCCACGCGTCCTCGAACGAACGCGCGTGACGCTCGGCGAACGCGCGCGGCGTCTCGTTCGCCTGCTGCGCGGCGCGCGCGATCTTCTCGCCGTGCTCGTCGGCGCCCGTGAGCGAGATCACCCCGTGCCCGGCCGCGCGCAGGTAGCGGGCCATGATGTCCGCGTGCACGCTCGCATAGGCGTGCCCGAGATGGGGCCGGTCGTTGACGTAGTAAATCGGCGTGGTGATGTATCGAACCGTCATTGCCTCTCCGGAAATGAAAAAGGGACGCCCGCGGCGTCCCTTTTTTACAAGCAAAAAAGCCCTCAGCGCCCGGGTGGATAACCTGCCAGGGGCATACGCATCGAACGGAAGAAGACTTGAGTGGCTTGCATGAATGAGTGGATTGAATCAGGTGGCGAATCGGCGGCCGTGACCGCGTGCGATCGATCGTGACAGGTAACGCGGCGCGTGTCCAGCGGCGAGGTGTGTGAGAAGCGCTAGCCCGGCGACCGGATCTCGGCGACCGGATCAGCCCGCCTCGGCGCAACGAAAACACGCTCCCGACAAACCTCACCCTTCGCGGCGGCCGAGCCGACAACGTGAGCGTTGCGTGCGCAATCGGCTCACCGTCGGTCGCCGCCTTCCGGCACGAGGAAAGAGACGAAGGCAGGACGCCGCGCGACGGTTCAAGGCAAACCGTTGCGACAGTATTCCGCGAAGCCGGGCCGTTCGGCGAGGCTGTCGAAATACGCGGAGACCGCCGGCAGATCCGGCTTGTCGAACGGCGTACCGAACCAGCGGTTCACCGACAGCCCGATCGAAATATCGGCCAAGGTGAACGCACCGCCCGCGACGAACGCACCGGTCGCCTCGAGCTGCGCATCGAGGATTTCCATGCGACGCGTCCAGTTCGCGCACGACGTGCGGATCTGCTCGGGGTCCTGGTGGGTCGGCTGCTTGCGGATCAGGCCGAGAAACGCATAGTTCCATGCAGGATTCAGTACGGTCGCCTGCCAGTCGAGCCACTGATCGACGCGCGCCCGCACATGCGGCTCGACCGGGTACAGATGCTCGCCACCATAAACGGCAACCAGATAGCGGACGATCGCATGCGATTCCCACAGCACGAAATCGTCGTCCTGGATCACGGGCACGAGCCCGTTCGGATTCAGTTCGAGGAACTCAGGCGTCTGCGTGGGCCGGAAGCCCGCGCCCCAGTCTTCGTGTTCGAATGCGAGTTGCAATTCGGCGCAGGTCCACAGCACTTTGCGGACATTGATGGACGGCGCCTTACCGAGAATCTTCAGCATGTCGGCTCACCCGTTGGAAGAGGAGCGATCGATTCTAGAGGACGTGCACAGGCCCGCATAGAGACAGTTCGGGACGCGCGGGCCGGTGCACTTCGACGCGTTGCGCGACTCCGCGCACCGCTCCCGAAAACACTCACCTTTCGCGTGATTGCGCTTGAATCGGCCCAGGGTTCGCACACCGTCCCTGTGCATGGAATACGTTTGCGCCTCGCGCCTCTCGCGACGCGTGACGCCCGGCGTGGCCGCTAACGCACCGGCTGCGCGTCGTTCCAGTGCGCGAACGCCTCCGCGAGAAAATCGACGCACACGCGCACCTTCGCCGACGACGCGAGCCGCGCCGGATACACGGCCCAGATAGGCGCGGGCTGGCTCGCATCGGGCAGCACGCGCAGCAGCGCGCCGCTCGCGAGCAACGGCGCCGCCTCCCACATCGAGCGCAGCACGATGCCGCGCCCGGCCAGCGCCCACTGCACGGCGACCTCGCCGTGATTGGTCGACAGCGCGCCGCCCACCTTCACGCTCACGGTCTCGCCGCGCATCGTCAGGCGCCACACGCCGAACGGGTGGTCGCGTTCCTTGATCGCGAGACACTGGTGCCCGGCGAGATCCGCAAGCTGGCGCGGCGTGCCGTGCCGCGCGAGATAGTCGGGCGACGCGCACAGCACGCGCTGATTGGCGGCAAGCCGCTTCGCGATCAGATGCTCGGCGATCTCGTCGCCGATCCGGATATCGAGATCGAAGCCTTCCCCCGCGACGTCGACGAGCCGGTCGAACAGATCGAGCCGGACATTCAATTGCGGATAGCGCGTGCTGAAATCGAGCAGCGCGGGCGCGACCACGAGCCGCCCGAACCCGAAGCTGCTGGAGATGCGCAGCGTACCGCGCGGCACGCTGCGGGTGGTCGACACATCCTCGACGAGATGATCGACGTCGTCGAGGATCTTGTCGGCCCATGCATAGACCCGCTCGCCTGCATCGGTCACCGCGACGCGGCGCGTCGAGCGATGCAGCAGCCGCGTGCCGAGCTGCGTCTCGAGCAGGGCGATGCGCTTGCTCACGTACGCGGGCGACACGCCCAGTTGCTCGGCGGCCGCGCTGAAGCTGGCGAGTCGCACCACCACGCTGAACACGCGCAGGTCGTCGAGATTCGGGGCTTTGTTCACGATGCGTGAAAAGTCGATTAACCGGATCGCCGATTCTAATCCCGCTGGAAATAAATAGAATGCCAGCATGCGTGCCCGGCCCGGAGAGGCGGCGCGCGTTCCATTCCGCATTCACAGGAGAAGCGCATGAGCGAGCACGTGTACAGAATCGCCGTCATCCCCGGCGACGGCATCGGCCGGGAAGTGATGCCCGAGGGGCTGCGCGTGCTCGACGCGATCACGCAGCGCTTCGGGCTGCGCTTCGATCTCACGCCGATCGAGTGGGCCAGCTGCGACTACTACGCGCAACACGGCCAGATGATGCCCGACGACTGGAAGCCCCGGCTCGCGAGCCAGGACGCGATCCTGTTCGGCGCGGTGGGCTGGCCCGCGACGGTGCCCGACCACGTGTCGCTGTGGGGCTCGCTGATCCGCTTCCGCCGCGAGTTCGACCAGTACATCAACCTGCGCCCCGCGCGCCTGTTCGACGGCGTGCCGTGTCCGCTCGCGGGCCGGCGCGCGGGCGACATCGATTTCATGATCGTGCGCGAGAACACCGAGGGCGAATACTCGGCAGTGGGCGGCACGATGTTCGAGGGCACCGAGCGCGAATTCGTGGTTCAGCAATCGGTATTCACGCGACACGGCACCGAGCGCGTGATGAAGTTCGCCTTCGAGCTGGCGCAGCGCCGCGCGAAACGCCTGACGGTCGCGACGAAAAGCAACGGCATCGCGATCAGCAGGCCGTGGTGGGACGCGCGCGCCGCGGAGATGGCTGCCCACTTTCCCGACGTCGCGTGGGACAAGCAGCACATCGACATCCTGTGCGCGCGCTTCGTGATGCAGCCCGACCGTTTCGACGTGGTGGTCGCCTCGAACCTGTTCGGCGACATCCTGTCCGATCTCGGCCCGGCCTGCACCGGCACGATCGGCATCGCGCCGTCCGCGAACCTGAATCCGGAGCGGCGCTTTCCGTCGCTGTTCGAGCCCGTGCACGGCTCCGCGCCGGACCTCGCGGGGCGCGGCATCGCGAACCCGGTC
>NZ_JAAGNW010000303.1 GCF_010645215.1 Burkholderia multivorans | reverse complement strand
CTTCGCCGACTCCTCCAGCACCGCCTGCGCCGTCTCGAATCCGGCGTCCTCGAAGCCCGGCAGCCGCGCCACGGCGTCGATGCCGGCCAATTCCTTCATCACGAACAGCATGTCCTTGACGGGGGCGCTATAGCTCATCTGGAACCTTCCAATATCACGGAGTAGAGGCGCGCAGCCGGCCGCGGGCCGGGCGCGAAGTCCGGGCTATCCTAGCCCAAAGCCGCTCCGGCGGGCTGTCCAAACCGGCCCATCTAGTGACAAATCTGGCCAACGCGTAGTGCGCGGCCTCGGTTCGCGCCCCTTTTAAGCGCGGTCGCGATAGGTGCCGGGCGTGCTGCCGGTCCAGTGCCGGAACGCGCGGTGGAACGCGCTGGGATCGTCGAAGCCGAGGTCGCCCGCGATCGCGGCGATGGTGTCCTGCGTGTCGGTCAGGCGCTGGATCGCGACATCGCGCCGCAGTTCAGCCTTCAACAGCTGGAACGAGGTGTCTTCCGAGGCCAGCCGGCGGCACAGCGTGCGCACCGAGCAATGCAGCTGCCGCGACGCCGCCTCGATGGTCGGCAGGTCGGGCAGCGTGCCCGCGAGGTATTGGCGCACGCGGTGGCTGACCCGCTGCTCGCTGAACGATTCGAAGATCCAGTCGCCCGGCGAGCGCGCGAGGAACTGGCGCAGGTTGCGCTTGCTCTGGCGGATCGGCAGATCCAGGTAGGCGGCGCTGAAGCGCAGCAGCGTCGCGTCGGCGCCGAAACGCACCGGGCAGGAAAAGAAGTAGCGGTGATCGTGCGCGTGCGGCGGCCGCGCGCAGGCGAAATCGACCTGCAGCAGCGGGATGCGCTGCCCGATCAGCCAGGACGAGACGCCATGCGACAGCTTCAGCATCAGTTCCTGGCCCAGCGCGCCGGGCGGCCCGAAATCCGGATGCGGACGCAGTTCGACCTCGGCCACGAGTTCGTTGCGGCGCGACACGAAGCGGAAATCGTCGAACACGATATGGAAAAACTGGCCGAAGCGGTGCAGCGCCGTGTCGAGGTTCGGCGCGTCGAGCAGGCTCAGGCACAGGAACTTGAGCGTGCCGCTGCGGAACGGGCGGCTGAAGATGCCGGGCATCTCGTCGTCGAGTTCGATCGCGAGCATCCGGTACAGCGTCGAGAACTGCTCCTCGGTCACGCGCGCGCCCCGCTCGCTCAGCAGCTCCGGCGGGATGCCCGCCTGCTTCAGGTAGCGCGTGATGACGTCGGGACGCGCGCCGGCGCCCGACAGGAAGCCGTTGACGAGGGAGATCGGGACAGTGGTGCCGGTCAGGTGCATGCGAGGAAATGCGAACGGGACGGTCGCGCGCATGATACTGCGACGGCGCGGATTGCGGGCGGGCGGCGTGATCGGTGCAGGCTCGACGCCTGCTTGGTTGGGTGGTGGATACGGACTATTCAGGACAAGCTTCTCGTGAGGATTCACCGGCTGTCTTTTGCGCACCTCGATCTCTTGCCACGCCACGCCGAATCAGGCGCGTTGCCTGACGCCGAGCGAAAAAGCCGATCCGATTCTTCAGCATATTTATAAGTATGTGAAATAGCCCGATAGATGCGCAAATTCATTCCGAAGTCGATAAACATTCAAACCATTAGCTTCAATTTTTATCAAAATTGTCAGCTCATTAAAAAAAGACAACGCAACGTCATTTGCGCAAATTCTGCTGGACAAAAAGGACCCTTCCGCATCAAATTCATAAAAAATTAACTGGATCGTTGTCGGATGTGAACGACACGAATCATCAACCTCCATTCGATCTCAGCATCAGAGAATGATTTTATTCAGACCCCAAAATAAAATCAAAGGGCGCAAACTCAGAATTGAAAGATATTTTTATTGTAATTTTTACTTAATCTCAACGGTGAAAAGATGCTTTTCGAAAGTTACGTCGGATGATTTCGTAAGAATGCACCCAGGATACTCGGAGATGACGTGCGAGAACGCGGAACCAAGTTCCCGCGCCGATGCCGGCAGGGCGGCGCTCAAAAATCAGAACATTAAATGCATCATTAATGCAATTGGATTTCAACTTTTTTAATCATAGAATGCAATCGGCCATTCTTAAGATCAAATAAAACCTGAGCCGCCCGGAAATTGAGAATGATGTTCCCCGGCCTCACGTACTTCGACATTGACGGATGACGAAATGAGAGGGACATGGAGAATTCACATTCAAACCATGCGGGCGAAGCATCCATGCTGGTTTCAGCAGACCAGATGGTGGCCCTTCTATTGCGTTCCGCACCGCTCGATCGCCTCGACCACGTAGGCCCCTACGCCAGTGCGATTGAATCGATCGTCTTCGAGTTGCTGGCTCGGCATGTCGACGGCACACGCCGCAGCGCGGCGCGATCTGCCTACCAGACGGGCATCGCGGCAGGCTTGTACGGCATCGATACGCAAGCGGATGGTGAAACCGCGCAGGCGTCGAGGGAAGGCAGTCGCGCCGATGCGCTGCTGAAAATGATGACGCGCGCGGGATGGGAACACGGCCGGGCAATCCGGCACTACATCGTGTTGCAGCGCACTGAATAAAAACACCCGACCGAGGACGCCGGCAACAGCTCGGGAATTCACGGAGCGCGGAGCGCTTTTCGATAACTGATCCGATGATGAAGTTGTTGGGTCGATGACATTTTAATAAGCAATCCTCTTCAATATTTTGGGGCAGCGCAGGAAATCAACACCTGCGTCGTGAAACAACGTATTAGCCGATGGGGTGATCAAAGTGAACAAGTCATACCGGACGATTTGGAATGAAGCGCTTGGGGCGTGGGTGGCGGCATCGGAACTGGATTCGTCGCGGGGAAAGTCCAACCAGTCGAAAGTGGTTTCATCTCTCTTGTTGTTGGCTGCGATTACGTCCACACCGGCGTTTGCGCAGTACACCGCAGGCGGAGGCACTACGACACAATCGGCAGCCATCGCCATCGGCCCAAGTGCGACCGTGAGCAATGCGAATGGCATTGCGCTTGGTAATGGTACGAGTGCCAGCGGCGCCGCGTCGGTGGCTATCGGCAATGTGTCGGCGGCATATGGCGGGCAAAATACCGCAGCGATAGGCCCCGGCGCGGTAGCAAATTCGAACGGAGGAACGAATGCCGCTGCATATGGGACGCAGGCCAGCGCAACCGGCAATTATGCAGGTGCCTATGGTGCCGGCGCAATTGCAAACGGGAGCTTTGCAGATGCATATGGTTCTGGTGCAAATGCAACCGGAGCCAATACGCTGGCAGTAGGAACAGCGACCGCGTCTGCAGCCGGCGCCGTGGCAATCGGCAACGCTGCAACTTCAAATAGTACAAACACAATAGCCATCGGGAGTGGGGCGACCTCAACGAATACCAGCTCAGTGGCGCTCGGGTCGCTGGCGACGGCAAGCGGCGGTGCGGCGGTAGCAGTTGGACAAGGCGCTATTGCATCGGGACTCCGTGGGACAGCCATTGGACAACTAACCAACGCAATCGGCTCGCTCAGCCTTGCGTTGGGCTACGCCGCGACAGCGAACAATGCCAACGATGTCGCGCTCGGTACCGGCTCGGTGACGGCTGCCGCCAATCCGACGGCAACCGGTACGGTCGGCGGCGTGACATATAACTATGCGGGGACAACCCCGTCGAGCGTCGTAAGTGTCGGCACGGTGGGTGCCGAGCGCCAAATTACGAACGTGGCTGCCGGCCGGGTGACGGCAACGAGCACGGATGCGATTAACGGCTCGCAATTGTTCGCGACGAACACGGCGATCAACAGTCTCTCGACGTCGACGTCGACGGGTCTCTCGACCGCCAATAGCTCGATTGCTTCGCTGTCCACCTCGACGTCGACCGGCATCACCTCGCTGTCGACCGGCTTGTCCACGACGAACAGTACGGTAACCTCGCTGTCGACTTCGACGTCGACGGGTCTCTCGACCGCCAATAGCTCGATCGCTTCGCTGTCCACCTCGACGTCAACCGGCATCACCTCGCTGTCGACCGGCTTGTCCACGACGAACAGTACGGTCACCTCGCTGTCGACTTCGACCTCGACGGGGCTCTCGACCGCCAATAGCTCGATCGCTTCGCTGTCCACCTCGACGTCAACCGGCATCACCTCGCTGTCGACCGGCTTGTCCACGACGAACAGCACGGTTACCTCGCTGTCGACTTCGACCTCGACGGGACTTTCGACCGCCAATAGCTCGATCGCTTCGCTGTCCACCTCGACGTCAACCGGCATCACCTCGCTGTCGACCGGCTTGTCCACGACGAACAGTACGGTCACCTCGCTGTCGACTTCGACCTCGACGGGACTTTCGACCGCCAATAGCTCGATCGCTTCGCTGTCCACCTCGACGTCGACTGGCATCACCTCGCTGTCGACCGGCTTGTCCACGACGAACAGCACGGTCACCTCGCTGTCGACTTCGACCTCGACGGGGCTCTCGACCGCCAATAGCTCGATCGCTTCGCTGTCCACCTCGACGTCGACCGGCATCACCTCGCTGTCGACGGGCTTGTCCACGACGAACAGCACGGTCACCTCGCTGTCGACTTCGACCTCAACGGGGCTCTCGACCGCCAATAGCTCGATCGCTTCGCTGTCCACCTCGACGTCGACCGGCATCACCTCGCTGTCGACGGGCCTGTCCACGACGAACAGCACGGTCACCTCGCTGTCGACTTCGACCTCGACGGGGCTCTCGACCGCCAATAGCTCGATCGCTTCGCTGTCCACCTCGACCTCGACCGGCATCACCTCGCTGTCGACCGGCTTGTCCACGACGAACAGCACGGTCACCTCGCTGTCGACTTCGACTTCGACAGGTCTCTCGACCGCCAATAGCTCGATCGCTTCTCTGTCCACCTCGACCTCGACCGGCATCACCTCGCTGTCGACCGGCTTGTCCACGACAAACAGCACGGTCACCTCGCTGTCGACTTCGACCTCGACGGGGCTCTCGACCGCCAACAGCTCGATCGCTTCGCTGTCCACCTCGACGTCGACCGGCATCACCTCGCTGTCGACGGGCCTGTCCACGACGAACAGCACGGTTGCCTCGCTGTCCACCGTGACGGGCAATCTGGGCAACAGCACGGCGGCGGCGCTGGGCGGCGGCGCAACCTATAACCCGGCAACGGGAACGATCAGCGCGCCCGCCTATACGACCTACAACGCGAACGGCACGACCAGCACGGTCAACAACGTCGGCTCGGCGATCAACAACATCAACAGCCAGGGCATCAAGTATTTCCACGCGAACTCCACCGCTCCCGACAGTCAGGCACTGGGCACGAACAGCGTGGCGATCGGCCCGAACGCAGTGGCCAACAACGCCGGAGATGTGGCGTTGGGAAGCGGTTCGGTGACAGCGGCGTCGAACCCGACGGCAACGGGCTCGATCGGCGGCGTGACGTACAACTACGCGGGCACGACGCCGACGAGCGTGGTGAGCGTCGGCGCGTCGGGTGCGGAGCGTCAGATCACGAATGTCGCAGCAGGTCAGGTAACGGCGACGAGCACGGACGCGATCAACGGCTCGCAACTGTTCGCGACCAACACGGCAATCAACAGCCTGTCGACGTCCACGTCGACCGGCTTGTCGAGCGCAACCAGCTCGATCGGCTCACTGTCGACCGGTTTGTCCACCACCAACAGCACGGTGGCCTCGCTGTCCACGTCCACCTCGACCG
>NZ_JAAGNW010000302.1 GCF_010645215.1 Burkholderia multivorans | reverse complement strand
GCCCTTCGATGCCGGCGTTGTTGACGAGCACGTCGAGCCGGCCGAAGCGCGTGACGATCTCCTCGAACACGCGCGAGACGTCGGCCTCGCTCGTCACGTCGAGCCACCAGTACGCGGCCTCGCCGCCCTGCGCGCGGATCTCCTCGACGAGCGCCGCGCCCTGCTGCGACAGTACGTCGAGGATCGCCACGGTCGCGCCGGCCGCGGCCAGCGTGCGGGCCGTCTCCGCGCCGATGCCGCGCGCCGAACCGGTGATCGCGGCAACCTTGCCGCGCAGGTCGAACAGATCTTCGAGATATTTCATGCTGTCTCCGTTTCCTTCATATCGGGCGTTTCCGATGGGTGCCCCACGTTATCGCGCCTGCTGCATCATGAGGAATCCAAGGCATTCCCGATTGAAATAATCGGCGTGTTCCACCATCACCCAATGACCGCATCGATTCATCAGCACAAAGCGCGCATCGCGACAGCGCCCGACGAAGGCCAGCGCGCCGCCGACCGGATTGAACCGGTCGTCCGTCCCCCAGAAGCCGAGCACGGGGCAGCGCACGTCGCCCAGCGCGCCCGTCAGGTTCGGCACGCTCATCGTCGACAACACCTCGGTCGGCTGCTCGGCACAGACCTTCATCCTTTCCTCGACGAGCGCATCGGTCACGAACGCGGGATCGTGCACGAGCAAGGTCAGCAGTTCCCGCATCGTGTCCCGATTCATCTGACGATCGGTGAATAGCTGCACCATCCGCTGGATCCCTTCCATCCTGAAATAGGTCTCGCGATCCTCGACGCCGCCCGGCGCCATCATGATCAGCGCGTCGACGTCATCGGGATGATCGAGCGCATATTTCAGCGCGATGGCCCCGCCGAGCGAGTTGCCCAGCAACACGGCCCGCCCGACGCCGAGCGCGTCGAGCTGCGCGCGCAGCGCGCCGACGAAGAAGTCGAGGGTATAGACGAGGTCGGAGCGTTTCGACGACTGCCCGTAGCCGGGAAGATCGACGACGATCACGCGGTGGCCCGCGGCCACGAACGCCGGGTAGTTATGCTTGAAGTTGCTGAACCCGCTCGCGCCGGGCCCGCTGCCGTGGATGAACACCACGGGCCGGCCCGCCCCCGCCTCGAAATGATGAAGGCGCAAGCCGCCCGGTATGTCGGTGAAGATGCCGTCCGGCGGCGTCGTGGCGGGCTTCATCTCGGCGCGTCTCCTTCGTCGTTCGATGGGTGTGTCGTCCGATGATTGTGTCTCCGGCCCTCGCATGCATCACCCTTTCGGACTACGAATCCGCATGCGGATGTTCCTATCATCGGCTCGAACCGGGAAGGAGACGCAACATGACAGGATTCGATTACAGCGGCAAAACCGTGCTCGTGACGGGCGGCACCAAGGGGATCGGACGGCGCATCGCCGAACGGTTCCTGGCGGCAGGCGCGCGCGTATTCGTCTGTGCACGCCGCGCGCCAGATACACCGCCGACGAGCGGCGATCGCGCGGCGCGCTTCCTTGCCGCCGATCTGCACGACATCGCGCAGATCGATGCGCTGCTCGGCGCAATCCGCGATACAGCGGGCGGCCTCGACGTGCTCGTCAATAACGCCGGCGGTTCACCGTTCGCGCTCGCGGCCGACGCGTCGCCGCGCTTCACCGACGCGATCGTGCGCCTGAACCTGATCGCGCCGCTGCAGCTCGCGCAACGCGTCAACGCGATCATGCAGCCGCAACCGGGCGGCGGCGTGATGGTGTTCGTTGCGAGCGTCAGCGCCTTGCGGCCGTCGCCGGGCACGGCCGCCTATGGCGCCGCGAAGGCGGGCCTCGTCAGCGCGGTGACGTCGCTCGCGATCGAATGGGCGCCGCGCGTGCGCGTCTGCGCGGTCAGCCCGGGCCTCGTGCAGACCGAGGCGGCCGCCGACGGCCACTACGGCGGCCTCGACGCGCTCGCGGCGATCCGCGAGACGATCCCCGCGGGGCGCCTCGCGACGCCCGACGATATCGCGGCCGCCTGTTTGTTCCTCGCCTCGTCCGATGCGGCCTACGCATCGGGTACGAACCTGCGGCTCGACGGCGGCGGCGAACGGCCCGCGTTCCTCGCCGCCGCGCAAACCGCGGCGCGTTGACGCCAAACCTGCGCCGAACCCTCTGCGATGCCGGGCGTCGCGTGCCGACGCGCGCCGGCCCTAGGGAAGGCCTCTAGTTCATTCCGACGATCCCCCGCCAGCGCGATCTTCTTACTCTGCCTCTCACGACACCCCACCGTACGACGATCGTCGACATCCCAGAGGAGACGCCATGCATCAACAGTACTCGCGCCGTGCCGGCCGGCGGGCCACCGCCACGCTGCCGACGCTGGCCGCGGCACTGCTGTCGTGGGTTCCCGCCGCTCACGCGGGCAGCACGATCGACCTCGGTCCCGACACGACGCTGGACTATACGTTCACGCTCAGCTATGGGCTCGGCATGCGCACGCGCGCACCGAGCGGCAATCTGCTGACGCCCGCGAACATCAACGGCGACGACGGCGACCGCAACTTCTCGAAGAACAAGCTGATCCAGAACCAGGTCAGCCTGCTCGGCGAAGTGAACCTGAAGCACGACGACTGGGGCGTGTTCGTCCGCGCGGACACGTTCTACGATCAGGCCTACCGCCACTCGAACTACAACGACGCGCCCGGCACGGTGAATCACACCGGCGTGTACAACGACTTCACGGGCGATGCGCGCTACTGGTCGGGCGGGCATACGACGCTGCTCGCCGCCTATGCGTATCACACGTTCAGGATCGGCACGACGAACCTGAACGTGAAGGTCGGCGACCAGGTCGTCGCGTGGGGCGAAAGCCTGTTCTTCCCGAACATCGCGGGCGCACAGGGGCCGTCGGATGCGACCAAGTCATACGTCGCGGGCGCCGAGGTGAAGGACATCCTGCTGCCCGTGCCGCAGATCTCGACGCAATGGCAGATCACGCCGCGCCTGAGCCTGATCGGCTACTACCAGTTCTCGTTCCAGCAGAACCGCCTGACCGCGCCGGGTTCGTACTGGAGCTATTCGGACGTCACGGGCCCGGGTGCGCAATACCTCATCGGCCCGGGCGGCGTGCTGATCCCGCGCGGGCCGGACGACAAGCCGAGCGCACGCAACCAATGGGGGATCGGCGCACGGCTGCGCGTGCTGGGCGACACCGAACTCGGCCTCTATTACCTGCATTACAACGACATGAACCCGAGCGTCGTCACGTCGTACTATCCGTCGCTCCAGTATCAGCAGACGTATTTCAGCAATATCAAGCTGACCGGCGCGAGCTTCTCGACCCAGGTCGGCCCCGTGAACGTCGCGGGCGAAGCGTCCTACCGGCAAGGCGCGGCCGTGCTCGTCGATACGCCGACGGGGCCGCAGGCGACGCGCGCGAACGTCGTGCAGACCAATCTGTCCGGCATCTACACGATCGGGCCGAGCCTGCTCGCCGAATCGCAACAGCTGGTCGGCGAAATCACCTACGTCCACGCGGGCGGCCTCTCGGCCGTCGACGGCTCGACGACGCTCACGAACTCGCGCAATGCGCTCGCGCTCGAGTTTGCCTGGACGCTCAGCTACAAGAACGTGTTCAACGGCTGGGATCTGGACGTGCCGCTGACCTACACGCACGACCTGGCGGGCACCTCGCCGCTGGCCGGCGCGCTCGGCTCGCTGACGGGCCAGGGCGACCACCGGGTGACCGCCGGGGTGACGTTCACGCGGCTCAGCAACCTGTCGCTGTCGCTCGTCTATGCGAAGTTCCTCGGTTCGCCGAACCCTGCCACCCGGCCGCTCGCCGATCGCGACTACGTGCTGGCCTCCGCGACCTACCACTTCTGAGCGGCCCGGCCGCTCGCCACTCCGCATGAAGAGGATGCCCATGAAGCGAATTCGCCTCCCCCTTGCCCACGCATCGGTGCTGATCGCGTGCGCGCTCGCCGCGACCGCGTCGTTCCCGAAGGTCACGCCGGAAGACCTGAAGGCGCTCGACGGTCCGCTGACGCCGATGGGCGCCATACGCGCCGGCACCCAGGACGGCGGCGTGCCCGAATGGTCCGGCAAGTGGCTCGGCACGCCGCCCGGCGTGGAGTACAAGCGCGGCGACCGCTACCCCGATCCTTACGCCAGCGAGAAGCCGATCGCCACGATCACCGCGGAGAATCTGGCGCAGTACGCGGAACATCTGACCGACGGCCAGAAAGCCCTGTTCAAACGCTATCCCGCGACCTTCAAGATCATCGTCTACCCGAGCCATCGCGATTTCCGCTATACCGATGCGGTATACAAGGACATCCGCACCTACGCGCCCGATTCGACGATGACCTCCGACGCGAACGGCCTCACGAACGCGCCGCCGCAGGTGCCCTATCCGATCCCGAAAAACGCCGCCGAACTGCTGTGGAACCAGCGCATGTCGTCGGCGCTCGGCGCCGAGCAGGCCATCTACGACCAGGCGGTCGTCTATTCGGACGGCAACATCGCGTGGGGCAAGGTGCGCTACGACATCTACTCGCCGCGCAACGTCGGCAAGTACGACGTGAAGAGCGACCTGAACAACCGGACGTACTACCGCAACGCGGTCGAATTGCCGCTGTCGGACCGCGGCTCGTTGATCGTCGGCTTCTCGAACTGGGACAAGGTCGGCGCGAGCAACGCGTCGCGTACCTGGACCTACAACCCCGGTACGCGGCGCGTACGCCAGGCGCCGGAATTCGGCTACGACCAGCCGCAGGGCCCGGGCGGCTTCCGCACGGTCGACGACGATCGTCTCTACAACGGCCCCGGCGACCGCTACGACTGGAAGATCCTCGGCAAGCGCGAGATCTACGTGCCGTACGACGACTACAAGGTGATGGACAGCTCGCTCAAGTACAGCGACCTGCTCGGCAAGGGCCATGAGAATCCCGCTTACATCCGCTATGAGCTGCATCGCGTGTGGGTGCTGCAGGCGACGCTGAAGAGCGGCTATCGCCATCAGTATGCGAAGCGCGTGCTGTACATCGACGAGGATTCGTGGATGACGCCCCTCGCCGACAACTACGACGCGCGCGGCCAGCTCTGGCGCACCAATGTCGCGACGTCGCTCTATGCGTTCGATGCGAAGAAGTTCTACGCGGGCGTCGTGTTCTACCACGACCTGATCTCCGGCGCGTACCTGGCCGACCGCCTGACGAACGAAGGGCCGATGCCCAAGCTCGAGAACAGCCCGCAGTTCAACGAGGCGTATTTCTCGCCGGACGCGATCCGCAGTTCGGGCAACTGATGCCGGATCGCGCCGCCCGCTGCGCGCCGACGCCCGTTCCGGCGCGCAACGCCGCCCGCGACGGCGGCTTTTTCCATTGCGAGGATCCTGCCATGTCTTCCCCCCAGCATACGGCGCTCGGCGACGAACTCTACGCCGCCTGGCGCGCCCGCGCGCCGGTCACGCCGCTGTCGGGCCGCGCCCGGCGGCTGTCGCTCGACGACGCATACCGGATCCAGCAACGTTTCGTCGAACGGCGCGTCGCGCAGGGCGAAACGATCGTCGGCAAGAAGATCGGCGCCACGAGCCGCGCCGTACAGGACCTGCTCGATGTGCGCCAGCCCGATTTCGGCATGCTGCTGTCGGGCATGCATTACGCGGCGGGCGCGGCGATTCCGGCCGACTCGCTGATCGCGCCGCGCGCCGAGGGCGAAATCGCGTTTCTCCTCGCGCGCGACCTGCGCGGGCCCGGCATCGATC
>NZ_JAAGNW010000301.1 GCF_010645215.1 Burkholderia multivorans | reverse complement strand
AAGATGATCGCTCGTTTCGGAAACCGGTGATCGGCGATCACCTTCGACCGAAACGGCCGATCACCATCATTCGGAACCACTGATCACGTTCAACCGAAATCGCTGATCACGTTCGCCGAAATACGCAATCCCGTATGTACGCGTAAAGCATATCGCCTCTCCATAGCATCCAGTTGCGTTCATGGGAATAAAGACGCTCTGACGACAAAGCCAGCAATCTCGGCTTCCCGCTCCTTCCTCCACGCGATCGGCAACACGTCCATATCGCTGTACTTTGCGCGACTGGACGCCCGGACAGGCACGGGCCGCGCATGAACTGCTCGAGGATCTGCTCGCCGTGATCACCGGCTTCTGCGAGGTCCAACTCCGCGACCACCCGTGACTCATCGTCGCACCACTGCCAACCTCTCCTGTCAGGGGCCGGTCCTCAGCAAGGCGGCGTACTCATTGAGCGCTTCCACATCCTCACTGCGCTCCACCGCACCGCCATGCGATTTCCTTATTTCGGCGATACCATCCTGCACAAGTCTGTAAGCCGGTTGAAATTCTGGAGGCCGCTGTTCGTATTGTGTTCTCACCTTAAATCTCGAACTTTTCCTATCATTCTGATAGACACTTCGAGGTTTTTTATATAAATCCTCCATCGCAACCGCACTTTTAATCATGCCCGATCGACCGTCTCCCGCGCCACAGTGCACGGCAATAAGTGAATTTGGATATAATTGCTTATAATGATTAATCAAATCGACGGTTCTTTTTATTTGATCGGCGCCCGGAGGCTTGTACTGGCTGGACACAACTTTGCCAGACCATCCCATCGAGAAAAAATCATTGATAAAATATTGAGGATCAGAAACCAAGATTATATTATTTCTTGCCAATTCTTGCCTTAAATTATTCATCAACACGGGCTTTCCATGCATAGAATCATCCAAGGAAACAAGAACCTTAACGTTTTCGCTTTGCAATGTATCAGAAAAATCAAGCAGCCCTTGATTTTGATTTGTGCCATATTGATTAAAAATATTGGTAGATGGCCTTTTCATCTAAGCAAGGTGCAAATCCACATTCAAATTGAAATTCCCAATCGCGCATCCATTTACAGCACGCTTGCAGATGTGATTCACGGAATCGCGCGTTTTCCGGAGACGGGCCTCTTGCATCCTCTCCCACCGTACCGGATCGTTGAAGTCCACCCCTCGGACGTCTGGGTCGACCTCCCCGCTTACCGGGTCTGGATTTTTTTCCAAGGGCGACTGTTTTGGTTGCGCCGGGTTAGAACCCGCGTCGATCTCTTTCCCATTCCTGTGGAACTTAAGATTATCGGCCTGCTTATCCATAGGAAGATGGGCCTCCAAATTACTGGAGCGAATACTGGCATTAATCTCCTCAAGGCGCTCGAGCGATAGAGCACCCAAGCTAATGCCATCCGCCTTAGCATTTGCATCTTTAAGGACGGCATCCTTAAATTTTTCACTTTCAGAATCATCTAGATATCTGGCATGGCCTTGTTTTTCCCAATTCGCGCCCACCTTCACTCTTTTTGCTCGAATTCGAATAATCACTCCAGAAGGAAGCTGAATTTTTTTTGCCTCAAGCCCTAAATACAGGGTTGCCAAATCCTTCAAATCGTGAACCTCTATTTCCTTAAGCCTCCCTCCTTTGCTGCTCCCTGACAAGGGATGATCCTCGGACTGGTAAGAATATCTGTGAATTTTCTTATTTTTCTTAATTGGATGAAATTTTAGTCCAGAAATTTTCTCAAACCCAAATACCAATGAAACAATCTCGCCGCGGTTCAGTAATGCGAGATAAGGTGCCTTGCCTCCCACCAGCTCGCGCTTCAGCGCACTTGCAGCTTGTATATAGAATTTATCCAAATCAGCCCCATTCAAAAGTCGCTCCTGCCCTCCCGCCTTAAAAGTGATTTGAACAGGCAATTTAAGTGATGGGCTAAGCTCGTCCAGAGAGGAGGTAATATCAGGCAACTTCGTGCTATCCAGTACATATGATCTGTGCAGATACTCTTGCAGCCAGGCCGCAGCCTCTTGGTCTTCAATATTATGTAAATTTGCAACATTCACCTCTACTTTTTCTGCTGTCTTTGGGAGATTGTTTTTTTCCAACGAAAAAAGCAATACTTCAGTAAGCCGGTGTTGCTTTGCCCGGGAAGCCGCATTGCTGGATTTCACACCTTGGCCTCCAGAATATACTCTTGGCTTACCGCGAAGGTCCTCGCGCGTGTAGGGATCTCCGAGAACATCCACCGTGCGGTCCGAAAAAAATACCTGCCCCTCCTTTGATTGATTGCCCCCCTTTACGTCAGTGACGCCACCTTTAAGAGCTTTTGAATAAAATACCTCTAATCCCCAAGGCGTACCGTGAAACGCTTCAGGCTTCATGTATTCGGCAGGGGCCGTAGGATTCCGCGAACTTAACAAAGCAAACCGCATCTTCAACCGCATCTGGTCACTGAAATTCTTCATATTATCAAGAAGATCCAAAAGGGAGTGCCCATCACTGTCAACCGCGTCAGCCCCAACTCCGCTGTTACGCAGCCTCGTAACAGCATCCACATCTCCCGAAATTACCGCAGCACGCAAGGCATTGTCCTGTTCAAGCGAATTGTTCTTTAACTTGCGCTGACCACCCGCCAGACCTTCACGGTCCTTAATGCGCCAGTTTCCATCTACCCGTTCGACCGCGGGTCCAAATCGGGTCCGGTCCTTCGCTGGCCGGGGATCGATGATTGTCCAATCCATGCCAGCTTGAAGTTTCTCAACTTCGAAAACCTTGTCATCCAGCTCGATATAGTTTTTGCCATCACTGCCGGTCAGGACACCGCTGCCAATATCCCGATTCATCAAAGCAGTATTAATTGAAACGGAGTACGTCTGAAGTTCGCGCGGCATTGGTTTCGGCATCGCGTCGGAGACTAAATCAAGAGGTGCGCCAAATTTACTCGCTTTGTATAGTTTGGCGGCACCGAGATAGCCAGCCATCACACCGCGCCGTAACAAATTCAATGGTTGAAGCGGCGGCAAAAGAAACTCCACAACCTCACGCGCCACGGCAGTTGCTACAGGACGCACATAGACTTTCAATGCTGCTGCCACTACTTGCGCGCGTGCATAACCGCTCAAGCCGGCTTTTGTCGCCGCCATATACGCAGACACACCCGCTTTTCTGGCCGCGGTACCGAGTTTCGACAAGGGTATACCCAAGGTCACCAAAGTCATGGCCAGATCGATTGAGTCGAAGTAAATATCCTCAAATGTCGGACTGTACTCTGGATCGTACCTCATGCGGTAATAGAGCTTGCGAAATGGCAGCATGCCAAGAACATACCGCTCCCACCAACGCTCAGCCAGATTGGCTTCCTTTGCAAGCGTTGACATTGTGTCGAGTGAATGTCTGTGCTCACTCTCGATGAACGACAACAGCATCTCATCTCGCTTGACCGGATCTCGCTGCTCAATCTTGATACGACGTTCTTTTTTGCGGTGCACCCACTGCGGCGTGCTCAGTGGAGGCTTATCGTCCTGCCAGATATTTTTCGAAAATCTCTCGATATTATTTCCTTTCGCATTACGCACCAACGAAATCATCTCTTTCAAGCGTATTTTTCTAATAATAAACTGATGCCCCACAGTGCTAAAGAGAATATTCTGCCCCGACTCCGCCTTTAAAATATAAACCGATCCATACTCTTTTTTGTTAACATTATTTGCACCATAGCGACCACTAATAATTGCCGGCGTAGAGACAATAATGCGATACAAAACAGAAAAAGGCCGCTGGAGGTCAAAAGGGTCAATTCCAGCCATAGCCGCACGAGCTCGAGCAAGGTGCGCCGCTTCGACGCCAAGATAATTTTTCCGATAGTTTGAAAATTGTTCAAAATAGGCGCTATCATTATAATCCAATTCGTTTCTCGGCTTTATATCGGCGATTCCTTTTCCAGAATACTCAAAGTCTGTTTTGGCATTCTGATTGTAGAACTTCATTATAGCTGCCATGTCCAGCACCTGGCCATTCGATCCACTCATCATTTGATCCGCATTGGCTGCATCGGGATGCTTGAGCAGATAAAAGAAGAGCACTTCCTTTTTCATCAGGAGCTCGGCGTCTTGCGAACAATCATTTAACTCAGCTTCATTATAGATTTTTAGCGCAGCCGACAGCCACTCGCTCATAGATGGAGATTCCTTAAGCCCTAGCTTTGCCTTCAGCGCGGGGTGCGCTCGCACCAGAGACTGGATTGCCGACAGTCGCGCGGCCTTCATGTACTCTCGCACAGCGCTGAACGGATAGTATCGCGCGTAAATTTTCTCCAACATCGGCTGCTCGTTGAGTGCGATTTCGATCTGCTGCCACAACTGCTTAAACTCCTCGAGCTTCTGAAAAACAGCGAAATGGCGGATTGCCATTGCGTCCACGTGCTCAGTCTGATGCGTACCGTGGCTACCATGACGAAGTAGGTTGTAGGTTGGACCGTAAGCGACATGCATGCCATAAAGGTTCATTAGGCGCGAGCCCGCTGCGACAACCTGCTCCAGCGTGAGTTGATCTTCACCACGCTCGGCGACGATAAACTGGCCTAACTCTTCCTCGGCCATAGCTATTTGTTTCCATGTTAAGGAACGGGGTGCCGACTTGCTTTCCGGCGAGACGGTGTCGGAACTCAGCGCAGCCGGCGCGTCGGTGCTCAAACGCGCTGCCTGATATTCCTCGTAGTCCTTCTCGACATGGCCCTCCCAATCGACATTCGAAAGCAAGTGCGTCGTAGGCGGTAACGAGTCTCGTTTTCTCTCGATGGCATCGATGCGCCCAGTTTCAAGATAACGCGAGACGATTTTATTTGCCTCATTAAGATATTCTGTATTCTGCTCACCTTGCGGGGCAAGGATGACGATCTTTTCGGATTGGTCATTGATCCGTTTGGCATCCGAAATTGCAATTTTGAGTGTGGTTACATAGCTCTTGGACGTGCTGCTAACACGAACATAAGAATTTCGATGGATTTTGCCATCACTAATTTCATTCAGAACAGAAAACAACATTTGTTTCGAACTGCGC
This sequence comes from Burkholderia multivorans, assembly GCF_010645215.1. Classification (GTDB taxonomy): domain Bacteria; phylum Pseudomonadota; class Gammaproteobacteria; order Burkholderiales; family Burkholderiaceae; genus Burkholderia; species Burkholderia multivorans_A. Next base: position 654 of record NZ_JAAGNW010000301.1, on the reverse strand, counting down.
TCTGCGTGTTTGATATCAAAATCACTTCGGGCGCGAAAGCGCTCGAGTGCTGCGCACAATGAAAGCGGATAACGGTCGGGATAAATTACCGTCAGATCGTTGGGATGCGTATTGACCAGCAAGGCGGTTCCCAAAGATGATTCATCATAGACATCAGATCCAGGGGGGCGAATCCACACCTGATCATCAGCTGCAATACTGACATCCGGATTCATGTCGCGCAGATAATCCAGAAAACTGAGCGCGGTTAGATGCAATGGAAGATGTGCTACCTCCACTTTCGCAATCTCGCTCAGAGACGCCATCTTGGCTGCGTGCTCAGCCGCATATACGACCTCAATCGTTTTGCGCATTTCCGGCGCAATCTTATTCCCAATGAACGGAACTCCCGCCTCCGTGAACCACAAATCAACAATACTTAAACCTGTCGACTTCCAGAAATCATCGGAATGCCAGCGCGAGCGTCGCAATTCAACGAAGCGCTTCGCATATTCATCGAGCAAGGACTGAGGCGGGGCAGAAGGAATATAAGCCTGGGTCAACGGAATAAGATCTTCTTTAATAAGGTTATTTTTTATAATATAATCTCTGACGTCGGCTCGCCATTCTCGGCTCAACCATGCAGCGACCCATTTCCACTCAGCAAATTTCGAT
>NZ_JAAGNW010000300.1:5244-5780 GCF_010645215.1 Burkholderia multivorans | reverse complement strand
AGCGACGCGCGCGCGATGATCGCGACGCCGTTGTAGGTCTTCTGGCCGGCGAACCAGCTGCGATAGCCGGCGGCTTCCAGTTCCTCGCGCGGGTATTTCTCGTCGGGCAGCTTCAGTTCCTGCAGGCACAGCACGTCGGTCTGGCTTTGCGCGAGCCAGTCGAGCACGTGCTGCTTGCGTACGTTCAGGGAGTTGACGTTCCAGGTGGCGATCTTCACGATATTCGATTCCTTGCCGGAGAGAGCGTGGCGTGCGACGCGGATCGGCAGCCGTATCGGGGCTGTCGCGCCGCGCACGGCTGCGACGCCGGCGGCCCTGACGCTGCGCGCAATCCACGCGCGTTGACGAGCCGCAGTGTACCAGCGCGTCGAGCGGCGGGCGGCGGTTCCGTCTACGCGGGAGAGGGGATCCGAATGGAGTCCGATTCACGCGGCCCGGATGCGCGCGAGCGCATGGCGTTCGGATCCGCTGTCGCTCGACTCGACTCAGAGCGGGGCGGTCGGCGCGTGCGCGTCGCCATGTTTTCATGGCGCATC
>NZ_JAAGNW010000300.1:3978-5234 GCF_010645215.1 Burkholderia multivorans | reverse complement strand
ATCGATGAAAATTTGATGTTTCCGCTTAAAAGATGTATAGTCTTGTTTCTCTGACGCGGGGTGGAGCAGTCTGGCAGCTCGTCGGGCTCATAACCCGAAGGTCACAGGTTCAAATCCTGTCCCCGCAACCAAGCTTTGAAGCCCTGATTTCTTCTGGAAATCAGGGCTTTTTGCTTTTCCGGCGGTGCTTTCGTGGCCGCTGAGCAACCGTGCGGTGCCGATGTACTGCGGGCTACGTGAGCGGCCGCCCGATCTGGAATCAGTCCCCCGCCTTGGACTGATTGTGTCGAAGCGTCAGCAAACAACCGATCCCACCAAGTGCAAAACCAACACCCAATATTCCCCACCCGATCGAACTCTCCCAGATCGCACCCAGTCGATTCAGCCTTGCGCTCGATCTAGGATCTTCTGGCAGGTAACGAACCTGGACATCATCGCCCGGACCCATGTTGAAGCCGAATCCGTTTAGGGTATAGGACACGCGCGTCCCTGTTTTTGTGACGAAAGTTATTCTCGGGTGGTTTGTCCCATAGGGTAGTCTGGTTACCTGACCAGGAACAATGACTGAGGCTTGAAGAAAATCGATCGTATCGAAGGTTGTCACGGCGGCGGCAATCAGGAACGCCGTCGCCGCCAGAAATTTTTCGATGTCTTCCGTCATCGGCTGGACCCTTCCGGACATTAATTCGGGCTCGCCGCGAGCATACCAGTGACGCAGCAAATGAGCGTGCGCTCGTTTTTCCAACGCAGGGCCTTGACGCGCGCCTGCGAGAGGTTAGGACCTCTTCTGAAAATCAGCGTTCGTGCTCTTCTCGCGCCGTAGTCGTGTTGATGGCAGCGGCGGGCGGCCCCACTAGCATGGCCGATGCATGCGCTGCCCAGCCGGCACCGTGGGCCCGAATGTCTCCGTCAACCCATGACGATGCGCAAGGCATTTGACACCGTACTGAAATCGACATATAATCTTTTTTCTCTGACGCGGGGTGGAGCAGTCTGGCAGCTCGTCGGGCTCATAACCCGAAGGTCACAGGTTCAAATCCTGTCCCCGCAACCAAGCTTCGAAGCCCTGATTTCTTCTGGAAATCAGGGCTTTTTGCTTTTCTCGATGCCCGGGCCCGCTTTCTAGTCATCGGGCCGGCCCAACGTGGTGCGCGGCCCAAGCCGAGCGGCGCCCACGAAGCCGACGCTATCGCGCCTCGACGTAATCCAGGGGGAGTGCGGTGGTCTGCTTGATGACCTCCATCGAGAACGCGGAA
>NZ_JAAGNW010000300.1:3426-3968 GCF_010645215.1 Burkholderia multivorans | reverse complement strand
TCATACCCGGCGATGTCGGGCACGACGACCTTGAGCAGGTAGTCGATCTCGCCGCTCATCCGATGGATCTCGACGATTTCGGGAATCTCGCGCACCGCCGCGATGAACTGGTTCGTCCAGGCGTCGCCGTGCTGGTTCGAGCGCACGGTGACGAAGGCCGTCAGCCCGAGATTCAGTTTGGTCGGTTCGCACAGCACGACCTGCCGGCAAATGACCCCATCCTCCCGCAACTTCTGCAGCCGACGCCAGCAGGGCGTCGGCGACAGGTTGACGGCTTTCGCCAGGTCATTGAGCCCGATCGTCGCGTCGTCCTGAAGCAGCGTGAGCAGTTGAACGTCCCGTTTGTCCATGACACCCAAAAACTAGAAAATATTTCTAATAATACCTGTCAGGTCGATACTTTTTGGAAACAAATGCTGCGCGCTGAACAGTAACCTTGCAGGCACAGAGGATTACTTTGATCGAGTTCATGAGCGCACCCAACACCCTGCATTACTTCGACTACGCCGCCACCACCCCGGCCGATCCTAGGGTCATCGCGG
>NZ_JAAGNW010000300.1:2602-3416 GCF_010645215.1 Burkholderia multivorans | reverse complement strand
GGCGATGTTCGAATGTCTCGGCGCCGATGGCGTGTTCGGCAATCCGGCTTCGAGTTCGCATGCCGCAGGTATCGCGGCGCGCGAGAAGGTCGAGCATGCGCGGCAGCAAGTCGCGGATCTGATCGGCGCCGACGCGCGGGAAATCGTCTGGACGTCCGGTGCGACCGAATCGAACAATCTCGCGCTGAAGGGCTATGCCGAGATGGCCACGGCGCGCCGGCATCTGGTCACGAGCCGGATCGAGCACAAGGCGATTCTCGATACGATGGCCAGCCTCGAGAAACGCGGCATGACGGTCACGTATCTGAGTCCGTCGAGCAGCGGCGAAATGACCGTCGACGAGGTCGCCCGGGCGATCGGTCCGCAAACCGGCCTGGTTTCCCTGATGCTCGTCAACAACGAGATCGGCACGCTGACCGACATCGCCGCGATCGCTGCCGTCGTCCATGCGGCAGGCGCGCTCCTGCACGTCGACGCGGCCCAGGCGCTCGGCAAGACCCCGATCGATGTCAAGGCGCTCGGGATCGATCTCATGTCCCTGTCCGCGCACAAGGTCTACGGACCGAAAGGCATCGGTGCGTTGTACGTCGGCAGCGGGGTCGGCGAGCGCATTGCATCGCAGATGCATGGCGGCGGTCATGAGTTCGGCCTGCGCTCGGGCACGCTGGCCACGCACCAGATCGTCGGGATGGGCGTGGCGTGCGAGCTGGCCGCGGAAAAGATGGCCGGCGACAGCGAACGGATTGCCGGATTGAGCGCGTACCTGCTCAATGCCGTGCTGGCGCTCGGCGACATCACGCAGAATGCACGCGAT
>NZ_JAAGNW010000300.1:2147-2592 GCF_010645215.1 Burkholderia multivorans | reverse complement strand
ATCGCATCCCCCACACGCTGAGCCTGACCATCGGCCTGCCCGGTTTCCAGGCGGCCATGCTCGGCGAAAACCTGGCCGTGTCGTCGACGTCGGCGTGCAACTCGGCGGCGGGCAAGCCTTCGCATGTGCTGACCGCGATCGGTCTCGACGCGAACGCGGCCGGCCGCACCGTGCGTCTCAGCTTCGGCCGCTATACCTCCTGGGAGGACGTCGACCATGCCCTCGCGTGCTTTCAACGCGCGCTGGCCGTCTGCCGCTCGAAGGTCGTGGCAACGCGGATCTCTCCGGAATTCTCGATCTCGCCTCAATTGATGCCCGGCGACCTCGAAGCCGTTCGCAACCAGGGTTTCAAGAGCATCATCTGCAACCGGCCGGACGGCGAGGCGCCGGAGCAGCCGAGCTTTGCCGAGATCGCCGCGACCGCCGGCCGGCTCGGCATCGAGGT
>NZ_JAAGNW010000300.1:0-2137 GCF_010645215.1 Burkholderia multivorans | reverse complement strand
GAGCCTGCCCGCGCCCGTGCTGGCTTATTGCCGCACGGGCAATCGGTCCGGCATGCTCTGGAACCTGTCGGAGCCGCGTCGGAAATGAGGGCCGAGCGTGCAAATCCCGATCATGGGCGCTCGATGAGCGCAGCGCCGGCCATCCTGGTCGAAGGCTTCTTCGACCCGGCAACCAGCACCGTCAGCTACCTCGTGCTCGATACCTCGACCCGCGACTGCGCGCTGATCGACAGCGTGCTCGACTATGACCCGAAGTCGGGACGGACGCGCACCGAAAGCGCCGACCGGCTGATCACGCGCGTGGCCGAACTGGGCGGGACAGTCCGCTGGCTGCTGGAAACGCATGTGCATGCGGATCATCTTTCGGCGGCGCAGTACCTGAAGTCGCGCGTAGGCGGCGCGATTGCGATCGGCGTCCACGTGCAGCGCGTGCAGGATGTGTTCGGCCGCTTGTTCAACACCCGACACGATCGCTTGGCGGACGGCTGTCCGTTCGATCGGCTGCTCGACGACGGCGATACCTTGCCGCTTGGCACCTTGTCGATTCGCGCCATCCATACGCCGGGCCATACCCCGGCCTGCCTGACTTACTTCTGCGACGCCGGCGGCGAACGCGTGGCGTTTGTCGGCGACACGCTGTTCATGCCCGACTACGGCACGGCGCGCTGTGATTTTCCCGGCGGCAATGCGCGCACGCTGTACGGCTCGATCGAGCGGGTACTGAACCTCCCGCCCGACACGCGCCTCTACACCTGCCACGACTACCAGCCCGGCGGGCGCGCGGTCGCCTACATGAGCACGGTCGCGGAGCAGAAGCGTGCGAACGTCCATGTGCGCGACGGCGTGACCGAAGAAGGGTTCATTGCGATGCGCAACGCACGCGACGCGACCCTCGACATGCCGGTGCTGATGCTGCCGTCGGTGCAGGTCAACATGTGCGCGGGACGCTTGCCCGACCCCGAAGGCAATGGCGTGCGCTATCTGAAGATTCCGCTCGACGCGATCTGAACGGCTGCGAAACCTGGATAAACGATGTTGATCGCTTTGATACTCGGCGGCGTGGTCGGCGCCGTGCTCGGCTTGACCGGCGCAGGAGGGGGCATTCTCGCCGTTCCGGTGCTCGTGGTCGGCATGGGCCTGCACATGCAGCAGGCGGCGCCGGTGGCGCTCGTCGCGGTGGCGGGCAGCGCGGCAATCGGGGCCCTGGAGGGATTTCGCCGCGGGCTGGTGCGCTATCGGGCCGCGTTCTTGATGACGGCGACCGGCATACCGCTCACGTCGCTTGGCGTCAAGCTGGCGCATAGCCTGCCGCAACGGGTGCTGCTCACGCTGTTCGCGCTGACGATGGGCGTCGTCGCGGTTCGCTTGCTGCGGCAGGCGCTCGGGGAAAAACGCGGCGTGACACGCGCGTCGCCCCTGTGCGTGGGGCGTGTGAATCAGGAGACCGGGCGCTTGATATGGTCCTGGCAGACTGCGCTGGCGCTGGCCTCGACGGGGGCGATGACGGGCTTGATGACCGGGCTGCTCGGCGTCGGCGGCGGCTTCGTGATCGTTCCCATGCTGCGTAAATTCACCCATGTGCCGATGCACGGCATCGTCGCGACCTCGCTCACGGTGATCGCGTTCGTGGGCACCGGGGCGATGCTGGTGGCGCTGTACGCTGGCGTGCGCGCGCCGCTCGAGCTGACCCTGTGGTTCAGCGCGACGACGGCGCTCGGCATGGCGGGCGGACGCTGGGCGTCCCGCTTTCTGTCGGCGCTTCATGTGCAGATCGCATTTGGTTCGGTGCTCGTGTGCGTTGCGCTCGGTCTGCTCGTGAAGGCGGGACTCGGCGTCTGACCGCCGCCGGTGTGACGCGCCGCGCGCGAGACGCGGCCGCATCGCGCCCGCGCGACGTTCATGCAGGCAAGAGGACGGCGTCGAGCGTCGCGGGTTTCGCCGTACCGGCGCGCGTCCCCGCCACTCGGCCCCGAAGGCCTGACCGTCGGCCCGCGGACATGATCCGGTCGGCGTCGGGGCCGAGACCTTTCCTTATGCTGTTTCACTCCTTTCAATAATCCTGCTTGCCATTCCATTGGTGCGTCCCATAGAATTAATGATAATCATTATCATTACGGGGTGGCGCCTGCACGTCGAC
>NZ_JAAGNW010000030.1:25367-44729 GCF_010645215.1 Burkholderia multivorans | reverse complement strand
CCCTTCGCGTCGATGATGCGGTCGGCCGCCGCGTCGTCGGTCGCCTTCTCGTCCCAGATTGTCGCGAAGATTTCCTTCGCGATCTTGTTCGAGATCGTGCCGTCGGCGATCCGCTGCAGCAGCAGCGCGAGCTGCGCGGCCGATACCGGGCTCGCGTCGATCTCGATGCCGTCGCGATTGAGCAGCGACGACACGTCGCCCATCAGCCAGTTCGCGACCGTCTTCGCCTGCGCGACGCCGGCCTTCGCGACCACCGCCTCGAAGTAGGCGGCCATCGCCCTGCTCGACGTCAGCACCGTCGCATCGTACGGCGTCACGCCGTACTGCTCGCCGAAGCGCTGCTGCATCGCGGCCGGCAGTTCGGGCAGCTCGCCGCGCACGCGCGCGACCCACGCGTCGTCGATCACGAGCGGCATCAGGTCGGGATCGGGGAAATAGCGGTAGTCGTGCGCATCTTCCTTGCTGCGCATCGAACGCGTCTCGCGCTTGTCCGGATCGTACAGGCGGGTTTCCTGCACGACCTCGCCGCCGTCCTCGATCAGCTCGATCTGGCGACGCACCTCGAAGTTGATCGCTTCTTCCAGGAAACGGAACGAGTTCAGGTTCTTGATTTCGGCGCGGGTGCCGAACTTCTCCTGGCCTACCGGGCGCACCGACACGTTCGCGTCGCAGCGGAACGAGCCTTCCTGCATGTTGCCGTCGCAGATCCCGAGCCACACGACGAGGCCGTGCAGCGCCTTCGCATAGGCGACCGCCTCGGCCGCGCTGCGCATTTCCGGCTCGGTGACGATCTCGAGGAGCGGCGTGCCCGCGCGGTTCAGGTCGATGCCCGTCATGCCCGCGAAGTCCTCATGCAGCGACTTGCCCGCGTCCTCCTCGAGGTGCGCGCGGGTCAGGTTGATGGTCTTCGCGTAGGCCTCCTTGCCGGCCTTCTCGTTGGCGGGCACCTGGATCGTGACCTGGCCGCCCTGCACCACCGGGATCTCGTACTGGCTGATCTGATAGCCCTTCGGCAGATCCGGGTAAAAGTAATTCTTGCGCGCGAAGATGCTGCGCGGCGCGATCGTCGCGCCGATCGACAGGCCGAAGCGAATCGCCCGCTCGACCGCGCCGCGGTTCATCACGGGCAGCACGCCCGGCAGCGCCAGGTCGACGGGGCTCGCCTGCGTGTTCGGCGCCGCGCCGAACTGCGTCGACGTGCCGGAGAAGATCTTCGACGCCGTCGACAGCTGCGCGTGCGTCTCAAGACCGATAACGACTTCCCATTGCATGTTTACACCCCCGCCGGAACTTGCTTGTGCCATTCGGTCGCGCGCTGGAACGCGTCCGCGACCTGCAGCATCCGGGCTTCGTTGAAATAGTTGCCGATGATCTGCAGGCCGACCGGGCGCTGCGCGTTCGCGCCCGCGCCGAAGCCGCACGGCACGCTCATGCCGGGCAGGCCGGCGAGGCTCACCGACAGCGTATAGATGTCGGCCAGGTACATCTGCACCGGGTCGTCGCCCTTCGCGCCGAGATCCCACGCGACGGTCGGCGAGGCCGGCCCCATGATCACGTCGCACGATTCGAACGCTTCCTGGAAGTCCTGCGCGATGATGCGGCGGATCTTCTGCGCCTGCAGGTAGTAGGCGTCGTAGTAGCCGTGCGACAGCACGTAGGCGCCGACCAGGATGCGCCGCTTCACCTCGGGGCCGAAGCCTTCCGCGCGCGACTTCTTGTACATGTCGAGCAGGTCGCGGTACTCGGCCGCCCGGTGCCCGTAGCGCACGCCGTCGAAACGCGACAGGTTCGACGACGCCTCGGCGGGCGCGATCACGTAGTAAACCGGGATCGACAGCTCGGTCTTGGGCAGCGACACCTTCACGAGCGTCGCGCCGAGCGCCTCGTACTGCTTGAGCGCGGCCTCGATCGCCGCGCGCACGTCGTCCGCGAGGCCCGCGCCGAAATATTCCTCGGGCAGGCCGATGCGCAGGCCCGCGAGCGGCTTGGCGGCCGGCGCGTCCGGCGTCCAGGCCTGGCCCAGGTGGCGCGTGAAGTCCTCGTCGTCGCGCTCGAGGCTCGTCGAGTCGCGCGTGTCGAAGCCGGCCCTCGCGTTCAGCAGCAGCGCGCAGTCGGCCGCGCTCTGCGCCATCGGGCCGCCCTGGTCGAGCGACGAGGCGAACGCGATCATGCCGTAGCGCGACACCCGGCCGTAGGTCGGCTTGATCCCAGTGACGCCCGCGAACGACGCGGGCTGGCGGATCGAGCCGCCGGTATCGGTGCCGGTCGCGGCGGGCGCGAGGCGCGCGGCGACCGCGGCCGAGCTGCCGCCCGAGCTGCCGCCCGGCACGGCCCGGCGGTCCCACGGGTTCTTCACCGCGCCGAACGCCGAGTTCTCGTTCGACGAGCCCATCGCGAACTCGTCCATGTTGGTCTTGCCGAGCGTCACCATGCCGGCGGCGGCGAGCCGCTCGACGACGGTCGCGTCGAACGGGCTCGTGTAGTTCGCGAGCATCTTCGAGCCGGCGGTCGAGCGCCAGCCGCGCGTGACGAACACGTCCTTGTGCGCGATCGGCAGGCCGGCCAGCGGGCCGGCCGCGCCCTGGGCGAGCGCCGCGTCGGCGGCGCGCGCCTGCGCGAGCGTCAGGTCGGGATCGACATGGACGAACGCGTTCAGCTCGCGCGCCGCGTCGATCCGTTGCAGATAGTGCTGCGCGAGCTCGACGGCCGAATACTCCTTGGCGTCGAGCGCGGCGCGCAGTTCGGTCAGGCTGTTTGCATGCATTGCGTGGATTCCTGGATTCTGGGGCGCTCGCGACGAGGTCTCGAGCAAAAACGGGTGGGTGCGGCGCCCGCCCCTTACTCGATCACCTTCGGCACGAGGTACAGGCCATCCTGGACGGCCGGCGCCGGGCGCTGGTACGCGTCGCGGTCGACCGTCTCGGTGACGGCGTCGTCGCGCAGCCGCAGCGCGACCGCCTGGATCTGCTCGATCGGGTGGGCGAGGGGCGCGAGGCCCGTCGTGTCGACGGCCTGCATCTGCTCGACCAGGCCGAAGAATTCGTTGAGCTGGCCGAGCGTCTGCTCGGCGTCGGCGTCGGCCATTTCGAGCCGCGCAAGGTGCGCGATGCGTTTCACATCGGTCAGGGTCAGAGCCATGCGGTCACCGGAAGAACAAAAGGCTTGCGCGGCATGCAAAAACACACGCTGCGACAGGGGGTTGGAGGGTCGATCGATCCCTCAAAAATCGGAGGCGAAGCGGCGAAAATACCAGCCGTTACCATTCAAATACTGCGAAATTATAAGGTATCATTACGCGTTCGACCCAGACCCGGGCTGCCTTCCCCGCGTTGCCGCCCCGGTGGTCGAGGGGCCGCGCAGGCCCCGGTAGATTTCACTCGCAGCTTCGCGTTCCTGAGGCGGCCGCTCCCGCCCGATCCGAGGCTGTTATTTTTTCCGCTGCCGCCCTTCGTGCGTTCCCCGCCGGGGCCGGCCCACAGCGAGACAGGATTCTGAATGTTCGGTTTTTTGCGCAGCTACTTCTCCAACGATCTGGCGATCGATCTCGGCACCGCAAACACCCTCATCTACATGCGCGGCAAGGGCATCGTGCTCGATGAGCCCTCGGTTGTGTCGATCCGCCAGGAAGGCGGTCCCAACGGCAAGAAGACGATCCAGGCGGTCGGCAAGGAAGCCAAGCAGATGCTCGGCAAGGTGCCGGGCAACATCGAGGCGCTCCGCGCGATGAAGGACGGCGTGATCGCCGACTTCACGGTCACCGAGCAGATGATCAAGCAGTTCATCAAGACCGCCCACGAATCGCGGATGTTCTCGCCGTCGCCGCGCATCATCATCTGCGTGCCGTGCGGCTCGACCCAGGTCGAGCGCCGCGCGATCAAGGAAGCCGCGCACGGCGCGGGCGCCTCGCAGGTCTACCTGATCGAGGAGCCGATGGCGGCCGCGATCGGCGCGGGCCTGCCGGTGTCGGAAGCCACCGGCTCGATGGTCGTCGATATCGGCGGCGGCACGACCGAAGTCGGCGTGATCTCGCTCGGCGGCATCGTCTACAAGGGCTCGGTGCGGGTCGGCGGCGACAAGTTCGACGAGGCGATCGTCAACTACATCCGCCGCAACTACGGCATGCTGATCGGCGAGCAGACCGCCGAGGCGATCAAGAAGGAAATCGGTTCCGCGTTCCCGGGCTCCGAAGTCAAGGAAATGGAAGTCAAGGGCCGCAACCTGTCCGAAGGCATTCCGCGCAGCTTCACGATCTCCAGCAACGAAATCCTCGAGGCGCTCACCGATCCGCTGAACCAGATCGTGTCGTCCGTGAAGATCGCGCTCGAGCAGACGCCGCCGGAACTGGGCGCCGATATCGCCGAGCGCGGCATGATGCTGACGGGCGGCGGCGCGCTGCTGCGCGACCTCGACCGCCTGCTCGCCGAAGAAACCGGCCTGCCGGTGCTCGTCGCCGAGGATCCGCTCACCTGCGTGGTGCGCGGCTCCGGCATGGCGCTCGAGCGCATGGACAAGCTCGGCAGCATCTTCTCCTACGAGTGATCGTCTAAGAAGCGGCATATGACGCACGCGCGGCGCTCCCGGCTCGCAGTCCCCGGCCGAACCGCCGCGCGTTTTGCGCGTCTGAGCATCAACTAACCGATCACGCGCCCGGCGCCGACCATGGAATACAGTCCGCCGCCCCTCTTCAAGCAAGGTCCGTCCGCGTTCGCGCGGCTGCTCTTCTTTGTCGCACTGGCCATCGCGCTCCTCATCTCGGATGCGCGCTTCAACACGCTCGAAATCGTCCGCGGGGTGGTCGGCACCGCGCTCTATCCGCTGCAGCGCGCGGCGCTCGTGCCGCGCGACCTGTTCATGGGCGCGGCCGACCTCGCCGTCACCGGCGCGTCGCTGCGCCACGAGAACCAGCAGCTGCGCGACCGCAACCTGAAGCTGTCGCTGCAGGCGAACCAGGCGGGCCAGCTGAGCGCCGACAACGCGCACCTGCGCGCGGTGCTCGCGCTGCGCGAGCGCGTCTCCACCGAGTCGACCCCGGTCGAGATCCAGTACGACACCAGCGATCCCTTCTCGCAGAAGGTCGTGATCGGCCACGGCTCGCAGGCGGGCATCCAGGACGGCTCGCCCGTCGTCAGCGAAGACGGCGTGATCGGCCAGGTCACGCGGGTGTTCCCGCTGCAGTCGGAGGTCACGCTGATCACCGACCGCGACCTCGCGATTCCCGTGCAGGTGCTGCGCACCGGCCTGCGCAGTGTGATCTACGGCACCCCGAAGGGCGACTCGCTCGACCTGCGCTTCGTGCCGACGAGCGCCGACCTGCTGGTCGGCGACGAACTCGTGACGAGCGGGCTCGACGGCGTGTATCCGCCCGGCCTGCCGGTCGCGAAGGTGGTGCGGGTCGACAAGCTCGCCGACACCGCGTTCGCGCACGTGGTCTGCATGCCGGTCGCGGCGGTGCGCGGCGCGCGCGAGATGCTGGTGCTGCACTACCGCAACGACATCCCGCCGCGCCCGGCCGAGCCGGACCCGGCCAGCGACAAGAACGCCAAGGTGAAGAAAACCCCGAAGAGCACCGAGAAGGGCACCCAGCCCGCCGACGCCAACGCCGCCGCCGCGAGCGGCAAGGCGACGGCCGCCACCGCGCAGTCGCGCCCGGCGGGCGGCGCGGCGCCGGCCGGCCCGACCCGGCCGGCCGCCCCGGCCCAGGGAGCGAAGCCATGAGCCGCCCCCAATACATCCTGCAGCCGGTCAACCCGTACTTCATCATCTTCAGCCTGGCCGCCGCGTTCCTGCTGAACCTGATGCCGTGGGGCCGGATGCCGGGCGTGCCCGACTTCGTCGCGCTCGTCCTGCTGTTCTGGAACATCCACCAGCCGCGCAAGGTCGGCATGGGCATCGCGTTCCTGCTCGGGATCCTGATGGACGTGCACGACGCCGGCCTGCTCGGCGAGCATGCACTGGCCTACACGCTGCTGTCGTACGGCGCGATCACGATCCACCGCCGCGTGCTGTGGCTGCCGCTCGGCGTGCAGGTGTTCTACGTCGCGCCGCTCCTCGTGCTCGCGCAGCTCGTGCCGTTCGTGATCCGCCTGCTGATGGGCGCCGCGTTTCCCGGCTGGGGCTACCTGATCGACGGTTTCGTCGAGGCCGCCCTGTGGCCGCTCGCCAGCCTGCTGCTGCTGATGCCGCAGCGCCGTCCGGTCGATCCGGACGACACGCGGCCGATCTGAGCCGCGCCAGGAATCCGGATGAACGCCCACCGCCCGCTCGCCCGACTGCTTCCCGCTAGCGTCCGGCGGGACGGCCGGCGCGCGGCCGCCCTCCTCTCATTCGCACCCGCATGACCGAATTCAAGGACACCCAGCAGCAGCTCTCGAAGTTCCGCGTGCGCGTCGCCGCGGCGGGCCTGTTCGTGTTCGTCTGCTTCGGCCTGCTCGCGACGCGCTTCTTCTACCTGCAGGTCTGGCAGCACGGCAAGTACGCGCTGCAGGCCGAGGAGAACCGCATCTCGGTCGCGCCGATCGTGCCGAACCGCGGCATCATCACCGACCGCAACGGCGTGGTCCTCGCGAAGAACTATTCCGCGTACACGCTCGAAATCACGCCGTCGAAGCTGACCGACACGCTCGAGAACACCATCAACACGCTGTCCGAGGTCGTGCCGATCGACGCGCGCGACCGCCGCCGCTTCAAGAAGCTGCAGGAAGACTCGAAGAACTTCGAGAGCCTGCCGATCCGCACCCGGCTGACCGACGACGAAGTCGCGCGCTTCACCGCGCAGCGGTTCCGCTTCCCCGGCGTCGACGTGCGCGCGCGCCTGTTCCGCCAGTACCCGCTCGGGCCGACCGCCGCGCACGTGATCGGCTACATCGGGCGGATCTCGAAGCGCGACCAGGACCGCCTCGACGCGATGAGCGACGAGAACGACGGCGATCCGGAAACCTACGATCCGCGCCGCGACGGCAACAACTACAAGGGCACCGACTACATCGGCAAGGTCGGCGTCGAGCAGAGCTACGAGACCGAGCTGCACGGCCTGACCGGCTTCGAGGAAGTCGAGGTGACGGCGGGCGGGCGGCCCGTGCGCACGCTGTCGCGCACCCAGGCGACGCCCGGCAACAACCTGGTGCTGTCGCTCGACATCGGCCTGCAGCAGGTGGCCGAGCAGGCCTTCGCGGGCAAGCGCGGCGCACTCGTCGCGATCGAGCCGAAGACGGGCGACGTGCTCGCGTTCGTGTCGTCGCCGAGCTTCGACCCGAATTCCTTCGTCGACGGGATCGACCAGCAGACCTGGGACGAACTGAACAACTCGCCCGACAAGCCGCTCCTGAACCGCCCGCTGCACGGCACCTACCCGCCCGGCTCGACCTACAAGCCGTTCATGGCGCTGGCGGGCCTCACGCTCGGCAAGCGCACGCCCGGCTGGGGCATCCAGGATCCCGGCTACTTCACCTTCGGCGGCCACACGTTCCGCAACGACGTGCGCTCCGGCCAGGGCTGGGTCGACATGAACCGCGCGATCATGGTGTCGAACGACACCTACTTCTACATGCTCGCGCGCGACCTCGGCGTCAATTCGATCGCGAACTTCATGAAGCCGTTCGGCTTCGGCCAGATCACGGGCATCGACGTGCAGGGCGAGGCGCGCGGCATCCTGCCCTCGACCGACTGGAAGAAGAAGGCGTTCAAGAAGGCCGCCCAGCAGAAGTGGTTCGACGGCGAGACGATCAGCCTCGGGATCGGCCAGGGCTACAACTCGTTCACGATCCTGCAGCTCGCGCACGCGACGGCGACGCTCGCGAACGACGGCATCGTCATGAAGCCCCACCTCGTGAAGGAGATCGAGAACCCGATCTCGCGCGACCGGCACCTGACCGTGCCGAAGGAAAGCGAGGTGATCCCGCTCAAGCAGTCGGACATCGACGTCGTGAAGCGCGGCATGGAGAACGTGGTCGAGAATCCATCCGGCACCGGCTACAAGATCTTCCGCGGCGCGCAATATCTCGCGGCCGGCAAGACCGGGACGGCGCAGGTGTTCTCGCTGCAGGGCGGCAACTACCACGGCCACCTGCTCGCCGAGCACCTGCGCGACCACGCGCTGTGCCTCGCCTACGCGCCCGCCGACCATCCGCAGATCGCGATCGCGCTGATCGTCGAGAACGGCGGCTGGGGCGCGCAGGCGGCCGGGCCGATCGCGCGCCGCGTGCTCGACTTCTATCTCGTCGACCGCAAGAACCCGGCGACCGAAGCGGCCGCCGTGGCCGCAGCCGCCTCGGCGACCGAACCCATCAACGCGCCCGTGATCGGCGATGCGTCGAAGGCCGTGACCGTCGCGGCCGGCTTCAAGGCGCTGCCGCAACCGGCGGCGGCGAGCGCCGCCAGCGCGGCGGACGCCGGCGCAGCGGGCGCCTCGGGCGCTGCGGCCCCAGCCGCCGCTTCGCCCGCCGTGGCCGCGCCGGCCGCCGCCGGCAGCGCCGCCGCGGCCGGTTCGCCGCCCGTTCGCCCGCCGCCGCGCAAGCCGCGCCGCGCGCCCGCCAGCGAGGCCGCGCCCGTCGCGGTCGCGCCGCGCGACGAGCCGCGCAGCGCCCCCGACCAGCCGGCCCGCGCCGGCGCCGACGATTAACGGAGAAAGGCATGCAATTCGACAAGCGCGCCTGGCTCGACAAGGTCAAGCAGATGTTCGCGGGCTTCGACCGCCCGCTCGCCCTCATCGTGTTCCTGCTGCTGTGCGTCGGCATCGTCACGCTCTACAGCGCGAGCATCGACATGCCGGGCGGGCTGGAAGACCAGCTGCGCAACATCCTGCTGACGTTCGTGCTGATGTGGGTGATCGCCAATATCCCGCCGTCGACGCTGATGCGCTTCGCGGTGCCGCTCTATACCTTCGGCGTCGCGCTGCTGGTCGCGGTGGCGCTGTTCGGAATGACCAAGAAGGGCGCGAAGCGCTGGCTGAACGTCGGCGTCGTGATCCAGCCGTCCGAGATCCTCAAGATCGCCACCCCGCTGATGCTCGCCTGGTACTACCAGCGCCGCGAGGGCAGCCTGCGCTGGTTCGACTTCGTGGTCGCGTTCGGGATCCTGCTCGTGCCGGTCGGCCTGATCGCGAAGCAGCCCGATCTCGGCACCGGCCTCCTGGTGTTCGCGGCCGGCCTGTTCGTGATCTACCTCGCGGGCCTGTCGTTCAAGCTGATCGTGCCGGTGCTCGTCGCCGGCGTGATCGCGGTGGGCTCGATCGCCGTGTTCGAGGAGCGGATCTGCCAGCCGGAGGTGGTCTGGCCGCTGATGCACGACTACCAGAAGCACCGTGTCTGCACCCTGCTCGACCCGACCTCCGATCCGCTCGGCAAGGGCTTCCACACGATCCAGGCGGTGATCGCGATCGGCTCGGGCGGCGCGCTCGGCAAGGGTTACCTGAAGGGCACGCAGGCCCACCTCGAATTCATTCCGGAAAAGCACACCGACTTCATCTTCGCGGTGTTCTCCGAGGAGTTCGGCCTGGCCGGCGGGCTCACGCTGCTCGTGCTGTACATGGCGCTGATCGCGCGCGGGCTGTTCATCGCCGCACAGGGCGCGACGCTGTTCGGGCGTCTGCTCGCGGGCTCGCTGACCCTCGCCTTCTTCGTCTATGCATTCGTCAACATCGGCATGGTCAGCGGCGTGCTGCCGGTGGTCGGCGTGCCGCTGCCGTTCATGAGCTACGGCGGCACCGCGCTGACCACGCTCGGCATCGCGGTCGGCTTCATCGTGAGCGTCGGCCGGCAAAAGCGCCTGATGAAAAGCTGAGCGGCGCCTCGCGCGCCGGCCTCCCGCTCACTGCGGCCGCGCGGCCGATCCGCCCGCGGCCGGCGGCGTGCGCAGCGCCGCGCTCAGCTCCTTGAACTTGAGCCCCGCCGCCTCGTCGCCCTGCGCGGCCGCCGCCGCATAGTAGGCGCGCGCGATGTTCAGGTTCGGCGTGACGCCGTCGCCGCCGCGCTCGTAGAACGAGGCGGTCACGTATTGCGCGGTCGGGTCGCCCGCGTCCGCCGCCTGCTTGTACCAGACGAACGCCTGCCGGTTGTCGCGCGGCGTGCCGCGGCCGTCGAGGAACTGGTTCGCGAGCGCGAGCTCCGCCTGCACGTGGCCCTGCTGCGCGGCCTTCAGGAACCAGTGGTGCGCCTGCGCCGGATCGCGCGCGACGAACTGCCCGTCGTCGAACATCGTCCCGTACACGTACTGCGCATGCGACATGCCCGCATCGGCCGCCTGGCGCAGCCAGCGCAGGCCCTCGGGCACGTTCGCCGTCACCCCCTCGCCGGTGAGCATCATCATCGCGTAGTTGAATTCGGCGAGCCGGTCGCCGCGCTCGGCCGCGTCGCGGAACTGCACCAGCGCGGCGCGATAGTCGCCGGCGTTGTAATCGGCGATCGCCGACGCCGTCTCGCGCCCGGGGTCGGGCTGCGCATGCGGATGCGAAGCCTGCGCGGCCGCCCCCGCGCTCGCGACGGCAAGCGCGAGCGCGCCGCACCAGGCCATCCGGCGGTTCGCGGGCGTCATGAGCGCGCCTCCTGCAGGGCCTGCCGCGTCGCGCGCAGCAGCCACGCCACGTCGGCCGACAGCGCAATCACCCGGAACCCCGCGTCGCGATACTGGCGCGCCTGCGCGCTGTCGGCCGCGAAGATCCCGACCGGCACGCCCGCCTGACGCCCCGCCGCGAGCACCCGCGCGAGCGCGGCCTCGACGCTCGGATGCCTGCCGTCGCCCAGGTGCCCGAGGCTCGCCGCGAGGTCCGCCGGGCCGACGAACAGGCAGTCGACACCCGGCGTCGCGGCGATCCGCTCGACCTCGTCGAGCGCGCGCGCCGATTCGATCTGGACGATCGTTGCGATCTGCGCATTCGCGCCTTGCAGGTAATCGCGCCGCATCCCGTAGGCGGCCGCCCGCACGATGCCGGCCACGCCGCGCAGGCCGTCGGGCGCCTCCGGCGATGGATAGCGGGTCAGCCGCACCGCGTGGCGCGCCTCGTCCGGCGTCTCGATACAGGGGAACATCAGCGTGCGGGCGCCCGCGTCGAGCGCCTGCTTGACGAGCCACGGCTCACGCGCCGGCACCCGCACGACGGGCTCGCTCGGCAAGTGCGCGGCGGCCAGCGCGCGCAGTTGCGCGGCGACGTCGCGCGCGTCGTTCGGCGCGTGCTCCATGTCGATGCACAGCCAGTCGAAGCCGGCATGGGCGAGCGCTTCGGTCGCGGCCTCGCTCCCGAGCGACAGCCACAGGCCGAACAAGGGCTCGTCGCCTTCGGCAAGGCGCGCCTTCAGCGCGTTGGTGAGGGTGCTCATCGACGGTCTCCCGGGGCATGGCGAACCCAGACACGGTGGCGTCGCCCGCCGACGGCCGGCGACGCGGCTCCGCCGCGCGGCGGACGCCGCCCGGCAGATCGTGCTGATCATACTCGCGACGGCGGCGGGAGAGCGGGAATCCGGCGGCGCATGCGCCGGAGAGCCGGAGGGAAATCGCGGACGGCGGCGTCCGCGCGGGCTCAGCGGCCGGGCTCGCGCTCGACGTCGGCCCAGCAGTTCGGCGTTTCGTACAGCCGCACGCGTTCGAGCCGCAGGTTCACGCCGTAGTGCGCGTCGTAGACGTTCGCGAGGATGTCGAACGCGACGGCCGCGAGGTTTTCCACGGTCGGGATCCGGTCGAGCACGATCGTCTTGTGGTCGGCCATCTGCTCGAGGAACGAGCGCACGACCTCGTCGCGCGCGTACACGAGGAACGCGTGGTCCCACTTGCTGACGAGGTGTTCCATCGCGAGCGCCTTCACGTCCGCGAAATCCATGACCATGCCGCGGTCCGGCGCGCCTTCGGTGTCGACCAGGTCGCCGCGCAGCGTGATTTCGAGCACGTAGCGATGGCCATGCAGGTTGCGGCACTGGCTGCGGTGGTCCGGGATGCGGTGGCCCGCGTCGAATTCGAGTTTTCGGGTAATCAGCACGGTGAATGACGCTCGCGGCTCAGGGAATGTTCAGGTACTTGTGGGTCTGCATCGACAGCCGCCATTGCGGATGACGCTTGCACCAGTCGATCGCGAGCTTCGTATTGAAGTCGCGCGCGGGGCCGTCCATCGGCTGCACGAGGAAGTGCGAGAAATCGAGCTTCGCGTACTCGGCGAGGCGCTGGTTGTCCTGCGGCACCACCACCTTCAGCTCGTCGCCCTTGGTGACGACGAGCGGCGCGTCGGCCTTCGGGCTCACGCAGATCCAGTCGATCGATTCGAGCACCGGCAGCGAGCCGTTGGTCTCGATCGCGATCTCGAAGCCTGCCGCATGCAGGGCGTCGACGAGCGGCGCGTCGAGCTGCAGCATCGGCTCGCCGCCCGTGCAGACGACGAAGCGGTGCGCCTCGCCGGCCGGCCACAGCGACGCGATCCGCGCGACCAGCTCGGCTGCGTCCTTGAATTTGCCGCCGTTCTCGCCGTCGGTGCCGACGAAGTCGGTGTCGCAGAAGCGGCAGACGGCGGCCGCGCGATCCTCCTCGCGGCCCGACCACAGATTGCAGCCGGCGAACCGGCAGAACACGGCCGGACGCCCGGCATTCGCGCCCTCGCCCTGCAATGTGTAGAAGATTTCCTTGACCGCGTACGTCATGTTGCGTCGCCGCGGCCTCGCCGCGGCATCCTTTCGTCTGATGGCCGCCGAGCGGCCGTAAGTTCGTGCGTGCGCCTCAGTGCGGCGCTTCCGTCACCTGTTCGCCCTTCAGATAGGCCTCGTGGCCGCGCTTGCGCAGCTTGCAGGCCGGGCATTCGCCGCAGCCGAAGCCCCAGTCGTGCAGTTCGGCGCGCTCGCCGACATAGCAGGTGTGGGTGTCGACCCGGATCAGCTCGACGAGCGGCGCGCCGCCCAGTTGCTCCGCGAGCCGCCAGGTGTCGGCCTTGTCGAGCCACATCAGCGGCGTTTCCAGCACGACGCGCGTATCCATGCCGAGGTTCAGCGCGACCTGCAGCGCCTTCATCGTATCGTCGCGGCAGTCGGGGTAGCCCGAGAAATCCGTCTCGCACATCCCGCCGACCAGCACGCGCAGCCCGCGGCGATAGGCGATCGCGGCCGCGATCGTCATGAACATCAGGTTGCGGCCCGGCACGAAGGTGTTCGGCAGCCCGTTCGCGGCGGTCTCGATCTCGATCGAGCGCGTCATCGCCGTGTCGCTGATCGCGCCGAGCACCGACAGGTCGATCATGTGATCCTCGCCGAGCCGGCCCGCCCACTGCGGAAAGCGGTGCTTGAGCGCGTCGCGCACGCCGTCGCGGCACTCCAGCGCGACGCGATGCCGCTGCCCGTAGTCGAAGCCCAGCGTCTCGACGGTCTGATAGCGCTCGAGCGCCCAGGCCAGGCACGTGGCCGAGTCCTGACCGCCGGAAAACAACACGAGCGCGCCGTCTTTAGCGTCTGTCCGAATCACCGTGATACTCCGTGAATGATGTGAGCGCGCCGCGCTGCGCCCACGGCGGCCTCATGCCGCCGGACGGCCGGCACGCGCCGGCCGGGCCGGCTCCTGCAGTATAGGCAGCGCGCCCCGGCCGGATACGGCCCGGCGCTTATACCGCTGATCCGTCGGGCGCCGCACGTCGGGAGCGCCGAAACGAAAAAGGACTTGCGGCGCCCGTGGCGCGCCCTCAAGTCCTTTAAGTCCTTTAAGTCCTTTAAGTCCTTTAAGTCCTTTAAGTCTTTGAGCCGACGAGGATTTTATCACGCCGGCCCCGTCCGGGCCGCGCGCCGGCAACCTGGTCCCACAAACGAAAAACCCCAAGAATCGGCTGATTCTTGGGGTTGAATACTGCTGGTGGCCTGGGTCGGAATCGAACCAACGACACGCGGATTTTCAATCCGCTGCTCTACCAACTGAGCTACCGGGCCACGAAGAGAAAAGAGTATAGCAAAGGACGACAGCCTGCTCAAGCCCTTTTCTTCACTTTTTAAACCGCGCCCTCGGTCGGCTTCTTGCCCAGCTCGACGCCCAGCTGCTTGAGCTTGCGATACAGGTGCGTGCGCTCGAGGCCGGTTTTTTCCGCGACCCGCGTCATGCTGCCGTTCTCGCGCGCGAGGTGATACTCGAAGTACGCGCGCTCGAACGCGTCGCGCGCCTCGCGCAGCGGGATGTCGAACGGGATCGCCGCGGTCTGGCCCGAGCCCCCCGCGCCGCCCTCGTCGCCGAAGCCCGGCAGCGCGGCGGCCGAGGCCACCGCGGCCGGGCCCGTCGCCGGCTTCGCGGCCGGATTGAGCGGCAGCGGCGCCGCGCCGCGCGCGAGGCCGTGCTCGACCGACTTCAGGAGCTTCTGCAACGCGATCGGCTTCTCGAGGAAATCGAGCGCGCCGATCTTGGTCGCCTCGACCGCGGTGTCGATCGTCGCATGGCCGGACATCATGATGACCGGCATCGTGAGCTGCCCCTGGCTCGCCCACTCCTTGAGCAGCGTGACGCCGTCGGTGTCCGGCATCCAGATATCGAGCAGCACGAGATCGGGCGCCTGACGCAGCCGGTAGTCACGCGCAGCCTGCGCGTTCTCCGCCACTTCCACGACATGTCCTTCGTCGCTGAGGATCTCCGAGAGCAATTCCCGGATGCCCATTTCATCATCTACCACCAGGATGGTTGCCATTTACGCTGCCTTTGTCTGCACAGTTGCTTTTGTCTTTGCGGGTGCCGCCGCGCCCCGCGCTCCGCCCTCGGAGCCCGTTGCGTCGTCCGCCATCTGCAGGAACAGGATCGAGACCTGCGCGCCTTCCACGACCTCGCCCTGCATCCGGTTGCGCAGATCGATCCGCGCCCCGTGTTCGTCGACGATCTTCTTCACCGTCGCGAGACCGAGCCCCGTGCCCTTCGCCTTCGTCGTCACGTAGGGCTCGAACGCCCGGGTCAGGATGCGCGCGGGGAAACCCGGGCCGTTGTCGGAGACGGTCAGACGCACCGCGACGCGCGTCTTTCCGTCGGCGTCGGGATCGCCATATTCTACTGTCTTGGTTTCGAGCCACACACGAGGCGGCTCGAGATCCGCCACCGCGTCCTGCGCGTTCTGCAGCAGGTTGTGGATCACCTGCCGCAATTGGGTCGCGTCGCCGCGGATCACCGGCAACGGTCCCTGCTCGACCACGATCGTGCTCTTGCCCTCGCCGACGCCGTACAGCGTCAACACTTCGCTGACCAGATCGTTGAGCTGCAGGTTCGCGAGCACCACGGGCGGCGTGCGCGCGTATTCGCGGAAATCGTCGACCATGCGCTTCATCGCGGCCACCTGGTTGACGATCGTCGTCGCACCGCGCTTGAGCACCTCGGCGTCCGGCGCCGCGAGCTTGTCCGCGAGCTTCATCTGCAGGCGCTCCGCCGACAGCTGGATCGGCGTGAGCGGATTCTTGATCTCGTGCGCGAGACGCCGCGCGACCTCGCCCCACGCCACCGAGCGCTGCGCGGAGATCACGTCGGAGATGTCGTCGAACACGACCACGTAGCCGGCCGTCTGCGGATCCTCGACCTGCCCGGCGAGCGTCGACACGAGGCGCGTGCCCCGCACCAGCAGCGTCAGCGGATCGCTCTCGCCCGGCACCTCCACCGCGAACTGCTGCTGCCAGTGGCCGCGATCCTCCTCGCCCGCCTGCCCCGCCGCCTCGCGATCCGCGAACGCCTTGCGCACCATCGAGCCGAACCCGGCGACCACGCCGATCTGATCGAGCGTCGTGCCGATCAGCGAATTGAACGGCTGCCGGAAAATGCGCTCCGCGCCGCGATTCGCGGTGGTCAGGCGGAACTGCCGGTCGAGCACGAACACGCCCGCCGTCAGGTTCGCGAGAATGCTTTCGAGGTAGGTCTTCGAATGCTCGAGCGCGACCCGGTTCTTCTCGACCGCGAGCCGCGCCTCGGACAGCTGGCGCGTCATCGCGTTGAACGACTGGGTCAGGAAGCCCAGCTCGTCGCGCGTCTTGATCTCGCGCTTCGGCGTGTAATCGCCCTCCGCCACTTCCTTCGTGCCCTGCGCGAGCAGGAACAGCGGCCGCGCGAGCTGATTGCCGAGCGCGAGCGCGATCATCATCGCGATGAAGGTGGCGAGGAACAGCGCGAGCGTCAGCGTGCCGATGTACATCTTGCGCAGGCCGCTGCGGCCGAGCGACTTCTCCTGGTATTCGCGGTACGCGCGCTGCACCGCGTCGGCGTTGCGCGCGAGCGTGGGCGACACCGGCTGGGTCAGCTGCAGGAAGCGCTCGACGGGCTGCAGCAGCGCGGTGCTCGCATCGGGGATCCGCTGCACCACGCGCAACCGCAGCGCGCCCTTCGAACCCTGGGCGCGCGGATCGCCGTCCACCTCGCCCTCGATCGCCGCGTAGCCGCCGTGCTCGCGCGCCTGGCCCAGCATCATCGGCGTCGGCATGTCGTCCGGGATCAGCGCGGTGAAGTTGCCCGACGCCTGCGCGACGATGTGCAGGTCCGGCGCGGCGCCCGGGCCGTTGCGGCCGGGCTCGACGATGGTCGCGTCCTGCACGCTGAACTGGTCGCGCAGGCGCAGCAGCGTGAGCGTGGTGCCGTTGGTGTGGGTGTCGGCGCTCGCGAGCTGGTCGGCCATCAGGCGCGCCTTGGTCTGCAGGTCGGACAGCGAAGTGTCGAGCATCCCGCGCCCGAGGTTGAGGCCCGCCGTCAGCGCGGTCTCGACGTTCACGTCGAACCACGATTCGATGCTGCGCGACACGAACTGATACGACACGATGTAGATGATGCCGCCCGGCACCACGCCCACGAGCGTGAAGAAGATCGCGAGCTTCGCGAGCAGCCGGGTGCCGAACTTGCCCTTGCGCAGCCGCAGCAGGATCATCCCGACGAGCCCGAGCACGACCAGCAGGAACACCATCGCGACGATGATGTTGGCCGCGTACAGCCACGAGTAGTAGCGGTCGAAGAATTCGGTGTTCGCGCTCGCGGCCGCGAGCAGCACGAGCAGCAGCAGCGCGGTGACGGCGACCGTCGACACGATCACGCGGATCAGGATGCTTTTCCCGCTGGTCGCGCGGCGTACTCTATTTAGCACGATCGGCCACCGTGAAGGTAAAGCGCTTCCAGTCGGAAACGAGACTCCAGTCGCGATTGTTCACCGCATCGACCTGGAACGGCTTGGGCATCAGCGCGGTATCGAGCTGCATGCGCACCGACGCCGTGTAGGTTTCGCCGGCGCGCACCTGGCTCTTGTCGATCACGTGCCACGAGGTCACGTGCTTGATCACCGCGAGCGCTTCCTTCAGCGACGGAAAGCCCAGCTGCAGGCCGCCCGTCGACACGCGGTACTCGCGCGTGAGCGGCTGGAACGACAGGCGGATCGTCTGCGACACCGACACCGGCTGCTCGTCGAACCAGTACCAGCGCGCGCGGCTCAGCTCGAAGTCGGTCGTGAAATAGAGCGGGATGCCCTTGTTGACCGCATCCTCGAGATTGGCGTTCAGCTCGAAATCGAAACGGGCGTCGAGACTCCAGCCGCCGCCGTCCGACTGCAGCGAGGCGCGTTGCACGGCGATCGGCTCGGCCCGCGCGACGACGGCCAGGCACAGGGCCAGCGCCATCACGAGCGCGGCCGCGAGCCGGAATGGAAGAAGGTGTTTGATCGTCACCGTTTCTGGAAACGCGCGTAGAAAAATCCGTCGTGATCGGTGTGCTGGCTGGTGTCGTGCTGGGCCGTCGCGGCTTGCGACCCGCCTGGAGCGGCCCGCGGCAACAGCTGCCCGGGCGCGTCCAATCGTACCGCATCTTGATAGGCCTCTTCAAACCAGCGCGCCTGCATCTCGCCTTCTTCCGGAAAGATCGAGCACGTAACGTAGAGCAATTCGCCGCCCGGCTTCACGAGCGGCCACAGCGCCGCGAGGATCCGGCGCTGCTCGGCAACGAGCGCCGCGAGGTCGGCCGGCCGGCGCAGCCAGCGGATGTCCGGATGGCGGCGCACGATGCCCGAGGCCGAGCACGGCACGTCGGCGAGGATCCGGTCGAACGAGCGGCCGTCGTGCCACGCGGACGGATCGCCGGCGTCGCCGACCCGCACCTCGGCCGCGAGCGACAGCCGCGCGAGGTTCTCGCCGATGCGCGCCGCGCGCGCCGCGTCGCTCTCGAGCGCGACCACCTCGACGTCCGCCAGTTCGAGCAGATGACCCGTCTTGCCGCCCGGCGCCGCGCAGGCGTCGAGCACGCGCATGCCGTCGCGCGCGCCGAGCCATTCCGCCGCGAGCTGCGCGCCGGCGTCCTGCACCGAGACCTCGCCCGTCGCGAAGCCCGGGATCCGCTCGACCGGCAGCGGCGCCGCGAGCCGCACCGCGTGCCGGCCCACCTGTGTCGCCTCGATCCCATGCGCACGCAGGGTGTCGAGGTACGCCTCGACCTCGCCGCGCCGCGCGTTCACGCGCAGCGTCAGCGGGCCGGGCACGTCGCCCGCGGCGAGGATCGGCTGCCATGCCTCGGGCCACGCGCGCTCGACCGCGTCGATCCACCAGGCGGGGTAGTTCCAGCGCGCCGCGCGGTTGCCGTCCAGCGCCTCGCGCCACGCATCGCGCTCGCGCAGGAAACGGCGCAGCACCGCGTTCACGAGCCCTTTCGCAAAGGCATATTCACGACGCGCGCCAACCGCGGAGACGGCCTGGTCGACCACCGTGAACGACGAATAGGCCGCCTGCGCACCGTCGTCGAGCAGCAGCGCGAGCGCGCAGCCGAGCAGCGCGCGCACATGATCCGGCGGCGCCTTGCTGACCAGCTGGCCGATCAGCCAGTCGGTGGCGCCGAGGCGGCGCATCGCGCGATAGGCGAGATCCTGGATCGCGCCGCGCGTGATCGGCTGCACCTCGGCGGACAGGGTCGCCTGCACGGCGGACAGTGCGGCCGGCAGCGCCGAACCGCGACGCACGGCGGCGACCGCCTGCGCGGCGCCGTCGAGCGCGAAGCCGAGCGAATCGGGCGCCAGGTGCGGCGGCGGCAGGAAACCGGTGCGCGAGCGGACCGGCGCGGACGACGAACGGGAATGGGAAGGGCGGCGAGTCTGGGTCATCGAACGGGTAGCGACGGCGGGCGGATGGCGGGCGAACCCGCGCAGCCTGAAACTCGACATTCTAGCGCGCCGCGCGCGCGATCCTTCGGGAGACCGAATGCAACGCGCCCCGCGGCGCGGGGCCGGCGGGGCGCGTGGGGATGCAGTGGGCGCGGCAGGTCAGTCGAAGCGGCCCGTGCGCGCCATCTCCATCAGGCGCGCGATGCGCTCTTCGGTGGCCGGGTGGGTCGAGAACAGGTTCTTCAGCCCCCCGCCCGACAGCGGGTTCATGATCATCATCTGCGCGGTGGCCGGATGCGCCTCGGCAGCCGGGAACGGGATCCCTGCCGCGTAGC
>NZ_JAAGNW010000030.1:9839-25265 GCF_010645215.1 Burkholderia multivorans | reverse complement strand
AACGCGACCGCGATGCCCGCGATCGGGTTGGTCGGCCGGCCGTTTTCATCGCGCCCGCCGAAGAACATCGCGAAGTTCGCGAGCGCCGAGATCGCGCCCGCCATCGTCGCGGAGATCGTCGAGATCAGGATGTCGCGGTGCTTCACGTGCGCCAGCTCGTGCGCCATCACGCCGCGCATCTCGCGCTCCGACAGCACGCGCAGGATGCCCGTCGTGGCCGCCACGGCCGCATGCTCCGGATTGCGGCCGGTCGCGAACGCGTTCGGCGCGTCCTCGTTGATCAGGTATACGCGCGGCATCGGCAGGTTCGCGCGGGTCGCAAGCTCGCGCACCATCCGGTAGAACTGCGGCGCGGTGGCCTCGTCGACTTCCTGCGCGTTGTACATGCGCAGCACCATCTTGTCGGAGAACCAGTACGAGAAGAAATTCATGCCGAGCGCGATCAGCAACGCGATCGTCATGCCGCGCGAACCGCCGATCATGCCGCCGATCGCGATGAACAGGGCCGTGATCGCGGCCATCAGCATCGCCGTTTTGACCCAATTGAACATAATCCACTCCTTGCCCGGATTGCGGGAACGGGACCGCGCGCACTATCGGCGGCGACCTTTGATTGTAAGCGATTTGTTAGATATGGGCGCGTCGAGAAAATTCAATCTCATCGTTGCATGGCCGCGAGCTTGAGCCCGAGCCCGACGAATGCGCCGCCGACGCCGCGGTCCAGCCATTTCTTCACGCCCGGCTTGCCCGAGAAGCGGGCCGTGACGGTGCCCGCGACCCACGCGACGATGCAGCACCAGATCGTGCTCATCGTCGCGAACACCGCGCCGAGCGTGAGGAATGCGAGCGTCTTGCTGGGGCTGTCGGCTGCCACGAATTGGGGGAAGAACGACACGAAGAACAGCACGACCTTCGGATTCAGCACGTTGGTCAGGAAGCCCTGCACGAACAGCTGCCGCAGGGATTTGTCGCCGTTGCGCGCCGTCGCGTCGGCCGGTGCGGCCGCCGCGTCCGGTTTCGTCATGATGAGCCGCACGCCGAGGTAGATCAGGTAGATCGCGCCGACGATCTTGATCACCGTGAACGCCGTGGCGGACGCGGCGAGCAGCGCGGTCAGCCCGAACGCGCTGGCGATCACGTGCACGCAGCACCCGGCCGAGATGCCCAGCCCGGACATGAGCCCCGCGCGCCGCCCCTGGGCCACGCTGCGCCCCACGATGTAGGCCGTGTCCGGCCCGGGCGTGATGTTCAGCAGGAACACGGCCGCGACGAAGAACTCGAGATGGGTGATGCCGAACATGGAAAGCCTCAGGGAAACGCGAAATCGGGATAGGCGAATTTTACGCGCGCCGTGACGGCGCGCGGCATCCGGGAGCGATCGGGCGGTGATTTGTCGGGCGGTGATTTGTCGGGCGGCGATCCGTCGGGCGGCGATCCGTCGGGCGGCGATCCGTCGGGCGGCGATCCGTCGGGCGGTTATCTGCCGGGCGACGATCGTCGAGCAATGATCTCGTCGGACGACGATCCATCGAACGGCGATCCGTCGGACGGCGATCCGTCGGGCGCCAACTCACTGCGCGGCAACCCGCGCCCCACGGATCGCGCCGACCCGGCGCCCGTCGCCGCGCTCAGCCCGCGGCCTGCTCCGGATCGGGCAAGGTGAAGCGCTGGCCGGCCTCGAGCGGCGCGCCCGCGAGGAATTCGCGGACCGGCAGCCGCTTGCCGCCCGGCTTCTGCAACTGGGTCACGCGCAGCGCGCCCACGCCGCACGCCACCACGACCCCATCCGGACCGGCCTCGACGATCGTGCCGGGCTCGGCCGCGCCGCGCGCGGGCGCCGCCTCGGCCGCCCACAGCTTGAGCGTCGCGCCGTCGAGCGTGCCGGCCCCGCCGGGGAACGGATCGAACGCGCGCACCCGGCGCGCGAGCACCTCGGCCGGCTCGCGCCAGTCGAGCGCCGCCTCGTGCTTCGCGATCTTCTCCGCGTAGGTCACCCCATCGGACGGCTGCGGCATCGAGGCCAGCGCGCCGCTGCGCTCCAGCTCGACCAGCGCCTCGACGATGAGGCGCGCGCCCTGCGCGGCCAGCTTGTCGTGCAGCGTCGCCGTGGTGTCGTCCGCGGCGATCGGCGTGCGCGCCTCGCTCAGCATCGCGCCGGTGTCGAGCCCCGCGTCCATCTGCATCAGCGTCACGCCGGTTTCCGTGTCGCCCGCCTCGAGCGCCCGGTGGATCGGCGCCGCGCCGCGCCAGCGCGGCAGCAGCGAGGCGTGGATGTTGATGCAGCCATGACGCGGCAGATCGAGCACCTCCTGCGGCAACAACAGGCCGTAGGCGGCGACGACCATCACGTCATGCGGCGTCGCGCGCAGCGTCTCGAGCCCGGCGGCGGCCTCGGCCGGGTACTTGCCGGTGCGGCGCAGCGACGGCGGCTGGGCGACGGGCAGCCCCTGCTCGAGCGCGTAGCGCTTGACGGCGCTGGCCTGCAGCTTCATCCCGCGGCCGGCCGGCCGGTCCGGCTGGGTCAGCACGAGCGGGACCGCGAAGCCGGCCTCGTGGATCGCGGCAAGCGCCGCCGCGGCGAATTCCGGCGTACCGGCGAAAATGACGCGCAACGAATGTGTCATGGAGCAATCGATCAGGAACGGACGCGCGTCACATCGCGCGTTCGAGCTTCTTCATCTTGGTCTTGATGCGGTTCTGCTTGAGCGGCGACAGGTATTCCACGAACACGCGCCCCAGCAGGTGATCCATTTCGTGCTGGATGCACACGGCCAGCAGGCCCTCGCAGTCCAGTTCGAAGGTCTCGCCGTGCTCGTTGAGCGCGCGCACCCGCACCTGGTCGGCGCGCTCGACCTCGTCGTAGACGCCCGGCACCGACAGGCAGCCTTCCTCGTAGACCTGGCGGCCGTCGCTCGACCAGACCAGCTCCGGGTTGATGAAGGCGCGCAGTTCGCTCTTGTCCTCGGACACGTCGATCACGACCACGCGTTCGTGCACGTCGACCTGCGTCGCGGCGAGCCCGATGCCGGGCGCCGCGTACATGGTCTCGGCCATGTCGGCAACGAGCTTGCGGATCCGGTCGTCGACTTTCTCGACCGGCTTGGCGACCTTGTGCAGCCGCTTGTCGGGGTAATGGAGGATGTTCAGTAAAGCCATGGTGTCAGGTTCGATGGAAACGGGTGAAGCGCCCTCGTCGGCCATCCGGCCGACTGGCGCGGACCGCGCGCGGTCGCGAAGATGGGCACGGAAAGCGCGGCCTGTGCCGCGCCGGGCAATCCGCCACGGGCAGTCGCGCGTGGCACGTCGTTTTATTTCGGATGATGAAAATTTTACCACGGCATCGTCAGGCCCGCTGGGCGTGCGTTTGGAGGAGTTCGTCTTGTCGCGGCCGCCGCTGAGCGCCGCCTCGCTCGCCGGCTGGCTGCGGCTCGCGGCTGCGCCCGGCCTGCCCGCAACGGCCTGGCGCCGGCTGCTGGACGCCTTCGCGACGCCGGATGCGCTGTTCGCCTCGACCCATGCGGCGCTCATCCCGCTCGTCGGCGACGCGGTCGCGCGCGCCGCGCTCGCGCCGCCGCCCGCCGACCTCGCGCGGCAGGTCGCGCGCACCCTCGACTGGCTGGCGCAGCCGGGCCACGCGCTCGTCACCTGGGGCGACCCGGCCTATCCGCCCCGGCTCGCCACGCTCTACGATCCGCCGCCGCTGCTATATGTAAGAGGCCGCGTCGAGCTGCTGGCCGCGCGCGCCATCGCGATCGTCGGCAGCCGCGCCGCCACCCCGCAAGGGCTGATCGACGCCGAGCGCTTCGCCCGCGCCCTGTCGGACGCGGGCCTCGCGGTCGTGTCCGGCCTCGCGCGCGGCATCGACGGCGCCGCCCACCAGGGCGGCCTCGCCGGCGCAGGCGGCACGCTCGCGGTGGTCGGCACCGGCGCCGACCTCGTCTATCCGGCCCGGCACCATGCGCTCGCGCGCGAGATCGCCCTGCGCGGCGCGCTCGTCTCCGAATGGCCGCTGGGCACGCCGGCGCGCGCCGCGCACTTCCCGCAGCGCAACCGGCTGATCGCCGCGCTCGCGGACGGCGTGCTGGTGGTCGAGGCCGCCCCGCGCTCGGGCTCGCTGATCACCGCGCGCCTCGCGAACGAACTGGGCCGGGACGTGTTCGCGGTGCCCGGCTCGATCCACGCGCCGCAGTCGCGCGGCTGCCATGCGCTGCTCCGCGACGGCGCGAAGCTCGTCGAAACCATCGGCGACATTCTCGAGGAGTTCGGCCTGCCGGCCGCGCGGGAGTCCGCTCGCGCAGCCGCCGCACCCACGGGCGAGGCAGGCGCCGTACTGGCCGCGCTCGGCCACGCCCCGCTGCCGCTCGACCTGCTGGCCGCGCGCTGCCGCGTCGCGCCCGGCCTGCTGCCACGGCTCCTGCTCGAACTGGAGCTATCGGGCCAGATCGCACGGCTGCCCGGCGGCCGGTTGGTGCGTGTCGTCGCGGCGCCGGACACCGCGCAAACCGGCGGAGGGCCCGACGTGCTAAATTTTCGCGAATAGGCGCTTCCGCCTTCCATTCATCAAGCAAGGAACCGCAATGCCCGCGCTGAATCTCGATACCGACGCCGATCGGATCGCCGAGCGCCTCCGGAATCCCGCGACGCTGCTGGTCGTGTGCCTCTGCGCCGATTGGTGCGGCACCTGCCGGGACTACCGGACCACGTTCGACCAGCTCGCCGACGCGCACCCCGAGCTATGCTTCGCCTGGATCGACATCGAGACCCACGCCGACCAGCTCGACGATCTCGACGTCGAAAACTTCCCGACGGTCCTGATCGAGGACGACCATGCCGTGCGCTTCTTCGGCACCGTGCTGCCGCACGCGGCGATCGTCGAACGGATGCTGAGCGACCTGAGCGCGGTGCCGGGCGTGCCGCACGCGCCGAAGCTGCGCAACCTGCTCGACGCGCCGGCCTGAGGGGCGGGCGATCCCGCGGCCTCCCGCCTGTCGGCCGCATTTGCTCCGGGTTTACATCGCCCGGTCCCATCAGGCTTGCCGCCGCCCCGGCCCCCACTTATGATGACCCGCTTTTCATGCATGGCGGCGGCCGATTCCGCGCCATGTGCTATAAAGCCGTCGTAAAAGGGCCGTTAACCGGCCTGTCCGGTCTACCAATACACATTAGTCATGTCCAAAGCACTCATCATTGCGGAAAAGCCTTCTGTCGCGAACGACATCGCGCGCGCGGTGGGCGGCTTTACGAAGCATGACGAATATTACGAGAGCGACGAGTACGTCCTGTCGTCGGCCGTCGGTCACCTGCTGGAGATCGCCGCGCCCGAGGAGTACGAGGTCAAGCGCGGCAAGTGGAGCTTCGCGCATCTGCCCGTGATCCCGCCGCATTTCGACCTGAATCCGATCGCCAAGAGCGAATCGCGCCTCAAGGTCTTGACCAAGCTGATGAAGCGCAAGGACGTCGAGCGCCTGATCAATGCCTGCGACGCGGGGCGCGAGGGCGAGCTGATCTTCCGCCTGATCGCGCAGCACGCGAAGGCCAAGCAGCCGGTCCAGCGCCTGTGGCTTCAGTCGATGACCCCGGCCGCGATCCGCGACGGCTTCGCGCACCTGCGCAGCGACACGGACATGCAGCCGCTCGCCGACGCCGCGCGCTGCCGCTCGGAAGCCGACTGGCTCGTCGGCATCAACGGCACCCGCGCGATGACCGCGTTCAACAGCAAGGGCGGCGGCTTCTTCCTGACCACCGTCGGCCGCGTGCAGACGCCCACCCTGTCGATCGTCGTCGAACGCGAGGAGAAAATCCGCCGCTTCGTGTCGCGCGACTACTGGGAAGTGCGTGCGGAATTCGTCTGCGCGGGCGGCTTCTATGAAGGCCGTTGGTTCGACCCCAAATTCAAGAAGGACGAGTTCGATCCGGAGCGGCGCGACTCGCGGCTCTGGAGCGTGCCTGCCGCCGAGACGATCGTCGCCGCGTGCCGCGACCAGCTGGGCACCGTCACCGAGGAATCGAAGCCGTCGACCCAGCTGTCGCCGCTGCTGTACGACCTGACGAGCCTGCAGCGCGAGGCGAACAGCCGCTTCGGGTTCTCGGCGAAGAACACGCTCGGCCTCGCGCAGGCGCTGTACGAGAAGCACAAGGTGCTGACCTACCCGCGTACCGACGCGCGCGCACTGCCCGAGGACTACCTCAGCACGGTGGCGAGCACGCTCGAGATGCTCAAGGAGAGCAACAACTACCTGCCGTACGCGAAGCAGGTGCTCGACAAGGGCTGGGTGAAGCCGAACAAGCGGATCTTCGACAACTCGAAGATCAGCGACCACTTCGCCATCATCCCGACCCTGCAGGCGCCGAAATCGCTGTCGGAGCCGGAGCAGAAGCTCTACGACATGGTGGTCAAACGTTTCCTCGCGGTGTTCTTCCCGGCGGCCGAGTCCCGCGTGACGACCCGCATCACCGAGGTCGCGGGCCATCACTTCAAGACCGAGGGCAAGGTGCTCGTGGAGCCGGGTTGGCTGCAGGTGTACGGCCGCGACGCCGAGGGCGCCGATGCGAACCTCGTACCGGTGCAGAAGGACGAGAAGGTCAAGACCGACAAGATCGCCGCGCACGCGCTGGCGACCAAGCCGCCGGCGCGCTACTCGGAAGCGACGCTGCTTTCGGCGAGGGAAGGCGCGGGCAAGCTGGTCGAGGACGACGAGCTGCGCGAGGCGATGGCGGCCAAGGGGCTCGGCACGCCGGCGACGCGCGCGGCCATCATCGAAGGCCTGCTGGGCGAGAAGTACCTGCTGCGCGAAGGGCGCGAGCTGATCCCGACGGCAAAGGCCTTCCAGCTGATGACGCTGCTGCGCGGCCTCGGCGTGAAGGAACTGACCGCGCCGGAGCTGACGGGCGAATGGGAATACAAGCTGTCGCAGATGGAGCGCGGCAACCTGCAGCGGGATGCGTTCATGCAGGAAATCGCGCGGATGACGCAGACCATCGTCAAGCGCGCGAAGGAATACGACTCCGACACGATCCCGGGCGACTACGCGACGCTCGAAACGCCGTGCCCGAACTGCGGCGGCCAGGTGAAGGAAAATTACCGCCGCTTCGCCTGCACGAAGTGCGAGTTCTCGATCTCGAAGATTCCGGGCAGCCGCCAGTTCGAGATCCCCGAAGTCGAGGAATTGCTGCAGAAGAAGGAAATCGGCCCGCTGTCGGGCTTCCGTAGCAAGATGGGGCGGCCGTTCTCGGCGATCCTGAAGCTGTCGTTCGACGACGAGATCAAGAACTACAAGCTCGAGTTCGATTTCGGCCAGGACCAGGGCGGCGAGGACGGCGAGGCGCCGGACTTCTCCGCGCAGGAACCGGTCGGCGCCTGCCCGAAGTGCAGCGGCCGCGTGTTCGAGCACGGCATGAGCTTCGTCTGCGAGCATTCGGTCGCGAACCCGAAGACCTGCGACTTCCGCTCGGGCAAGGTGATCCTGCAGCAGGAGATCGCGCGCGAGCAGATGGCGAAGCTGCTGTCGGAAGGCCGCACCGACCTGATGCCGAACTTCAAGTCGTCGCGCACCGGGCGCAACTTCAAGGCCTTCCTGGTGAAGCAGCCGGACGGCAAGATCGGTTTCGAGTTCGAGAAGAAGGAACCGAAGGCCGCGAAGAAGACGCCGGCCAAGACCGCCGCGAAGGCGACGGACGACGCCGAGGAGGCCGCATCCGCCGCGCCGGCCAAGGCAGCCAAGACGGCGAAGGTCGCCGCGAAGGCCGCGCCGGCCCGCAAGACGGCCGCGCGCAAGACGCCGACCCGCAAGACCGGGTCCTGACCGCGCAAGCGGCCACGCCCAACGAAAAAAAGCGCGGACCTCGGGTCCGCGCTTTTTTATCGGCCGGTGGCGCGCCGCGGGCGCCGCCGACAGATCGTCACAACGGCGACGGCACGGCCGCGCGGGTGCGCGCCGCCGCCTTGGGCATGCGCGGCGACAGCGCCGGATCGGCGCCCGCGCCCTCGACCAGCCCCTCGGCCGCGAACGATTCGGCCGGCGCGGCGACGCCGCCCTGCGCGGCCCACTGCTCGCCCATCATCGTGTCCGGCGACTGGCTGAAGTACTCGACCAGGTGGTCGATGAAGGTGCGCACCTTGGCCGGCAGGTGACGCCGGCTCGGGTAGGCGACATTGATCTCCACCTGCGGCAGCCGATAGTCGCCGAGCAGGCGCACCAGCCGGCCGCGCGCGGTATCGCCGCCGATCAGGTAGCCCGGCAGGATCGCGATGCCCATGCCGAGCAGCGCGAACTGGCGCAGCATCTCGGTGGTGTTCGCGATGATCACGTTCGACGGCCGCACCCGAACTTCCCCTTCCGCGCCGGTGAATACCCGCTCGTCGCCCCAGTACTCGGACGGCAGGCTCAGGCACGGATGCTCCATCAGATGCTCGGGATGGGTCGGAACGCCGTGCTTCTCCAGATAACCCGGCGTCGCGCAGACGGTCATGCAACCGGTTGTCAAGCGACGCGTGACAATACTCGCGCTGCGCATCTGGCGCGCGATCACGATGCCGACGTCGAAGCCTTCCTCGACGAGATCGACCTGACGATCGACGAGCGTCAGGTCGGGAATGACCTTCGGATAGCGCTGCGTATAGGTTTGCAGCACGGGGGCAAGGTTATGGAGCCCGAACACCACGGGTGCGACGATGCGCAGCGTGCCGACCGGCTCATGGTTGCGGGCGACCACCATCTGCTCGACGTCTTCCAGCTCGTCGAGAATCTGCCGGGCGCGCTCCAGGTAGACCTGACCGGACTCGGTCAGCGAGAGGCTGCGGGTGGTGCGATTGAGAAGACGCGTGCCGAGCCGGCCTTCGAGATCGGCGACGTGACGGGTGGCGACCGCGTTCGAGATATCCATTGCGCTGGCGGCTCGCGCGAAACTGCCGAGATCCGCAACCTTGACGAACACTCGCATCGACTGCAAATGATCCATAAACAACTCCTGCCGCTGTGACCGGTTACTGCTTCAAAAATATGAAGCAAATGAGTAATTCTCCTACGACAGCGAAAAACATGCAGAGTTGCCCCAAACTCGGGGTCAAGCCGACAAAAACGGTTAAATATGCTCGCTTCCCGCAAAGATGAGGCGCGATTGTTCTGTTTTCAAAAACAAAACAGCGCAGCTCCACCAGCGGGCACACGGAATGAGAAACAGGGGCGGGGTGCCGCGGATCGGCCGGGAAGCGCGAGCGCGCAGGCGCGGCGGGGCGAACGCGGGGCGCCCCCGCTTGCGAGCGGGCGTAACAAGCTGTTAAAAAGAGATACACCTGACACCCCGCCGTCATAGCATCATTACGGCCCCCAAGCCGGGGGCCCGGGCGCTCCTGGCGCCCGCCGTACACTGCTCAACCGCGCGAATCGCGAACGCTACGCCATGAAAATTGCCATCCTCGACGACTACCAGGACGCCGTCCGCAAGCTGAACTGCTTCGAGATGCTCGCCGACCATGAGGTCAAGATCTTCAACAACACGGTCCGCGGCCTGGGTCAGCTTGCGAGCCGGCTCGCGGAGGTCGAGGCGCTCGTGCTGATTCGCGAGCGCACGCACATCACGTCGCAGCTGCTCGGCAAGCTGCCGCACCTGCGCATGATCAGCCAGACCGGCCGCATTTCGAGCCACATCGACCTGGCCGCCTGTACCGAGCGCGGCATCGCGGTGCTCGAGGGCACCGGCTCGCCGGTCGCGCCGGCCGAGCTGACCTGGGCGCTCATCATGGCCGCGCAGCGCCGCATCCCGCAGTACGTCGCGAACCTCAAGCAGGGTGCGTGGCAGCAGTCCGGCCTCAAGACCTCGGCGATGCCGCCCAACTTCGGCCTCGGCCAGGTGCTGCGCGGGCAGACCCTCGCGATCTGGGGCTACGGCAAGATCGGCCGGATGGTGGCCGGCTACGGCAAGGCATTCGGGATGAACGTGCTGGTGTGGGGCCGCGAGCACTCGCTCGACGCGGCGCGCGCCGACGGCCATGCCACCGCGGAAAGCCGCGAGGCGTTCTTCGAGCAGGCCGACATCCTGACGCTGCATCTGCGCCTGCACGACGACACGCGCGGCATCGTCAAGCAGGAGGATCTGCTGCGGATGAAGCCGACCTCGCTGCTGGTCAACACGAGCCGCGCCGAACTCCTCGATGAAAACGCGCTGGTGAACGCGCTGTCGCACAACCGGCCGGGGATGGTCGCGATCGACGTGTACGAGAGCGAGCCGATCCTGCAGGGCTACAACCTGCTGCGCATGGAGAACGTGATCTGCACGCCGCATATCGGCTACGTGGAGCGCGAGAGCTACGAGCTGTATTTCAGCGGCGCATTCCGGAACATCCTCGCCTTCGACGGCGGCGACCTGTCGAGCGTCGCGAATCCGGAAGCGCTCAACCAGGGGCGCGTGCGGCGCTGAACCCGACCGCCGGCGCCTATCCGTGCGCGCGCTCCGTCGCGTGCAGCAACGGCGCTGAGGTCAGGAAGTGCTCACCGTCGCGCCGCCCCAGGTCGTAGGCGTGCTGCATCTGCGACGGGCTCGTATAGTCCCAGCTGGAGATCGGCACCTTGCTCGACGGCTGCACATACAGGCGTTGCTGCTCGCCGTGCGCGACGGTAAACATCTGCGGCCGCGGATAGAGGCGCGTGACGAGCACCAGCACCTGCCCCGGGGTCGCGTCGAGCGCCCCGACCGGCACGTTGTCGACCATCCCGCCATCGAGCACCGGCCGGCCCTGACGGCGCAGCACGGGCGTGAACGGCGGCGTGCACGACGACTGCAGGATCAGGTCCGCCAGATCCTCGACCCGCGTGCAGGACTGGGCGCGCACGAATTCAGGACGAAAGCCGAGGGTACGGCCGAGTGTCGGGTGCAGCGTCTTGCGCACGTATTTTTCGATGTTGTACGCGATCAGCCCGGCCGCGACCGCGCTGCGCGCGCCGAGCCAGCGCGGCACGTGCGACACGCCGACCCGGATCTCCGGCGCGGCGGCGAGCTGCTCGAACGGCTCGCCGTAGATGTCGAGCAAAGCCTGACGATAGATGCGGTAATGCGGAAAGACCGACTCCGATCGCAGCAGATTGCCCCAGTACACGTTCTTGCGGTTGTGCCGGAGCACGTCCGCGTAGTAGCGCATCACCCATTGCGCATCGCGCGTATAGAGCATGCAGGCGGTCGCGGCGCCCGCCGAGATGCCGGTGATCACGCGCGGGCGCACGTCGAGCGCCGGCTGCACGACATTCCAGAATCCCGCCTGCCACCAGCAGCGATTGCCGCCGCCTGCGAATACGACCTGATCGAACATCGGGAAAGCCTTCCTCAGTTGACGAGCGCGTAGGTGGTGGTCGCGTGGACGGCCATCTTGCCGTCCTCGTCGAACAGCTCGACCTCGCCGAACACGAGATTGCGGCCCATGCGCAGCACCCGCGCGGTGATGAGCACGTCGCCCTTGCGCACCGCGCGCATGAAATGGGTGTTCAGGGTGACGGTGGTCATCGGGCGGAATTCGCCGAGCGCGGCGGAGATCGCGACGACCATCGCGGTATCGGCGGCGGCCATGAATACCTGTCCGCAGATCACCCCGCCGGAGTGACGCAGTTCGCCTGAGAACGGCAAGCGTAAAGTGACGCTTTCCTCGGACACCGCGACCGGCGTCAGGGACAGGGAACGCACCCAAGGCGCGAGAAGTCGATCGAGCAGATCGCGGACAGCCTGTTCGTCCATCATGAAACCCCGTGAGGGCCGCGCGACCGCCGCGCAGCGGGTGTGGGCGACATCATACCGGGAGGCCGTGAAGTGCGACTTGAGCTTTTGCGGGCGCGTCTTGCCGAGCGTTACCGGAGGGGGCCGTGAAACTTTTTGCAGGGATTTGAAGAAAACTCTAGCCAAGCGGAAGAAACACGTGCATAATCTTTCTTCTGTTGGGGCGTTAGCTCAGTTGGTAGAGCAGCGGACTCTTAATCCGTAGGTCGAGTGTTCGAGTCACTCACGCCCCACCAAGAAATTCAAAGGGTTACAAGCGATTGCTTGTAACCCTTTTTTCTTTTCTGTCGACGAAGTGTCAACGCAGACAGAATCGCTCAGCGCCTCCAATTGCGGAGCGCGCCCATAGTCTTGCAAGATTTCGCGATTCGGAATGTCGGTTGCCTAGGGCATTGATTTTGAGTAGCCTGTCAAGAGGATCCGGCGCCTGACGGAAATTCAGACTACCCAATAAAGACCACCCGCCGTGACTATCGTCTTCAAGAAGCCTCCTCTTGTGGAACTTATCGCCGAGCTTCGGTGGGGCGCTCCCACGATCGGACTGATACCGGGCGGCACGGGAGCATTTCCGCTTTCGGCCGGGCTAGGCGAACAAGGGCAGCAGTTGCAATTTGCATTCGCAACCCTGTTCGACTCCTTCTTCATGCGCTTTGCGGTGGAAGCTCACAAGATGGGCTTCACCATTCAGGAGCGCGTCACCCCGCCCAACGCCATATTGATGCCGTATCAGACGGTTTGGCGTTGGAAGAAGCCGGACGTATCGGGACTGTTCCTGCAGCTCGGATCAGGCGTCTTCACCGTCAACGGCGGACCTCCAGCTTATTCACATTGGGACACATTCGTCCCTATTGTCCAGGAAGGGGTAGCCGGTCTACTCGCCGCCTTGGAAGCGCATCCGGAACCCCGCCCGACGGCGTTTTCGCACACGTTACTGCGCTACATCGATTTGTTCGATAGCGAGCTTGCGGCGAAGAAGGCTCCGCTCGAGTTTTTCCGTGATGTCTTGGGCTTGAAAATTGACGTGCCTGAGACCATGTTGAAATTCCAGAGCAGCGATCAACCCATCATCCCTCAGTTGAATTTGCAAATTCCACTGAAAGATGGCGTCGCAAACTTCATGTTCGCGCACGGGATCGTTGCCGGGCGTAGCGGCCACATTCTTGATACGACGGTCACGCGCACTACGGAGGTGCCGCTCAACGCCAATTCTGTCGCCGAGAGCTTTACGGCCTCGCACGCGATCACCAATGAAGTGTTCATGGCGCTAACAAAACCGCTACATGCGGAGATGGAGCCATCAAAATGATCGGGGAATATCTCAAGACTTGTATTGGTCCGAGGCCCACGCCGGCACTGACCGCTGAGCGTACGTCATACATGGCTGCCGTCGAACCGGCACCGTATTGGTCGGGTGGTGCCATCAATACAGTCGCCGTACCGCTCCTCCCTACTGCAGCCATCATGTATCAAGTTGCGCACGGCAGAGAGACCGCGTTACTCGATGAGTACGAGACACTTCAAGCTGACTGGGACGGATACGACGCCGATCCCATCAGCGAAGACGCATGCAATGCTGCGAAGTCATTTCTTGTGTCCTTGCCATCCAACTTCGAATCTCCAGACTTGTGCCCCAACCCTTCTGGCACCATTTCAATGGAGTGGGAGTCGCCCAACGGACAAGCGCAACTTGAACTCGGGCGCAGCAAGTTCAGCTTTTATTTGCGCCAAAAGGGTGCCGCGACGGTGTACCAGCGTGGTGACGCCAAGCTTGCTTCGTCGGTCTACGGGTTGCTCGCAATGCTGTATGCGAATCCGCGCCCGAAGTCCATTACAAATATCGAATATTGAGCGCATTCGTCCATGGCAGACGATGTCGATAAGGACATCCCGAATGATGAGCATGTGGTACGCGGAATCTGCACCCCGTACCACTATGATCAGAAGAGGGGAAAGTTGAAAAAAGGGGCCTTCAAGCAGAAGGATCCGACACGTGGCGTGTCCGTCTATCGCACGTTGATCTTGTCGCCGCAGAACTGCAAGGTTCGGGCAAAGGCGTTAGGCAACGCCGACAAGCAGTATGTCGGTCTCGCAAGTGTCACCGCTGGGACAGTTCGGTCCTCCCAGGCCCAAGTCACCGACACTCGCGAAACGATGTTTTACGGCCATGCGGATATATTCATCGTCACCGATGCCGACAATTACCAACACGAAGCTGGCGAACCATTGCCGCCGGAAATCTCGGATCTCGTCGATAAGCGCATTGATGTGATTCTCGGTTCGACTGCGTTCTATCCCGACCCGACACCAGAAACCGATGACTGGCAAGGCCCGGATCTCGCTGCGGCATAGGCGCCCACGATTACGCAGGGGACGCCGACTGCAAGCACTGTAGCGCGTTGAAGCGCTTTGCCTCTTCTAGATGGTCAGGCGCGAGATGTGCATAGCGCATCGTCATCGTAAGGCTGGCGTGCCCCAATATTCTCTGTAGCGACAGGATGTTGCCGCCGTTCATCATAAAGTGGCTCGCGAACGTGTGGCGTAGCACGTGGGTAAGCTGGCCATCGGGCAATTCGATTTTTGCCCTGTCGACAGCTTCCCTGAAAGCCGACGCTGCCACGTCGAAAATTTGATCCCCTTTGCCGTATGTCAGGTGATGCGCCCGGATCTCACTGTACAGATCTCTGTCAATGGGCACGGCCCGAGTTTTGCCGCTCTTGGTGCGAGCGAACTGGATTAAGCCGTCTCGGACTTGGTGAATCGTCAAGCCTTCAGCCTCGCTCCATCTTGCACCGGTAGCCAGACAGATCTTTGCGATCAACTTCGCGTGTCTGTTACGGCTTTCACCCAGTTCGTGCAGTAGGCGAACAATCTGAGAACGATCGAGGTAGGTTAGCTCGCGCTCGACCACTTTGAACTGTCTTAGCGAGGACAGTGGATTGTCGCCCTTCCATTGCCCAAGGCGTTTGAGCTCGGAAAATACGGATCTAAGGTAGGCGTGCTCCCGGTTCATGTTGGCCAGGCTAACGCCCGCCTTCAAGCGTTGGTCTCGATATGTCGCAAAAATCTGTACCGAGAACTTGTCGGCTACCGGATTGCTCATTGCTGCTGCCATAGCAACTAGTCGCCGTTTCATGTCCTCTCCCGACCTCAAAGAGCGACCATGATGCTGGTACCAAATCTCCACAAGGTCAGTCAGACGGCGCAAATCTCTGCGTGCCGGCGCCCATTCGGCGTCCTGAGTCACTTTCGTACGAAGCCATGCTTCATA
Source organism: Burkholderia multivorans (assembly GCF_010645215.1). Taxonomy (GTDB): domain Bacteria; phylum Pseudomonadota; class Gammaproteobacteria; order Burkholderiales; family Burkholderiaceae; genus Burkholderia; species Burkholderia multivorans_A. The sequence continues at coordinate 10,237 of NZ_JAAGNW010000030.1, read as the reverse complement.
CGTCTTCGCTTCAGCCAAGGTCTTCAGGGTTTTGCGAACTCGCTTGGCCCCTCTTCCACCGGGTTGTACATCTACGAGCCATCCCGCATCAGTCTTTTTTATCGTCATTCTCTAGTCGTCCTAATGTTTTCTCTTCCTCGTCTCTGAGGTGTGCAACCTTCTGGATAGCGGAATCCGTTGCCTCTAGTCGTTCGTCCGAGTCGAAGTGCGGGTTTAGTCGGTACTGCTCTTGCACATATTCGTCGCGCTCGATCTTCAGTTTGAATAGCCGTGCCGCGTGACGGCGCTCAAGTGGCAATTGGAACGTTTGGGTCGCCGGTTGATATGCGTCGACGTGTCCATGCTCCCAGTCGTCAATCCCGGTTGCGAGCCAGAAGGCATATTGGGGCCACGTTCGT
>NZ_JAAGNW010000030.1:9273-9829 GCF_010645215.1 Burkholderia multivorans | reverse complement strand
CCTTAAAGCGTCGATGGGATGTTGTTTCTGCCTGAACGATTTCCCGCAGCCGATGCGTAAGTCCGTGTTCCATGTCTACGACTCCGTGTCTTGGATACTCTAACCGGTGACGATAATGCACCGAATCGGCAAATAAGTCTTGACTTCCGGATTCGCGGGCCTTATGTTTCCTTCAATTGTGATAAATATACACCGTCCGAGGACGCATGATCACCACCCAAGATACGACGGCCAACGCGTCTGCACTTTTCGCCCCATTGATGGACAGGAAGCAGTTCGCGCGCGCCGTTGGCGTCAGCGAGCAGACCGTCGAGGGCTGGATCGCCCGTCGCGAGCTCCCGATGGTGAAAATCGGGCGCCGCAACCTCGTAAATGTCGCGGCGATTCATCAGCGCTGCGTCACCGATCTTGCTGCTTGGGGTGCGCTGTGAGCTGGGTTAAGAGCAAACTCGCCACCGATTCATACGGCAGCCTGCGCCGCGTGCCGGGGCTCGGCATGTCCGAGCACGGGCATGCGGCGCAGGCTGACGAGTTGCGCGGCGGCGCTACGGTCGAT
>NZ_JAAGNW010000030.1:5706-9263 GCF_010645215.1 Burkholderia multivorans | reverse complement strand
CGCGACGGTACAGGAATTGCAGATGGTCATGACGGACACGGGTGAATTGAAAACGGTCCTCGTGCGCCGTCCTGTCAATGAACAGATCGCCATGATCGACACCCTGCGATTTACCGTGGGTGAAGAGACATGGAACCGGACTGCCCGCGAGCAGCTCGTTGGTGACGAGTGCTTCGTCCTTGAAGCCAGCAGGTATTTCGAAGAGATCTTCGGATTCGGCATCACGCGTGACTTGAAGAAGAGCCGCGACTTCTACACGAATGCGTGGGAACTCGGAGACAACTATGGTCACGTCGGATTTGGGGGTGCCAGCCAACGCGGGACGATGCTGATCAATCTGAACGGACAAGGGTGCATCGCGGCGAAGTGCGGGTGGGAATCCCGTCTGCATGACTTCCTTGTGGATACGGCAGTGCGACCGACGATTACGCGTGTCGACCTCGCGCACGACTGTATGGAAGGTGAGTACACAGTCGACCAGGTTGACGGTTGGTACGACGACGGCCTGTTCACCTGCTCCGTGAACGCTCCGCACCATGAATACAAGGGCGATTGGAAGAAGCCTAACGGGAAGGGACGCAGCGTGTATGTCGGCCTGCGCAGGAACGGGAAGCTCTGCCGCGCATATGAGAAGGGGCGCGAGCAAGGAGACGCGGAATCGGAATGGCTCCGCATCGAAGTCGAGTTTCGCAACAACAAGCGCGTCATTCCGTTCGGTGTCCTGCTCGATCCGTCCAGTTACTTCGTAGGTGCTTATCCATGCCTTCGGTTGCTGGACGGCTCTCGGGCCCCCGAAAAGATCGAGATTAAGCGCAAGGCGGCGGAAATCAACGTCGATGCGAGCCTGCGAAACATACGTACGAGCTACGGCAAATATGCGTTCGTTCTTCGCAACGTCCTGGGCGATGCCGATTTTCTCGACGCGATCACAAACCAGTCCGGCGAGTGGCCGGAGCGGCTCAAGGTGCCCGATTTCGAGACTTGCGCGACGCCGCTGCATGCGTTGCCACGAGCACAAGTATTCAACGATTTAGACCCCTCTGGCGATGGCTGGACAGAGGAAACGGTCTTTGCACCAGCCGCTACGACAGGAAACAGCCATGCGATTCACGAGCAACGTGAAGGTAACGGGGATGAAGGCGAGCAAAGGTCAAATGGAAAACGGGACGACCTTCGATAGCACGAAGGTCTACACCGAAACGCCACTGGACGATTCGAAAGGCACGGCTAAAGGCTTCGCGGTCGCGGAGTTCACGCTTGGCACGTCCGCTGAGTTCGACAAGTACAAGCATCTGCCCTTCCCCTTCGAGGCTGCTGCAGATCTGGAGCTCGTGACGAACGGGAAGACGCAAAAAACCGTGATGCATTCGCTGAAGCCGCTGGAAATGTCCCGGCCGGCCAAGGCAGGCTGATCATGGATGGCGGGGTCGTGTACGTGGTGCAGGACCTTGTTTCCGGCGGTTTTCTGCGTCCCGATTCCGGAGACGTGGGTCGGACCGAGCGTCTGCGTGATGCAGGTGGATTCGAGGATCTAGGCGAGGCGTATGAGGCCGGGGTCGACCATTGCGACGGGTCATTTGATGTCGTGCCGGTGATCTTCTGGAAGGGGAATTGACCGTGTCGGTCTGCACTAGTCGGAGGGGCAAGTGGACAGGTTGTCTAGTTTTGCTGTCGACCCCGTTGCATCACAGCTATGTCTGTTGAACATGCTGCTGTGTATTTACCTCTGCTGCAAAGGGGCGGCGTATGTGTCGCGCGCGTTGTTGCGTCGTGACCAGTCGAAAAAGAAGTCGATGCGTTCGGAGCTGGCCCGGCCGGACGGGTCCAAATCAATGGGCCGTTAAGTAAACGTTAGAAGGGGTATTTCATGAAAGACCTGAAAAAGAAGCTCGCCTTTGTCGCTGCCGGTGCGGCTGTTTCCAGTGGTGCATTTGCGCAGGCTTCGGGTGTGGACGTGTCGGCGGTGACCGCTTCGGTCAATTCGGTGATTCCGGCGGTCGTCGCGGTTGGCGGTGCGGTGCTCAGCGTCGCTGGTGTTGCGTGGGGCTTCCGCAAGGTTGGTTCGTTCCTCGGTCGCTAAGCGGCTCGCGCGGGACACGGGAGGCGTCTGGGTAACTGGACGTCTCTTTTTTTTGGCGAGGTTGACGGTCATGAGCTTTTTTATGTCGGGTGCGGCGGTGTTGGGGCACCACGGGTCGGCGGCGTCCGGTGCTGTCGCTTCTCCGGCGGTGCTTGATTGGCCGTTTTGGGCGTGGGTGCTGGTTGGCGTGTTGGCGGCGGCTTGTATGCACGTTGGTTTTCGTTTCGTGCGGGGTCTCGTGCGCGGGTGAGGGGGCGTAATGGCGGTGTCGGGGATCGTGTGCGGGCTGGGTGGGGTGGATGGCGTGACGTATGCGCTGGTCGGGACGCAGCAGGTGAGCTGCGGGAGCGACACGAACGGGAACACGCTGTATCTGCAAGTTTCGACGCTCGCGAGTGATCAGCCGGTGGCGGGTGGTGAGACGGTGGGACTTGAGATCGGCGGGGCGGTGTTGGCGGTGCTGGGTGTTGCGTGGGGCCTGCGGGTGCTGCGTGATCACTTCAATTCGGGCGGGGAGGCGTGATGACTTGGTTCTATGAGTGCGTCGGCATTGTGGTGGCGACGTGTTGGCTGGTGGGCGTCATTCTTTTCGCGTGATGGCTATGTGGAAAAAGATCGTTTTGGCGCTCGCTCTGGTGGCGATGCTGTCGCAGCAGGCTGCGCAGGCGCAGGCGTTGCCGGTGTGGAGCATGCCGATTTTCAACGGCATCGTGAACCGGGCGATTGGCGCGGGGATTATGGCGAATCTTGCGCGGCGTGGGATCACGGTGGCGGCCAATGACGCGGTGTTTGCGTCGACGATGTCTTTCGTCGGCAAGGCCGCTAACGATGCTTCGTACGTGAGTGCGGGGGCGAGTGCTGTTGCGACGGTGTTTGGTGCTCCTGTTTGGATGAGTGCGCTGATTGGTATTGGGGCGTTGGCGGCGGCCGGTGCGGTGGCATGGGGCGTGTATCAGCTGACGCAGACGGGTACGAGCTCGGCCCCTTCTCTGTCGTTGCAGAACCCGAGTGCGCCGCCTCCGCCTGCGCCTTTGCCTGCGGGCCAGTGGACGTCGTACATGAGTCCGTATTGCAATCCGGCGGTCACTACGACGTGCAATAACAATCCGCCGCTGCCTTCGAACGTGCAGTACTACACGCAGGGTTATCCGAACTCGGGGACGGTTTACGGGTGTTCGACGCAGTTGGATTGTGCGAACCAGACGGCGGCTGGGTTGACGGCGTTTGAGGGTGGCGCGGTGCAGGGCTTTTCCGTGACGGTTACGCCGCAGGTGCAGGGGTGTGCGACGTGTGGCTATACCGTGACGGAGACGTGGACGCCTGATCCGAGCAATCCGACCGTGTCGGGGCGGGTGACGCAAGTGTCGGCTACTACGAACCCGAACTATCAGTCGCCGGGTCAGACGGGATCGTTGATGAACTTGCAGCCGACGGCTGCGATGTTGCAGCAGCCGTTTCCGCAGTCGTTGACAGCTTC
>NZ_JAAGNW010000030.1:4929-5696 GCF_010645215.1 Burkholderia multivorans | reverse complement strand
GCGCAACGCGTCGATGCAGCCGGGGTACAACGGCTATCCGTACGACGTGACGAATCCGGTGTCTCAGGCCGATGTGGCGACTTCGCCTGTTTCGCCGACGTGGAATGACGTGGTGGAAGGTATGCCGCGGCCGAACGGTTCGACGTCGGTGCCGATTGACACGAACCCCATCCCGAATACGCCCTATACGCCGGGTACGACGTCTCCCCCCAATCCGGGTAGCGGGACGACCGGCACGACGCCGACGACTCAGAATCCGTGTGAGCTGAATCCGAACGCGTCGGCGTGTGCGGCTCTTGGGTCTGCTCCTCCTGCTCCGCCTATTCCGTCTAGTTCGGCCAACGTGTCGATGACGCCGTGGAGTGTCGGCGCTTCTGACGGGGTGTGTCCTGCGCCTCAGGTGGTGGACGTGTTGGGTACGTCGCTGTCGTTGTCGTGGGATCCGATGTGTTCGTTCGTGCAGAAGGTGCGGCCGCTGGTGCTGGCGGTTTGTGCGCTCGCGGCCGCTTTGATCGTTGCTATGGGGGTGTCGCTATGAAGGTGCTCGTGGTGTGCGGTGTGGTGATGTTCGCGTGGTTCGTCTACATGCTGTCGTCGATGGTGCATCAGGCCGAGCGGGTCAACGATGCGGTTGACCAGGTGATGCAGAGGTATGTGCAATGACGTGGGCGACGTGGCTGCTTGGGCTGGTGCAGCCGCTCATCGTTCAGGCGCTGATCGCGTTGGGGGTCGGCGTGCTGACGGTGGGCGGCATCGATTTGGCTATC
>NZ_JAAGNW010000030.1:0-4919 GCF_010645215.1 Burkholderia multivorans | reverse complement strand
GAACATTCTGGCGATGGGCGGGATTTTTCAGGGCATCGGGTATATCGGCGGCGGTATTACGGCGCGCGTGACGATGGCCGGTCTCGCCAGCACTAAGAAGTTCTTTATCAAATGATCCATCTGATAACCGGCAATCCGGGCGGCGGAAAGACGCTTTACACGGTGTGGTGGTTGCGCCGTGAGGTTGCGAAGGGGCGGCGGCTCGTGGTCAATGGCATCAAGGGGTTGTTGCTCGATCACGAGCTGGTCGACGATGACTGGGTTCGTGATTGGCACAACCGCTGTCAGCCGAACGACATCATCGTGGTCGATGAGGTGCAGCGCATTTGGCCGCCCGTGACGGCTGGCACTAAGCCGAGCGAAGACATTGCGCAGCTGCACGTGCATCGTCACAAGGGTGTCGATTTCGTGGTGATCACGCAGCACCCGAACCGCATGAACAAGACCGTGCGGGACATCTGCGGGCGGCATGTCCACGTGCGGCGGTTGTTCAACCTATCACGCGCGATGCTGTACGAGTGGGATATGGTGCACAACCCGAACGCGGGGTTCCGCGATGCGGTGAAGACGCCTTGGAAATATCCGAAGGACGTGTTTGACCTGTACGTCAGTGCGGAGGTGCACACCAAGGGCAAGGGCGTGATACCGAAGGCGCTGTTCGTGTTGCCGGTGGCGCTGGTAGCTGCGGTGGTGCTCGCGTGGAAGGGCTTCGGCAGCGTGCATGGCGGGTTCGGCATTGGCGGCAAGAAGGCTGCTCCTGCTACGTCAGCGGTTAGTAGTCCTGATAACGGTGTGTCGACGCTGCCGCCGAGCAAGAGTGATTCGAAGGCGTGGCGGGTCGCGGGACAGTATGCCGTGGACGGGCGCGGCTACGTGTTGCTGGTCGCTGGGGGAGGGCACTTTCGGCGCGAGTCGGCGGACGACTTCAGGGGCGAGACGCTCGGCGTGTGGGGCGTGATCGACGGTGAGCGGGTGGCGGTGTGGACGGGCGGGACAGCAGGGAACGACAAGGGTATTGGGGGGAAGTGATGAAGCGGGTCATTGGGGCGGTGTGCGGAGTGCTGTTTTCGTGGTCTGTGTTCGCGGCGGAGTCGCGATGCGATGCACGTGCCGCACGTCATCAGCTCGGAGGTGTTGCAGGATACGCGGCTCGTGTCGTTCCAGTACGACGGTAGGGCAGGTGACCTGCATTCGTTTGTGAAGGTGTTCCTGGACTCGCAGGGGTTCAGGGTCGAGACGCGGGAAGGCGTGGACTTCGTGTCGAAGAAGCCCGCCGATGAACAGAAAGGGCCGGATCGGGAGACGTACGTGTATCACCCGCGTTTTCGCACGGCGGACTATCTGGCCCAAGCGGTGCAGCCGCTGTTTTCCGGGCGTATGACGGCTTCGGCGGGTTCGGTCGGCGGTGTGGCGCCCGCAATGGCGTCTGCGGCCCCTGCGGGCGCTTCTGGCGTATCGGCGGTATCGCCTCCGCTGCCGCAAGCTCCGCAGTCGGGCGTGTCGGCGGCGGACGATCTGGTGTTCGTGGGGTCGGCGTCGGAGATTCGGAACGTCAAGCAGCTGCTGCCGCAGCTGGATCGCGCCGCTGGAGAGGTGGTGGTGCGCGGCTGGGTGTATGAGGTCAACACGTCGAACGACCAGAATTCGGCGTTCTCGATTGCTGCGAAGGTGCTTAATGGTATCGGTGGCCAAGTGTCGTTTTCGAACGGGCCGACGGATCAGGACGCGACAGCGTTGCGCTTCTCGAGCAATTACTTGAACCTCGCGATTTCGGCACTGAACGCCGACATGCGGTTCAAGCAGGTCAGCGACCCGTACGCGCGGGTGCTGTCCGGCTCGAGCGTGCGCCTGAACGTGGGTTCGCAGGTGCCGACGCTTGGCAGCATCAGCTATCAGGGCGTCAGCGGTACGCCGGTGCAGTCGGTGCAGTATCAGGACGCGGGCCTGATTTTCGACGTGCAGCCGACCGTGATGGCCGACGCGATACAGGTGCACCTGCAGGAGCAGATGTCGAGCTTCGTGGCGACCACGACCGGTGTTAACAACTCCCCTACGAAGAACACGCGGCAGATGGCAACGACCGTGAGCATGAAAGACGGCGAGGTGATCGTGGTCGGTGGGTTGGTGCAGGACACAGGCTCGTCGACGCGCAATAGCGTGGGATGGTTGCCGCGCTTTCTGGACGGTCATGGCTCGTCGAAGGGGCGCACGGAGGTTTTGTTGGTTTTGCAGGTTCAGCGTATGTAGCTTTCCGGGTTCGACACATAAATCATGGTCGAGAGAAAGCGATGCGGGAGCCCAGCTAGCCTGGAGAGTACGGGCGTTCGACATTAACGTGTGCATAGTCGACAATCCGACATGCCGACTATCCTTGGATATGGCCGCCATGGGGAACGAGACAACTGCATCGAAAGAATCGACACACGCGCAGATGATGGACGCGACGGCACGGTTCATCAAGAAACTTGATGCCATTCCGGGCTGGCACGAGGCACGAGTTTCGAGCTTGGTCGCGACTATGGATCTCGATGGAATATTGCCTGTGCCGACCGATGACGCAAAACCGTTTCAGCTCCCTCCTGACGTGGAGCTGCAGCATGCCGTCGTCACCCGTTACCTCGAGCTGTACGACGTCGCGCTCTCTGTAAGGTCGTGCGAGTATTACTTCCGTCGTTTCCCATTCAACGGCTTACCCGTGACTCGGCATGAGCACCTAAGCAACGCTTGCGAGTTGTACTTCAGCCGCATCTACCAGTTCAAAGAGCGTCTCAAGCAACTGGTTGATGCTGTCGATCGCTTGGTGCCCAAACATGGCATTCAGTTCGGCCCTTTCATCAAGCAATTTGGCAAGGAGTTCGATCAGGAAATTCGCGAACGCAATCAGATTCACCACCACCAAAAGTTCGCAGATCTCGATATCGAGCGCGTCTATATGACAGGGATGCATGACCTCGTGTACCCGAACGGAGGGTGGAAAACAGAACAGCGCATTTACTACCGAAAGGTCGCAAAGACATGGGCGCAGCGTGTTCGCAATCGTGGCGAACGATTGGACATGTTCGTCGACGCAGTCGCCGAGGCACTTCTGAAAGGTTGCCCCTTCCTCACCGATATTTAGAACCCACCTATGCAACCTGACATTGCCAGCTCGGATCCCGTAATCGCATTTTTTGAATGGTTCGTGTTTGATGCGGACGGAGCCCGCTACTTTGCGGGAAAACCTCAAATGAACCGTTCGCGATACAGCATGAGCATGCGGATCGTGCGCTTCGATCCTGAGACACGCAGAGGAACTGACGAGTCTGGAACCGTGTACGAGTTGATAGGAGCGTGCGCCTTCTGCATCTCCGTGCCGGTCGTCTGGGAGACGTGGCTAAGTGATCGAGAATGCTCGACATGGCGGGACGTGACCTCCGAGTATATGGCGCCTCGTCCTACATGCCACTAGGCGTCAGTTGCCCGCTTATTCATCAATCGCGGTCGCGTACTGCATTGCGCGAGCGTCAATCAGCGCGTGGTGTCTTCCTGCGTGGCGGCGAAAGTAGTCCTCCATGCGCTGCTGATCAAGCTGAACGCGGCAGGCTCGCCAACCAGCAGGCGGGCCATCCATTAGGTCACATAGCAGCTCCCAATCGCCACCGTAGTCAAAACACAGCAGACGCTCGCGCTCGTTGGTGTATTGATCGAGCCAGAGGCTCAGCTCGGTGTGCAAAGAATCGCGCGTGAACACCCGGTCCGGGTACTGTCCGAGCTGGGGAAGAACTGCTGCGCGGACAAACTCGCTGCAGCTAGATTGTTCGAAATCCGAGCGCTCTCCATAAAACTCGCGGCCGTCGTCCGCAACGAGGCCAATGCTGATGAGCTCGCAGTCGAGGAAATCTGTGAATTCGGTGTCGACATAGACGTGCACCGGCATTGCTGAACGCTCCGGGAAGCTAGTTGAATGCGAGGATACCTTACGTCGAGTTTGCGTACGCCCGGAATACGCGCAGCGCATGACCATTCGGCAAGTACTCAACCAATCTGTTGGTTACCAAATTTGTAAGTGATTGATTTTTAAAGAGTCCCCATTGGGGACTCGTTGTTCCATGCCCGCACTTTTGCAGCAAGGGGTTGATTTTATTGGATTCCCAAGTTGGGAAAGCACCGCTCTCGGAACTTGATGACCGCATGCGATTCAGGCGGCTAGCGTGAGGAGTGTCCGGCACGTAATCGACGCGGCCTAGCGCGACTGCGTCTCTGCAGCGTGCCTATGGGTGATCGCGCGGCTCAGCGCGGCCCGCCGGACCGAGTAGCGGGTATGTTCGATACGGTAGGCCGCAGCTACAGCGGTACCCGACCACCCTCTTGCAAAGCAATTAGCGGGGCCCGATCATGAGAGGGGCCAGACGTGCCATACCCCAGGGATCTCTCCAAAAAATCCCTTTTGAGTCAATGGCTTGGTATTACCAACTTCTCCGCCGCATAGCATCGGCAGCAAGATCAACGGACCAGCGCTATCCAGCGGCCGGAGCGTCAACTAAGTGTCAACGGCACTGTCGAATACAGTCGACCAGTGTCGCGTCGTTGCCCGAAAGCAACGCTAATATCGACCAGTATCGACTAGTGTCGCCTCCGCAAGGGACTCTTAATCCGTAGGTCGAGTGTTCGAGTCACTCACGCCCCACCAACAAATTCAAAGGCTTGCACGAAAGTGCAGGCCTTTTTTGTTTCCAGCTGCGGTTCGACGTCAGGTTCCGGGAACCACCGGCGCGGCTCCCGTCGTCGCCCCAACCTCACATCACCAGTGCTGCCCGCTGCACCGCCTCATAACGATCCCGCCGCATCTTCCCAAGCTGTTTCGTCACCGCCTCCAGAACCGCCGGCGCGGCGCGCTCCGGCCGCCCGCTGTCGAACGGCGGCGCCGGCGCATATTCGAT
>NZ_JAAGNW010000003.1:110218-116185 GCF_010645215.1 Burkholderia multivorans | reverse complement strand
AGTACCCACAATTCGTCATCAACGATCGGCGCTTGCATTCCTCATGATCCCGTTGCTCAGATGCTTGAGGTTAACAGGTCGCCGGTGAAGTTAACAGCCTCTTCGGGGTCTTTTTGAACTGGCCTCTTAGGGCTTTCTCAGGCGCATTAACTGGGTTTCCTCAGGCTTAGCGCGATGGACGCGTTGCCGCCGCAGTCGCAGCGATAGCTGTTCCGCCGCATGCAAATTCCTCAACGCGTGTTGCCAAGACCATCGTACGTTTGTTGTCGAGCCTGCTTGATATTTTCGTGTGCGTTTCGAACATAGGCGGGTCCGCCGTTTCGACCGGAAGCATGATTTCAGTTGCATCAGGCATGTGCCATCCCCGACATGAACACCTGTAGCCGGCGCGCGACGTGACCAGCGAAGCAGAGCGTGGCTCGTGGCTGATGAAGTGGTATCAGGGACACCTAACTGAGATTGAGTACGGACAGAGGCGCCGTAGCGAGGTGGAACAGGGGCACGGAAGACGTTCTGGAAAAGAAAACCCTGAACGACTGAACGATATGCGTGGCTGCCGCCAGATCAAGGGTGCGATGCGGTGAGGAGCTTGCCGTCATTTTGAAAAATGAAGAAATTCACTAATCGCCATTGATGCTGCACGTATAAAGTCGCGTTCGATGTGTTATTGGATGATTTTTCTGTCAAATATACGTCGTCGCGATTTAATCATGAAGGCAAACGGAATGGAGGTATGCCTTTCTGGTAAAAGAAAGATAGTGTCAATTCCGTTGCACCTAGATTTTGTTGGTGTCATTGTCGAGGCGCAGCACGTGCGCCAGCACTCTTTTTACAGTGCGCCGCTCGGAGGAAAGTTGAATTATTTGCGCGAGGCGTTGTATTGAAAAATTGGCATTTTTATATTTCACTGATGCCGATATATTGAGGGAGGGTAAGTGGGGCGATAGTTGATTAGAACCGTTGGAGAAAGTATGGACAATATTTTGTATTTCATATCAAGGATGGCAGAAGGGTTTTTGGATTTATTGTGGTTTGGACCTCGTGTTGAGCAGCCTGGTTCGGCGCGATGGAATTTTATTATCGACTTTAGTAAGAATATTTTTCTTGGCGCGGTGTTGGGCGGGGTCGGCGTGGCAGCGGCCGCGTATTACAGCGGCACTATTGGTTGGTCGAGTGCGGCTGTCGGCGGCATGATTGCCGGGGGAATTGCAGCAGCGCTGACGTATAAACGTCGCCTCGGTGACAGAGCATAGAGAACGTATCGGATCACTATGTTTGGGTGTCTCCAGTTAGCTATTGGGGATCTATCAAATCGAGGAAGATCTGAATATAACCATTTGGCTGGTGTTGGCTGAGGATTTTCCTGTGCCAGCAGTGAACAATTTCTTGCTCGGGCGACCTGTCTATCGTCGCATCAGCAGTGTCGACGCTTGAGGCATCACCGGCTGCTGCCGGCGTTCGCAGCACCATGCAAGCACGCGGCGACAGCGCTTCGGTCAGGGGGCCACCAGCCGGACATTCGCTGCAACGATTCCCCGAAGAGGAATCGTTGCCACGGTAATTAAATGCCCACTGCATTCGGAAGATTCGGCGCATCGCCGTAAAAGATTGGCGATCCTGACAGTTTTTTGATCGAAGCAATGTTCCTGATATGCTCATTTCGCAGTTGGCCCGGAAACTCGGTGCAGCGAGCGTAGGCATGATCAACCCCTCTCTATCGAACGAGCAACGGAGTCTCTTAAATGGCAGCGCAGATCGATTGTGGTTACGAAGAATCGTCCTTCCCGTCGGAAGTGGACGGCGCCGAGATCTTTTTCAGGAAATGGTTTCCGCCGGGCGGGGCGGTACCGCGAGCGGCCGTGCAGATCACCCATGGGATCTGCGAGCATAGCGGTCGCTACGACCGGCTCGCCCGCTATCTGGCCGCGCGGGGCTACGTGGTTTTCGCGCTCGATCTACGCGGTCATGGTCGTACCGCCGGTGCAGATGGATTTGGGCAGGCCGGGCTCACGGCCTGGGCCGACATGACGAGCGACATCGCCCAGCTATCCCGCCTGGTGAAGAGCCGGTTCAGCGACCTGCCGCTGATCGCGTTCGGGCATAGCATGGGGTCCGCGCTCACGCAGTCTCACATTCAGAATCATGGAAACCTGCTGGCGGGCGCCGTGCTGTGCGGCACGCTGGGCGCGTTGCCGGGCGTCGACGACGATATGCTTGAGCAACTCAAGCTTGCAGCCCACTCTGCCGACGGCAGCCAGCCTTCAGCGATCTTCGGCGAAGTGCTCCACGCCTTCAACGCACCGTTCGTCCAGGAGGGGCAAGCATCGACCGGCTGCGAGTGGATGGTCACCGATCCGGCCGAGATACAGCGCTTCCTCGCGGACGATCTCTGTGGCAAGCCGTTTTCCAACAGCATGTCGTACTCGGTATTCGAGGGTTTCCGGAATCTATGGATTCCTGAGAATGAATCCAGGATACCGGTGGATCTGCCCGTTCTGGTGGTGGTCGGAACCGCGGATCTGGTGGGCGGGAATACGATTTCGGTCCAGGCCTTGATTGCGCGCTATATGCGCCGGGGGCATCTGGCGCTGGCCTACCGGTTCTACCCGGGCGACCGGCATGAAATACTGAACGGCTTCAACAAGGATCTCGTTCAACGCGATATCGGTGCATGGCTGGAAGACGTGCTGGAGCGGCGGGGGCACGAGGCACGCTGATCCGGACAGGCTGGAATGCGCTCCTCGGCAGGAGGAGCCTTTGCCTGAGCGGCCTGACGCCATCCTCCGCCGAATCCGCACGATCCATCGCACCTACCAGAATGGGTAGTTGTAACTTGAGTCATGCCGCCTAGGATTTTTTCGGGGCCTTGACCAATATCATTCATATGCCCCGCTCCCACAAAAAATACGGGGTAGAGAAATGAACAGCCGATCCTTTCTGAGGGTGTTGCTGGCGTGTCTCGCGTGCGTCGCTGCACCGCCGAGCCAGGCGGCCGACACCAGCAACGCCAAGGCGCCTGCCGCCTGCACGCTTCCGAGCAGCCTGCCGAGCGGTCGATACAACCTGCAGCAACTGGCCTGGCAGTTCTTCGCCGCAGCGAATTGCACCGATCCCACCGGCAAGCATCCGCTCGCGTGGGAAAGCTGGGCGGATCAGGACTGCCTGGTCGGCGGCGGCAGCCATTGCGCCCAGGAAGCGGTCCGCAGCCTGCACCCGAGCGTGCTGTCGTTCGAGCTCGCCCGGTTGCGCGGCGTGAAGCTGCCCGCGCTTTCCGACGAGGACTGCAGTTCGATGACGACCGCGGATACCCAGTACGTGACCATGCGCCCGTTCGTCCCCAAAAACCTGTCGAAGAGTCCGAAGTTCTGCGAGGAAGTCCACGTCGACAAATCCGAGGCGGACTACATCACGTCGCCGCCGGGCGGCAAGAACGGCAATCTGCAGAGCCTGACGGGGCAGAACCAGTACGTCAGTGCGGTCGGCCCCATCACCTTTCCCGGCAGCGCGCTCGAGATCAAGGCCGACTGGCTGCCGTCCGATTCGCTGTCGCCCGGTTTTGATTGCGACAGCAACAAGCCGGCCGGCGTCTACGTCGAGAAGATCAACGGCAAGTGCTATGCGCTGGTCGGGATGCATGTCTCGTCGAAGCTGAAGACGAACTGGGTCTGGGCCACCTTCGAACCGCAGAACACGCAGACCAATCCGAATCGCTGCAATCCGCAGTTGTATTCCTCCTGCGAGGATCCGTGGGGCTCCAACCCGTCCACCAGCACCGGGAACGACACCGACGCCACCGCGAACCTGAAGAACCTGCTGACCGATGCGGGCCTCCCGCCGGTGTTCGGCAACTATCGCCTGGTCGGCGTCCAGTCCGAATACATCGGCAATGCCAACACCGGCGAGCGCACCTTCCTGGGCAACTCCTTCGTCGAATTCAATGCGGGTGTCCTGCCCGGACAGGCATCGTGCATCACCTGCCATTCCAATGCCGTGTTCAACGGCGGCACGACGCCGCCCACGAAGAATTCGAACTTCGGCCCGTTCCCCGACATGCCGGCGGTCGGCATGCCTGCGATTCCGGCCAACTGGACCCGCGAGGATTTCTCGTGGCTGCTCGGCGTGATGCCGCAGACGAAGAAGGTGTCTGCGCAGGGCAGCGGCGATTGATTCAGTGACTCGGGCTTGCGCCGTCGCGCCCGAGCGGTATGTCGGGTGCGACGGCGCGTAGTACCGGACTTTCGCCCCGGCGCATGCAAGCGTTTTCAAACCGGTGACGCCGGGGTGGGTCGCCGCGTGTCGATCGGCAGTGTCGGGGCGTCTCTCCACACTTCGTGCGGTGACGGGGGCGATAGCGGTTCACGCATCTCGGCGAGCGTGCGTCGCTCGAATTAAACGACAACGCGTGTCTTGGCCGGGTTGCGGCTTATCGGACTATCTTCGCGGCAGGCTTCACACCGACACTGATGCCTCGCCGCACGCCCGATAAGCACTTGCTCATACCGGAGGCGGGCAAGCGGCGCCGCTGTAGGTCATGGTGTAGGTCGCATGCTTGTCCCATGGCAGAGGCGCCGTGCCCGGCGACGTCCACTCCCCGTAGTTGCCCGTCATGGTCTTCTGCGAGTCGACGAGTTGTCCCATGGCCATGGTTGCAAGCCGCGTCTGGCCTATTGGAACGGAGCCATACCACCACACTTCATTGCCCAATTGAAACCAGTTGCCATTCCATGCGGATTGCGTTGCGCCATACCAGGTTCGATCGGCGTTGAAGCAAATCATTTGCGTCGACAGATGGTTGCCGCCGGGTTTCGCATAGGTGTCGATGCGCCAGTAGCCGACGATCGAAGGGTCGGCGTGGGCCGCGCCCGCGGCCAGTACGCAGAGAGCTGCCGCGAGTGCATGCTTTTTCAGTGATTTCATGTTGTTTTGTCTTGATGTGAATCGTGAAGATTTTCAAGAAGGATTCGATTTGCTGCATCGAATATTCTATGGAACATTGGGAATGAGCGGTAGTCGGAAGCAAAGCCCTGCCACCGAAGATTTATCTGGATATCGATTAATCGCATTCGCATGCTTCGTCCCACGACAATCGGGATTCCTCCCACGACGAAGCAAGCCGATACGCATGCAGAAAGCGCACCGGCCCCCGCCTCAGCGCCGTTTCACCTTACCGGACACAGCCGCAAGGCGAGCCTCCGCCGGTGCGCTTTCATTCGCGAACCGGTCGAGCGCGGTGATCTCGTAGTGGTAGTCGCGATCGGCCTGGGCGGTAACGTCGACATAATCGGTCCCGCGCACCGTCGCGAGCAGATGACGCGCATCGCTGCGGGCGCACGCGGTGAGCGGCACCTGCTCGCTGCGATAGATCGCGTAGGCAGTCGCACCGGACGCCGAGCGGGGCTGCCATTGCAGGCGTGCGCCGCCTTCGGCCCGTTCGACCCGAACCGTCTCGACCGGAGCGGGCGGCGACACGCCGGGCGAAGCCATGACCGGCACGAGCGCGGGGCGCGAATACCACGTGCGGGTCAGCCGCGACATCGCGCCGAGCGAATCGGCGCGCACGTCCTTCGCGGAGAAGTAGATATCGCCCTGCACCTCGGGCCAGGTGCGATTGGCCGCCAGATGCCTGCTCAGTTCATCGGCATCGGCCCAGCCGGGCGACTGACGGGAGGGCTTGCCGACCTTGAAGGCCGCCTGCCCGATATAGAGATGCACGTTGCGCCCCCGCACCTGCTCGGCCCACCACGCCACCACCTGGTCGTAGTCGGCGGCCGGGAAGCCCCGGGCCCAATAGACCTGCGGCGCGACGTAGTCGAGCCAGCCCTCGCGCACCCAGCGGCGGGTATCGGCGTACAGGTCGTCGTAGGTTTCGATGCCGGCCCGGGTCTGCGAACCGAGCGGATCGGTCGAGGCATTGCGCCACACCGCGAACGGTGAAACGCCGAACTTCACCCAAGGCTTTGCCGCCTT
>NZ_JAAGNW010000003.1:106855-110208 GCF_010645215.1 Burkholderia multivorans | reverse complement strand
CGAAGCGATCGATGTTGTGGCGACGCCATGCGGCCAGCGTCGGGAAATCCGCGCCGTAGCGCGCATAGGCGGCCGCGTCGTCGAAGGTCTTGCCCTTGACGGGATACGGATAGAAGTAATCGTCGAGATGGACGCCGTCGATGTCGTAGCGGCCGACCGCATCCATGATCGCGTCGATGACGAACGCGCGCGCGGCCGGAATGCCCGGGTTGTAGTAGAGCTTGCCGCCGTAGCGGACGATCCAGTCCGGATGCGCGTGAGCCGGATGCGTGGCGGCGAGCGTATCGACGCGGCTGCTCATGGCGAGCCGGAACGGATTGAACCAGGCGTGGAATTCGAGGTTGCGCCGGTGCGCCTCGGCGACGGCGAACGCGAGCGGGTCGTAGCCGGGATCGGCGCCCTGCCTGCCGGTCAGATACTTCGACCAGGGTTCGAACGGCGACGGCCAGAAAGCGTCCGCGGCCGGCCGCACCTGCACGATGACTGCGTTGTGATGCATGCGGGCCGCCTCGTCGAACCACTGGCGCAACTCGTCCTGCTGCCTGCCGACCGCGAGCCCGGGTCGGGAGGGCCAGTTGAGGTTCACGACCGAGGCGATCCAGGCGGCGCGGAATTGCCGCTTGGGCTTCGTTGCGTCAGGCGTGCAGGATTGTTCGGGCGTGTCCGGCGTATCGAGCGGGCTTCGCGTGTCCGGCGGGGGCGCGCAGGCGCTGCTCGCGCAAAGCAGGAGCGCCGCTGCGACACGACGGTAGAGCGACGACGGTGCGGCAACTTTCAGGGATGGCATGACTCGCTTGGGCGGTGAAAAGCATCCAGTGAAGACACCCCAGGTTCCAGGCGAGTTCCAGGCGGCGCGCGCGCGACGCAGCGAAAGGGGCGGCGGAGCAGGAAATCACGCCGTCATCCTGATGCGGATGCAACGTGATTCGACTGGAAACCATGCCTGCCTGCGCCGGTAAATGATGCGCAAGCGCGCGATACCTCGCCGGTCGATCTCGAACCATGCTGCATCGATTTCCCGGCATCGAGCGACTGACGTAAAATGCGCCGGCGCATTTTCAATGCCCCTGCTTTGCCATGCGGAATGAACTGTGCCGCATTCCACGGCTTCATGTACGTCATGCCAGGTAAGCGCCGCCGTTTCAAAAACGAATTCCTCCGGACTCGAACGCATTGTCATGAATTGGACGAATGGCGCGACAGGCGTATTGCCATGCCCTGCTTAATCGGCGCATTCGTCCATGAACCGCTTTTCTCATCAACGAGGTATCCCTCGATGTTTGATTTCAAGAATGCCAGCCAGGAGCAGTTGAAGGGCGAATACGACCGCATCGCCCGCGAGCGCCGCGACGATCGGTTCTTCACGAAGAAGGAGTTGCGTCACCTTCCGGAGATTCTGATGGCGCGCGAGCAGGTGCTGGCCTTCGCATCCGGCCTGATGGACGATCACACCTGGTTGATCGCCCTGACCGACCAGCGGGTCATTTTCCTGGATAAAGGTTTCTTCTACGGTCTCAGGCAGGTGTCGATCAACCTCGACAAGATCAATGCGGTGTCGGGCACGACCGGGATGCTGATGGGGACGATCTCTATCGAGGACGGCGCGAGTGAACGCGTGATCCGGAATGTGCCGAAGCGGACCGTCGTGCCGTTTACGAACAAGGTGCGGGATGCGTTGCACGCATACCGCCAGGCGTCGCCATCCACGCCGGCCGACGCAGGGGATGACATCGTGTCCAGACTGGAACGGCTTGCAGCGCTGAAGGAGCGGGGCATCCTCACCGATCAGGAATTCGCCGAACAGAAGGCGAAGCTGCTCGCGGCCACTTGATACCGATTTCCCCACCGTATCGGTGAGGCGCAGTGGTGCGCGGCGGCCCCGCCGATCGACGCCAAACCGTCACACGGCTGTGCTTATCTGCACACGAGCGCCGCCCCGGGCGAACGGTCCCCGCCGGCCGCCCCGACTGTCCTCGCGCGCCGTCACACGCTATAGTCGCGGATGTGTCAATTTCGTGACAGTCGCCTTGCATCACGAAACTGCTCACCTGCCGCGTGCGCCGCGAGCCGCGCCGCGGTCGACTGACCAAGAACCAATCAGACTGACGAGGAGCGCCCCACCGTGACCGACACCCCCGATCTTCCCGACGACGACACCCCCGCCGATCCCGACCGCCGCCGCGTATTGGGCGGCATGGCCGCGCTGGGCGCGAGCCTCGCGCTCGGCGGCTGCGAAACCGCGCCGCTCGCGCCGCGTTCCGCCGCCGACCTGCAGCTCGACCAGCTGCTGCGCGACAAGGTGCGCAACATCGTGGTGATCTACGCGGAGAACCGCAGCTTCGCGAACCTGTACGGCAATTTCCCGGGCGTGCGCCATCCGCTCGCCGACGTATCGCCGAACCAGGCGCTGCAGCTCGACCGCGACGGCAAGACGCCGCTGCCCACCCTGCCGAAGGTCTGGGGCGGGCTCGTGCCGCAGGCGCAGGAGATCGACGGCAAGCGCTACATGATCGCCGAGCGCGACATCCAGAACCTGCCGAACGCGCCGTTCCTGATCCGCGACGCGCAGGGCAAGCCGCTGCCGAACAGCGTGATCACGCGCGACCTGTGGCATCGCTTCTACCAGAACCAGATGCAGATCAACGCGGGCCGCAACAACCAGTTCGCCGCGTGGGCGGATTCGGGCGGCCTCGTGATGGGCCATTACCGCAATTCGGCCGAGACGCTGCGCCTGTGGAACCTCGCGCGCCAGTACACGCTGTGCGACAACTTCTTCATGGCCGCGTTCGGCGGTTCCTGGCTCAACCACATCTACCTGATCTCCGCGCAGACGCCGCTGTATCCCGACGTGCACACGAGCGCGGCCAAGCACCTGGTGTCGGTGGTCGAAGGCGACGATCCGACGGGAACCCGCCTCAAGGTCGCGGCCGATTCGCCCGCGTCGGCGCTCGACGGTCCGCCGAAGTTCGAGCGCGACGGGGCCATCACGCCGGACGGCTATGCGGTGAACACGATGGCGCCGCCGTACCAGCCGAGCTACGTGCCGCCGCCCGAGGGCGGCAATGCCGCCTACGCGGATCCGGCCGACCCGCGCGTGCTGCCGCCGCAAAGCTATGCGACGATCGGCGACCGGCTGTCGGAGAAGGGCGTCGACTGGGCGTGGTACGGCGGTGCGTGGCAGTACGCGCTCGAGCACCGCGACACGGGCGAGGTGCCCGACTTCCAGTATCACCACCAGCCGTTCAACTACTTCGCGAGTTTCGCGCCGGGCACCGAGGCGCGCCGTCGCCACCTGCGCGACGCGGGCCTCGGCGACGATCCGTCGACCAACCACCTGCCCGCCGACATCGATG
>NZ_JAAGNW010000003.1:105291-106845 GCF_010645215.1 Burkholderia multivorans | reverse complement strand
CGAATCGGGCGACCGGCACGGCGCGACGGTGATCGAGCATATCCAGCGCGGGCCGCAGTGGGCGAACACGGTGATCATCATGACCCACGACGAGAACGGCGGCTGGTGGGATCCGGTGACGCCGCCGCAAGGCGACCGCTGGGGCCCGGGTTCGCGGATCCCGGCGCTGGTGATTGCGCCGTTCGCGAAGAAAGGCCACGTCGATCACACGCTGTACGACACCAACTCGATCCTGCGCTTCATCAGCCGCGTGCACGGCCTCACGCCGCTCGACGGCGTGGCATCGCGCGACAAGGCGTTCGCCGCGCGCGGCGCGACGCCGCCGGGGGATCTGACCCAGGCGCTCGACCTCGCCTGACGGCCGGGCGGAGGCGGGAATCCGGCGTCCAGCGCCGGATTCCCATGGAGTGCGTCCGCGGGCCCTAGCCCGCGGCGCGCTCGCGCAGTTCGTACACGCCGAGCCAGGACGCGGTCACGCCGATGCGACCGCCCGACACGCGCCACGCGGCGTCGAGCAGCCAGTTGTACGCGCGCGTCAGCGCGCGCTTGACGGGGTGGCCCGTATAGAACGAGCGCCACATCCGGGTCCGGTAGGGATCCTTGAAGAAATAGATGTCCACCATCTCCAGCAGGCCGGCTTCGCCGAACGAGATCGGCATGCCGGTCGCGCCGAATGCATGCCGGATGCTTTGCGGCAGATACGGGCGGATGTGCGAGAAGTCGTGATAAAAGCGCTCGCCCGGCGTCGGGCTGATCAGGATCATGCGGCTGTCGGCGCCCATCAGCGCACATAAGCGCGGCACCAGATCCACGAGTCCGTCGGGCGTCACGTGCTCGATCAGATGGCTCATGAACACGATGTCGAACGGCGCGGGCGGATCCGCGAAAAAGGCCGCCGGTTCGTGCGCCGCATACCCCTTGGCCCGGGCGCGCGCCACGTAGTCCGGATTGGCGTCGACGCCCGTGACGTCGATCCCGAGCGCGGCGAAGCCGTCCAGGAACTTGCCGAGCCCGCAGCCGTAGTCGAGGACGCGCAGGGGCCGGTCGCTGCGCCGCTGGAACGCCTGCATCAGCGCGATGATGCGCGCGTACTCGAGCGTCTGGTAGTGCGCGATCTTCTTCATCGCTGATTCTCCGGCGCGAGCGCCTGGCGGTGTGCGCTCACGCGGCGGCCTGCTTGATGAACAGCGCATGGCCGTTCAGGTTGTGAACGAACAAGCCGTCCCGGTAGCGGGCGACGATCTCGTTGATGGCGAGCGTCGCGCCTTCGCAGCCGAACGTGCTGTAGTCGTCGAACACCACGATGCCGCGCGGTTGCAGGCGGGGCCACAGCGCCTCGAAGGACTGCTTGACCGAGTGATAGGCGTCGACGTCGATATGGACGAAGCACAGCTGGTCGGGCAGCCCGTCCAGCGTGTCGTCCGGGAAGATGCCGCGATGAATCTCGCCGCGCGCGCCGGCCGTCGCGAGCAGGCGGAGCACGGACGCCTCGTCGGCGTCGGCGTGTTCGCCGCCGGTGTAGAGCGTGTCGTACTCGGCATCGCATTTCGCCAC
>NZ_JAAGNW010000003.1:103917-105281 GCF_010645215.1 Burkholderia multivorans | reverse complement strand
CAGCGCACGGGCGATGATCGTCGCCGTGCCGCCGCGCCACACGCCGATCTCGGCCGCCTCGCCGGGCAGCGCCGCGCATTGCCTGGCCAGCCGGTACAGCTCATGGCAGCGGTAGACGTCGACCAGGGTCGCGCCCTTCACCTGTTCGTACAGCGCGGCGAACTCGGCATCGTCGAGCCAGGGGGCGTAGGTGGCGAACGGAATCACCTGGGCATGGCTGATGCCTTTCCTGAGCGTTTCGAAGCGGGTCTGCCGCAGGCGTTCGAGAAGATCCCGCCGTTCTGCGCGCAGGACACTGAGGAAATCGGGCGAGGTATTGTCGATCATGGCGGGGGCTTATCGGACAAAGAATTCGAGAGCGTCGACGTCGAGCACGGGCACGGCGCAGCGGCTGGCGACGTCGCGACGTTCGGGGAAATGGTTGTCGATGAAGATCGACCGCGGCGGCACGTGGTCGGCCTTCGAGGCGCGCGCATCGAGCACGACGATCTCGTCGAACAGCCGGCTGTCGATGCGCGCATCGGCGAGCGTCTGCGCGACATCGAACGCATGGCGCGTGATCAGCTTGATGCGCTTGCCTGCCGCGCGCGACTGGTAAAGAAAGGCCATCGTGAGCGGCACCGCATGTCCGTCGAGGATCAGCGTGTCGTCGAGGTCGACGCATACGGTGTCGTACTCGCAGGCAAAGCGCGCACGCGTCGCGATGTTGCGTTCGACCAGGTCGACCTGCGGATTGCCGGACGCGATCAGGTCGCGCCCCAGATGGTCCTGCACCGCGAGCAGCGGCAGGTTCACGCCGTGCGCGCGCGTCGTCACCATCGCGCCGGCCACGCGGCAGGCCACTTCCAGCAATTTCCACGCGCCGTGCCGGTCCGCCTTGACCTGGAAGAACCACGGGCCGCGCAGGACCATGCGGCGATTGATTTCCGCCGCGATCGCGTCGATCCCGGGCGAGGCGTCGAGCAGCCGGGAGCGCATCGTGATGCCGGCCTTCACGCGTTCGCGGGTGCGCGCCCGGGCCCAGAGCACCGTGCGCTTGCGATCGGTGAAGCAATCGACCGTCAGTTCGTCGCCGGGCAGGTATTCCACCAGGAGGGGATCGGCGATCCGGCTCATCGCATCGCGCGCCTGCGCGGCGTTCTGGACCAGGGTCACGCCTTGCCCGCCCTGGCCGGTGTCGGGCTTGACGATCGCGGGCCACGCGTCGACCGCTTCGACGTTGGCATAGACGCGCGGCGTCCAGGGCTGGTCCGCGAACAGGCGGTAGGTCGCGCTCTTGCGCCGCGCGACGGCCGCGCTCTGCGGATCGCCGTTGACGAGCGCGAAGCCCATCGAGCGTGCGCGGCACGACAGATATTCCTGTA
>NZ_JAAGNW010000003.1:92783-103907 GCF_010645215.1 Burkholderia multivorans | reverse complement strand
AAACCGGGATCGTCGATGCGCGGCAGGTCGCCGTGATAGTGCTCGAAGCGGAAGCGACCATGATCCTCGACGCTCGACGCGCCGAACAGCTCGACGTGGAGCGAATAGCGCAGCGCCTGATGGATTTCGGCCGCGTTCTCCGAGCCGCACGGAAAAACCAGCACTCTGACTTTAGGGTTCATGTTGGCGATGATTCGAAAGGTCCTGTCCGTTCGGCGCGGCGTGTCAGGTGTTCCGGATGCCGGCCAGCACCCGGTCCGCGAGCGCGTCGAGCCGCTCGGGCGTGAGCCGCTGGTCGCAGGGCAGGAACAGCGTCGCCTGCGCGAGCGTCCGCTCCACGTCGGGCAGCAGCGGGTCCGCGGCCACCTCGGGCCAATAGCAGGGCGTGTAGATCCGCTGCTTGAACAGTTCGGCCCGCAGCGTCGCGGGCGCGCCGAGGAACGGATAGCAGAGCGGCACGTCATGCTCGCCGGCCGTGAGCGGGAATGCGTTGGCGTGCTTCAGGCGCGCGTGCAGATGGGCGAAGTTGGCGCGGCGCCGCGCCCGGACCGCGGCGTAGTCGATACTCGCGAGCAGGCGGTGCGTGAGCGCCGACATGCGTCGCGGCGGCTCGTGCGACAGGCTCTGCTCGGCGCGCGCGTAGTGCGCATAGCCGGCCTCGGCGCCTGCATCGAGGCGCTCGACCAGATGTGCAAAGCGTCCCGGCGAGGCCGTATCGATCTCGACGGGCGGCGCGACGGCGCGCGCCGTCATGAGATAGCCGCCGTCGGGCACGCCGACGAACTTGCGCGGCGAATAAAGGGTTGCCGCGCAGTCGCGCGGCGCGGCGAACAGCGCCTGGGCGTTGTCGATCACGACCCGCTCGGGCGGAAAGCGTCGCAGCACGTCGTCGACGTTCGCCTCGCACAGGCCGAAATAATTCACGTAGAGCAGCCATTCGCCGTCGGCGGGCGCGGCATCCCGGACGCGCAACTGCGCGTCGAGCGCGTAGCGCTTGACCGTCACGCCGGTGGCCGCGAGCGGTTCGAGCAGGCTGTCGCACAGGTAGTGGGGCAGCCAGACCGCGGCGGGGCGGGCCGTCTCCAGCAGCGCGCGAAACGCGGCACGCGCCGACTGGAACGCGAGCGCGTCGGGATGCGGCCCTGCGCCGGCGCGGGGCAGTTCCAGTTCGAGGTAGCCGCCGATCGCGTCCGCGCTCATGGTCGGGCCGCGTCCGTCAGATGGGTGCGGACGACGTCCGGTGCATTGAACATCAGGACGTCGATGATCGAGAGCCCGGGGACGAACTCGCCGCCGAACTGGCGATACGGCCACAGCTCGGGCTCGACGAAGCCCAGCTCGACGCCGGCCGCGCTGAACGCATGACGGTCGTACAGCGCGCGGCCGCCCGGCAGGTTCAGGTAGTGATCGGCGCGTTCGCGCGCGCAGATGTCGAGGACGCGCGCCGGCCCCTTGAGCGCGTCGTTGCCGTAGACCACGGAACTCGGCACGAAGCGGGTGCCGAGTCCCAGGTAGCGCGCCGTCTCGGTCACGCTGCGGGCGGCGAGCGTCGCGATCTGCGTGGTGGCCGTGCCCAGCACGTCGCCGATCAGCTCGCGCACGGGGCCGTAGTAGGGCGCGCGGGCATAGCCGTGCCGGATCGATTCCAGCAGCTTGTCGCGCCAGCGCTCGGACGGCTGCATGCGCACCTCGCGGATGCTGAGCGAGCTGCCGGCGCCCGCGAGCGGCACGGTGAAATAGCGGATCGCCCCGCCGAGCGCGAGCCGGTTGCGGTTGATCCAGCCGTTCTTGATGAACTGCACGTCGTCGTAGAAGAC
Source organism: Burkholderia multivorans (assembly GCF_010645215.1). Classification (GTDB taxonomy): domain Bacteria; phylum Pseudomonadota; class Gammaproteobacteria; order Burkholderiales; family Burkholderiaceae; genus Burkholderia; species Burkholderia multivorans_A. The sequence continues at coordinate 102,090 of NZ_JAAGNW010000003.1, read as the reverse complement.
GAACGCGTCGACAGCCGCGACCAGTTGCAGGTATCCCAGATAGGGAAACAGGTACGGCTGCATGATGCCGAGTTTCATGCGTGCGCGTCGGCGATGATGCCGGCGATCCGGTCGACGTCGTCGTCCGTCAGCGCGGGATAGATCGGCAGGCACAGCACCTTGCTCGCGGCGTCGGCCGCGATGGGCAGGTTGTCGCGGTGCGCGGACGGCAGCCCGCGATACATCGGGAAATCCGAGATCAGCGGATAGAAATAGCGGCGCGCGAAGATGCCCTGCTCGCGGAAGCGCTGGTACAGCGCGTCGCGGCCGAGCGGGTAGTCGCCGTCGACGAGGATCGGGAAGTACGCGTGGTTGACGCGCGCCGCGCCGACGCCGAGCGGCACGCAGCGGATGCCGGCGACCTCGCCGAGCCGCGCGCGGTAGCGCGCGTCGATTTGCGCACGGCGGGCGAGCGCGTCGTCGACGTGCTTGAGCTGCAGCAGGCCGAACGCCGCGTTGATCTCGCTCATCTTGCCGTTGATGCCCGGCGCGACCACGGTGACTTCGTCGACGAAGCCGAAATTCTTCAGATGATCGATGCGCTGCTTGGCTTTCGCGTCCTGGCAGATGATCGCGCCGCCTTCGAAGGTGTTGAACACCTTGGTCGCGTGAAAGCTCAGGATCGACATGTCGCCGTGCTCGAGCACGCTGCCGCCGCCGTCGAGCTGGACGCCGAACGCATGCGCGGCGTCGTAGATCACCTTGAGGTTGTAGTTGTCGGCGATCTTCTGGATCGCCGCGACGTCGCACGGCTGGCCGTAGCAGTGCACGGGCATGATCGCCATCGTCTGCGGCGTGATCGCGGCCTCGATCCTGGCGGGATCGAGGTTCAGCGTGATCGGGTCGATGTCGACGAACACGGGCTTGATGCCGTTCCACAGCAGCGAATGTGCGGTGGCGACGAACGAGTAGGGCGTCGTGATGACCTCGCCCGTCACGCGCAGCGCCTGCAGCGCGGTGACGAGCGCGAGCGTGCCGTTGGTGAACAGCGACAGGTGGCGCACGCCCAGGTAGTCGCACAGCGCGCGTTCCAGCTGCTGGTGGAACGGGCCGCCGTTGGTCAGCATCTTGCTGTCCCAGATCTCCTCGAGATACGGCATGAATTCCGCGAGCGGCGCGAGGTGCGGCTGGGTCACATAGATCGGCGCCTGGGCTTCCAGTTCGATCTTGCGCAGGGGCAGGGCGTTCACTTGGATTCTCCGTCGAGGCCGGGACGCGGCGCTACGCTGAAGCTCTCCGGCGGCAGGTCGTCGCACCAGCGCCGCCACATGGTCCGGAATGCGTCCGCGATATTCTGTCCGACGACGTCCGGCCGGAATGCGGAGCTCGCCTCGCAGCGCGAGCGCAGCTCGCTGCGCACGCGCGCGAGCGTGTCGAGGTCGCGCGCGGCGGCGACGCCCTTCGCAACGAAATCATCAGCGTCGTCGGCCACGAACGACTCGAGGCCGACGAGCGACATCCAGGTCGCGCCCGCGCGGCTCGGCACGGTCTCGCCCGCGATCGTCAGCGTCGGCACCCCCATCCACAGCGAGTGGAGCACGGTGGTCGAGCCGGTGTAGGGGAAGGTGTCGAGGCAGATGTCGATCTGGTGGTGCTGCTGCAGGTAGACGATCGTCGCGGAGCGCGTCAGGAAGCCGAGGCGCTCGCGCCCGATGCCGGCCTGCTCGAACCAGCCGATCAGCTCGTCCTGGCCGCCGTCGGGCGGAATGCCGCCGAGCACAATGCGTGAATTCGGCAGGGCGTGCAGCAGGCGCGCCCAGACCGCGATCACGTCGGCGCGCAGCTTGTTGAGACGGTTGAAGCTGCCGAACGTGACATAGCCGTTGTGCTGCGCGGGCAGGATGTTGACGGGCGGCGCGTACTGTTCGGGCTCGAAGGCGGCGGTCGCCTGCAGGCGCACGATCTTCTCGCTGAATTGCTGCTCGAGCGGCCCCGGCGGAATCGCGAAGCGGTCCGCGAAGTAATAGTCCATCGCCTCGAGGCCGGTGGTGCCCGGATAGCCGATGCAACTGACCTGCACGGGCGCGGGCTTGCGTGCGAAGGCCATCAGGCGGTTGCGCCCGGTATGCCCGGACAGGTCGACGAGGATGTCGATGCGGTCGTTGCGGATCTGCTGGCACAGCTTCTCGTCCGACAACGCCGCGACGTCGCGCCACTCGGTCGCATGCGCTTTCAGCCCGGCCGTGACCTGGTCGGCGAGTACGTGGTTGTAGTAGAAGTACAGCGACAGATCGCCTTCGCGCTTGAGCGGGCCGAGCAGCGGCATCAGGTAGGAAGCGACTGCATGCTTGAACAGGTCGCCCGACACGAAGCCGATGCGCAGCGGACGCTCGGGGTCGCGGCGATTCGGGTGGGCGCTCCAGCGCGCGCGCAGCGGTGCCTCGTGACGTTCGGCGAACAGGCGGTGTTCGGCGGCGAGCGTGGCGGCGGCGATGTTGATCTGATGGGTGAGGCCGAACAGCAGGCTGCTGTGCGCGTCAGCATCCGTCGGCTTCAGTTCGAGCGCGCGCCGGAAGTAGGGCTCGGCCTCGGCCGCGGAGCCGCTGCTTTCGAACAGCATCACGGCGAGCGTGGTGTACATCGTTTCATCGTTGGGCGCGAGTTCGATCGCGCGCAGGCCATACGCGCGCGCTTCTTCCACTCGACTCAGCCCGCCGAGCAGCGTGCACATCAGGCGGTTCGCTTCAGGCTGATCGGGACCGAGCCCGAGCGCCTGGCGGCATTGTTCCTCGGCTTCCGCATAGCGGTTCAGCCGGCGCAGCGTATCGGCCAGCAACAGCCGGCACTGTGCGTCGTTGGGCATCAGCGTGATGGTTTGCGCGAAGGCCTCGCAGGCCGGTTCCGACTGCCCGCTGCGATGCAGCGCCAGCGCGAGTGCGCGCCACGCGGGGCCATGCGCCGGAAAGCGTCGGGTCAGCGTGCGCGCCAGCTTGATCGCGTCCGCGTCGCGCCCCTTGTTGTAAAGCGCGGCGAGGCGGCTCATGTCCTGCGGGCTGGGCCGGCGCACCCCGGCTGTCTGGTCCGGCGCCGCGGCGGGGCCCGCCGCGGCGCTTGAGATGACGGGGAGGTTGAGCTGCGTGTTCAGCGTGAAGCGCATCGGCGACGGCGTGCCTTCGACCGAATTCGACAAACGCAGGATCAACAGGTTGAGCGTCGGTCCGCTGATGCCGCGCTGCTGCGCCAGATTGACCGCCGCCCAGCCCGCGGCGACCTGGCCGGCCTCGATCAGTGCATTGATGTAGCCGAGCCAATAGCCCGTATCGTTCGGGGCGCCGCCCAACGCGACTTCGAAGTGCGGCAGCGCGTCGGCCGGCGCGTCGGCCTGGACCTTCAGCATGCCGAGCCCATAGTGCGCCTGCGGCTGCTCGGGCAGTACGCCGAGGATCGCTTCGTAGAGCGCCTGCGCATCCGCGAGCGCGCCCTGCTGGTGCTGCTCGACCGCACTTTGCAGTACCAGCGCGCTGTCGGCGGCCTGCTGATCTTCAGGCGACAGCGGAGGGGAGGTCGAGACGGACAAGGTGGCCATGGACATGACGGAATGAGCGAGTTCACCTGATTATCGGCTTCGCCTCCCGGGCCTGAAGCGCGGAGCTAACCCCAAATCCCCCGTCAGTTTGCCGCATGGCCAGTCTGTCCCGATTTCTGCCCAGGATAAAAAAAGGCCCGCACGAGGCGGGCACGGAGGCGAACGAGCACGCGTCTACACGCGTGATTTATTGTTGTCAGGGGAAGCGGCGTTCAGAACCGCGCGGCGGCCTGCTGGTAGGCGCTGGCCGCATTCGCGCGGTCCATCGCGGCGCGGTATTCGGTCTGCAGTTCGGTCTGGGTGGTCTGCGCGTTGTCGAACACGGCCGCGTCGAGCGCCTGGATCTGCCGCACGAGTTCGAGCGATGCGCTCGTTTGCTCGGCCGTGATCGACATCAGGTACGGGGACCGCACGTCGATCAGGCGCGCGGCCTCCGTCCAGTCGGCCAGCTGGGCCGCCTGGTCGATGGCGCGCGTCAGTTCCAGCACGTATTGCACCAGCGAAGTCTGGTCCATGGAATCGCTCCTTTGTTCGTCCAAGCGCGACTCTACGCTTATTTGTTGCTCGCCAGCGCGCCTGCGCTGTTGGTGCCGCCGAACAGCGCCGTCAGGTAGCTCTGGTTCGAGTTCATCGAGGCCATCAGCGTGTTGAGCGCGGTGAATTGCGCGTTGTACTGGTCGGTGAGCTGGGTCGTGTAGTCGGTCAGGTTCTGCTGCTGGGTCGCGAGGCTCTGCAGGTCCGAGTTCAGCGCGCTGGTGCGCGTGGCGAGCATACCGCCCGTCTGCGTGAAGTTCGTGATTGCCGTGTTGAGCTGTGCGCCGATGCCGTTGGTGCCGTTGAACAGCGTAGAAGCGGCCGCCGGGTTGCTTTGCAGGGCGGCGGTGAGCTGCGTCTTGTTGAGCACGAGCGAGCCGTCCGGCAGGCTCGAGGACGCACCGTCGGCGATCGTGATGCCGAGCGCGCCGAGCGTCGCGGTGGAGCCGCCGCCGGGCACACCGCTCGCGAGGATCGTCATCAGCGAGTTGTTGATCGTGTTCAGCGTCGAGTCGCCGAGCAGCGGGCCTGCCGACGCCGAGCTGGTGCCGCCGCCGCTCAGCGAGGTCAGCTGCGAAATGGTCGACACGACCGCGTTGTACAGCGATACGAAATTGGAGATGTCATTGACCTGGGTCGTGACGTCCTGCGACACGGTCAGGGTCTGCGGCGTCGTGCTGACGGCCGCCTGCGTGAGCGTCAGCGAAACGCCCGCGATCGCGTTCGATACGGTATTGGACGCGCTGCTCGCGGCGACGCCGCCGACCGAGAATTGCGCGTCCTGCGCGGCGGTCGACTGCGACCACGCGATGCTGCCGCCCGAGGCGATGGTCGACTGGCCGCCCGTGGTGCTCGGCGTCGACGTGACGGCGAGGCTCGACAGGCCGTTGTCGCCGGACAGGTTGCTGACGCCGACGTTGATCGTGTCGGCCGCGCCCGTATTGGCCGAGCGCAGCACGAGGTGGGCGCCGTCGCTGCCGGTCACGACCGTCGCGGTGACGCCCGGATTGTTCGAAGCCGAATTGATCGTGGCGGCGATGCCGGCCAACGTGTTGTTCGCCGAATTGATCGAGATCGAGGTCGACTGGCTGCCGATCGACAGGGTCAGCGTGCCGGTGCCGAGCTGCTGCGTCGCGCTGAACGCGCCGGAAGTCAGCGTCTGCGAGGTCGCGATCTGATTGACGGTGATCTGGTAGCTGCCGGCTACCGCGCCTGCGCCGGTCGTGGCGGTCAGGCCGGTACCGCTGGTGGTGGCGGTCAGGACCTGGTTGAAGGTGCCGTCCGCGAGTGCGCCGAGGCCGCTTTGCAGCGCGCCGAGCGCCGATTGCAGCGTGCCGAGTGCGGTGAGCTGGGTCTGGTCGGACGCGGTGGCGGTCGACAGCTGGGCGGTTTCGCCGGCCGTCTTGCTGTTGACGAGGGCGGTAACGAGCGAGTTGACGTCGAGCGACGAGTTGCCGGTCGCGCCGCTGATGATGGACTGCGCGGCTTCCTGCAGCGCCTGCTGGGCGGCCTGCTGGGTGGCGCTGGTCGAGCTGGCGATCGGCGTGTTGGTCGTCGACGAAATGGGTGTGGACATCGCTGTACTCCGTGCGTCGCCGGAAGCGGCTGGCGCGAATCTGGAACTTCAGTCGCGATAAGCGAAAAAGAGTGCGGCGGCCACGAGGAGTTGCACCGCCGCACAAGACGGGCCGCTCTACTGCGCGGCCCATCGTACGGTTGCCCGTTACAGCATTACTGCAGAAGCTTCAGAACCTGCTGCGGGTTGGAGTTCGCTTGCGCGAGCACCGAGATGCCGGCCTGTTGCAGCACTTGCGCGCGCGACAGGTTCGCGGTTTCCTGCGCGAAGTCCGCGCTTTGGATCTGCGATTGAGCCGACGACAGGTTCGTCGAGTTCGCTTGCTGCGTCGTTGCGATCGCGGTGAAGCGGTTTTGCGCCGCACCGAGCGTTGCCTGCAGGTTGTTCACCGTTTGCAACGCGTTGTCGATCGACACCATCGCCTGGTTCGCGCCCGTGACGGTCGAGATGTTCAGGTTCGAGACCGTCGGCGGCTGGTTGACCGCGTTGATCTGCGATTGCATGTTCGTCGCTGCGGCTGCTTGCTGCGTGGACATGCCGCTCGTCGCGCCTGCCTGGAGCGTCAGGTTCGTGACTGCCGTACCCGTGCCCGCTGCCGTGCCTGCCGAGAAGATGTTGCCGACTGCCGTTGCGGACAGTGCGCTGCCGTTCTGGTCGGTGAACGTGTAGCCGCCCTTGCCGTCAGCGATGACATTGACCGACGTGATCGCGACGTTCGCTGCCGTCGACGTGTAGGCGCCGGTCGCGTCGAGGTTCAGGTTGGTGAACGAGCCGACCGTTTGGCCCTTCTGCACCAGGCCGCCGCCGACTTGCGCCGCCGACATGCTTTGGCTCAGGTCGAGGCTGACCGTCTGGCCGACGTTCGCGCCGACTTGGAACGACAGGATGCCTGCCGAGCCGTCGAGGATGTTCTTGCCGTTGTAGGTCGTTTGCGACGCGATCCGGTTCACTTCCGCGATCTGCTGCGAGACTTCCTGTTGCAGTGCGTTCTGGTCCGAGGTCGACAGCGTGCCGGTCGACGCTTGCACGGCCAGCGTACGGATACGCTGCAGGCTGTTGGTCAGCGACGACAGTGCGCTCGACGCGGTCTGGATCAGCGAGACGCCGTCGTTTGCGTTCGACACGCCCTGGTTCAGGCCGTTGATCTGGGTTTGCATCCGGGTCGAGATCGCGAGGCCCGCTGCATCATCCGCCGCGCTGTTGATGCGCTTGCCCGACGACAGACGGGTGATCGCCTGCGACAGGGCGCTTTGCGAACCGTTCAGGTTTTGCTGAGCGACCAGCGAGTTGATATTGCTATTGATTCCGAGCATGGAAAATCTCCTAAGTGAGCCGAAAGCCCATAAAAGCCACTATTGGCATCGGCGGAAGCACTCGTTCTTTGCTGGCCGCCTCAGAGCAGGATTTCGGCCTTCGGAAACAAAACTTGAGGGGCGGACGATCAGATTCGGCCCGATTTTTATGTCGGGCGAGGCGCGGAACGCCCGCCGGGCCGCGCTGGTGGCGGGTGAAACGGGCTCGGGCGGGGCCGGCGGCGGGAGCGCGGCGGGCGGGTGAAAGCCCGGGGGCGCGGGAGCTGGCGGGTCACGGCGGGAGGCCTGGATGGCAGGGCCGGTGCGGCGCAAGGACGCGGGCGCGCTTGCCGCGCCGCGCGCGACGGGCGGTGCGGCCCGTCGCGCGACCGCCCCTTATTGCAGGAGCTTCAGCACTTGCTGCGGGTTGGAGTTCGCTTGCGCGAGCACCGAGATGCCGGCCTGCTGGAGCACCTGTGCGCGCGACAGGTTCGCGGTTTCCTGAGCGAAGTCCGCGCTCTGGATCTGCGACTGCGCCGACGACAGGTTCGTCGAGTTCGCCTGCTGGGTCGTGGCGATCGCGGTGAAGCGGTTTTGTGCCGCACCGAGCGTGGCCTGCAGGTTGTTCACCGTTTGCAACGCGTTGTCGATCGACACCATCGCCTGGTTGGCGCCCGCGACGCTCGAGATATCGAGGTTCGAGACCGTCGGCGGCTGGTTGACCGCGTTGATCTGCGCCTGCATCGCCGAGGCCGCGGCCACTTCCGCGGTCGACATGCCGCTCGTGGCCGACGCCTTCAGCGCCAGGTTCGTGACGGCCGTGCCCGAACCGGCCGCCGTACCCGACGAGAAAATGTTGCCGACTGTGGCCGAAGTCAGCGCCGTGCCGTTCTGGTCGGTGAAGGTGAAGCCGCCCCGGCCGTCGGCGATGACGCTGACCGCCGTGATCGCCGGCGCGCCGGCGGCCGAGGAGCCGCTGGCGTCGAGGCTCAGGTTCGTGAAGGTGCCGATCGTCTGGCCCTGCTGCACGAGGCCGCCGCCGATCTGCGCGGCCGACATGCTCTGGCTCAGGTCGAGGCTGACCGTCTGGCCGACGTTCGCGCCGACCTGGAACGACAGGATGCCTGCCGAGCCGTCGAGGATGTTCTTGCCGTTGTAGGTCGTCTGCGAGGCGATCCGGTTCACTTCGGAGATCTGCTGCGAGACCTCCTTCTGCAGCGCGTTCTGGTCGGAGGTGGACAGCGTGCCGGTCGACGCCTGCACGGCCAGCGTGCGGATCCGCTGCAGGCTGTTGGTCAGCGACGACAGCGCGCTCGACGAGGTTTGGATCAGCGACACGCCGTCGTTCGCGTTCGACACGCCCTGGTTCAGGCCGTTGATCTGGGTTTGCATCCGGGTCGAGATCGCGAGGCCGGCGGCATCGTCGGCTGCGCTGTTGATGCGCTTGCCCGAGGACAGGCGCGTGATGGCCAGCGACAGCGCGCTTTGCGAGCCGTTCAGGTTCTGCTGGGCGACCAGCGAGTTGATGTTGCTGTTGATTCCGAGCATGGAAAGCTCCTGAGAGAGTCGGACGGGGAGGAAGCCGGAGTTGGCGTCGGCGGCCGCCTGCGTCCTTTGCCGGCGGCCTCAATGCAGGTTGTCGTCTCTCAAAAAAGCAGCTGAATGCAAATGAAAGGTTTGGAAAGGATTTGAGTGATTTTTGACGTCAATAAGATGGCGCCCTTATTTATACAGACCCGGATTCGATGATTTATCTCAAAATGAGGCAACAAAAGCGCTAAAACATAGGAGAGGGCGCTCGAGATGCCCGCCACGGGAAAGCGGTAAACCGGTAGGCGGGCCGATGTTTACCTGTTATGATGGCGGGCTGAATTGAGATTTTCTGTCAAGCCTTTGCCGTTCGCGGCATGTCTGCTGGCAGTCAAACGCGGCGCCTGGTGCGGGTTGCCAAGCGTGTCGCGGTGCATTCCGCCTCTCATTTCCGGCCTCCGAGGCCGTTAGCCGCTCGTTTCGCCTGTTGTGGAAACGCCGGAAGGCCGGTGCGTGGCGCTTGGCCGCTACGTTTTTGACCGTATCAAGCAATTTAGGAACGACATGACGACGATTCTTCTGAAGGAAAACGAGCCGTTCGAAGTGGCGATTCGCCGCTTTCGCCGTGCTATCGAAAAAAATGGCCTGATCGCTGAACTGCGTGAGCGCCAGTCGTACGAAAAGCCGACGGCTGTGCGCAAGCGCAAGAAGGCCGCTGCAGTGAAGCGCCTGCACAAGCGCCTGCGCAGCCAGATGCTGCCGAAGAAGCTCCACTAAGCGCTTCTTTCCGGTTCGTCCGCGAGCGGCGAT
>NZ_JAAGNW010000003.1:90183-92773 GCF_010645215.1 Burkholderia multivorans | reverse complement strand
ATCGCCGTTTTGCCAGGGGCCGCCCGGTCCTGCGCGGCACGATGAAAAAAGCCCGCCCGGCATAAGCCGGGCGGGCTTTTTGTCGTTGCGCGAAGCCGCTCAGAAATCGAACTTCGCGTTGACGCTGATGGTGCGCGGATCGCCCGGCATCACATAGTTCTCGTACTGATACTGCCAGTAGCGGCGATTGGTCAGGTTGTCGAGCGACGCGCGCAGCGTGACGCCGTGGCCGCCGACCCGCGTGGCGTAGGTCGCCCCGAGGCCGACCAGCAGATAGCCGGGCGCGTTTAGCCCGCCCGCCGCCCGCAGCGGCGTGTTGCCGGTGAACTTCGCCTGCGCGCCGAGCGTCAGGCCCGGCAGCGTCGGCACGGCGTACGCGAGCTTGCCCGCCGCGACGAAGGTCGGCGCGCCGGCCACGCGGTTGCCGTTGTTGGCGGCGCCCTTCGCATACCAGCTGTCGAGCGCCATCAGGCTGCCCGCCACTTCCCATTGCGCGCCGAGCTTCGCGCTCGCGGCCAGTTCCACACCCTGGTAGATCGACTGGCCGTCCTGCACGTAGACGTTCGCGCTGTTCGCATACGCCGCGCCGCGCTCGATCCGGAACAGCGCAGCCGTGGCGCTCCAGCGCGCGTGCTCGCTCTTCACGCCGACCTCGTACTGCTTGCTGCGCAGCGCCTTGAGCAGCTCGCCGTGGTTCGCATAGGTGTCGCCGACGCGCTGGCCGGGTTCGAGCGATTCGACATAGCTCGCGTACAGCGTCGTCGAGGGCGCGAGCTTGTACAGCAGCGCGAAGGTCGGCGTGATCACGCCGTTGTCGGCATAGGTGGACAGCGTCGCGCCGGCGGGGCTGTACGAATTCTGTTCGTAGCTGATGTAGCGCAGCCCGGCGATCACCGACCAGCGCTCGGTCAGCTTGACGGTATCGCTCGCGAACAGCGATTTCTGCGTGATGTCGTTGTCGCGGTACTGCGTGAAGCCGCCGGGGTTGTACAGCGCGTTCGGATTGGGCGCATACAGGTTGCCGGTGCCGATGCTGCGGTACAGGTCGTTGCTCGAATAGTCGCTGGTCTCCTTCTGCCAGGCCGCGCCGAACACCAGCTGGTGGCTGAACGGACCGGTGCGCACCTTGCCTTCGAGCATCGCCTGCCACAGGCTGAAGCGATGCCCCTGGTTGCCGGCATAGCGCGTGTCGGTGTAGTTGCCGGCGCCGTCGAGCAGGTACAGCGTGCTTTCGTTGCGCTGGCGGGTCACCTTGCTGTAGCTGTAGGTCGCGCTCGCGACCCAGTCCGGCGTGAGCTGGTATTGCACGCCGAACGTGTACTGCTGCAGGTTGGTGGCGAGATACTGGTCCGCGCCGGCGAGGTTCGAGGTGCCGCCGCTGATCGCGCTCGGCAGGCTCGCGCCGGTGTAGCTGCCGGTATAGATCGACGGCGTCTGGCCCGAGGTGCGGCGGTTCTGGTACAGCGCGCCGAAATTGACGGACAGGTCGCGCGTCAGGTTCGCGTCGAGCGCGAGCGCGGCGGTGTCGCGCCGGACGTTGCCGCCGTTGTAGATCTTGCCTTCCTCGTGGGTCGCGTTCAGGCGCGCGCCGAACATCTGGTCCGGCCCGAAGCGGCGGCCGAGATCGACGTGCTCGCTCCATACCCCGGTGCTCCGGTAGCCGACGTCGACGCTCGCCACCGGCTGCGCGGTCGGCTTCTTCGTCACATAGTTGATCACGCCGCCCGGCGACGCGAAACCGTACATGAAGCCGCCCAGGCCCTTGAGCAGCTCGACGCGCTCGAGCTGCTCGTAGGGCATCGTGATCCCGTACGAGACGAACGGCAGCCCGTCGATCTTGTAGCCGTTCTGCCAGTCGAGCTGCAGGCCGCGCACCGACAGGTAGCTGGCCCAGACGCTGTAGCCGTTGCCGTTGTCGGTCACCGACGCATCGCCCCCGAACACCTCGGCGAGCTTGAACGGCTGGCGTTCCGCCAATTCCTTCGCGTCGACGATCGTGGTCGAGAACGGCGTGTCCAGTTGCGAACGGGTGCCGAGCGCCCCGCTGCTCACGTCTTCGCGCAGATGCTGCGGGGCGTCGGGCGCGGCCGTGACGCGCACGGCGGGCAGCGTGTTTTCCTGCGGCGGCGCGCTGTCCGGCGACGGGGCCGCGTGAGCGAGGGCGCTGCTGCAGAAGGCGAGCCACGCGGCGAGGCGCAGCGGTCGGAGGGCGGGATGGGTCATAAAGATGGAATAATGTTGCGAATCATTCGCATTTATCAAGATGGCGCGCATGCTACCAAAGATCGACCGGAGTCCGAAATCATTTGGCCGCGAATTCAGATGTGTCTGGAACGCGCAACCGGACGACAGCCGGCGACTTGTCGCCCGGGCAGGAAACTTGATAGAATGAGAACGATTCTTATTCTATTTTTCGCGCAGTGAGTCCCGCAGCCCATTCCTTCGGCGGCCGTCCGGTCGCTTTCGTCCTGCTCCTTCCGTCGCGCGCATGAGGCCGCTGTTCGTCCTCCTGCACCGCTGGCTCGGTGTCGGGACCGCGCTGTTCCTGTTCCTGGCCGGCCTGACGGGCGCGATCATCGCCTGGGACCAC
>NZ_JAAGNW010000003.1:80542-90173 GCF_010645215.1 Burkholderia multivorans | reverse complement strand
CACGAGCTCGATGCACTGATCAATCCCGAGTATTTCCACGCGCACAGCGGCCGGCCGCCGTTGTCGGCGCTCGAACTGGCCAACCGGATCGAGCGCGCGGATCCGCGGATCCAGGTGACCTACTTGCCGCTCGCGATCGAGCCCGGCCATACCTTGCAGGTGGGGCTGATGCCGCGTACGGATCCGGCGACGGGCGCGCCCTATGCGCTCGACTTCAACCAGCTGGCCGTCGATCCGGGGACGGGCGCGGTGCAGGCGCGCCGCGAATGGGGGGCGATCTCGCTCGCGCCGCTCGAACTGATCCCGTTCATCTACCGCCTGCACTACTCGCTGCACCTGCCGGCCGTGGGCGGGATCGATCTGGGGATGTGGGTGATGGGCGTCGTCAGCATGGTCTGGCTCGTCGACAGCGTGATCGCGCTGGTGCTTGCGTTCCCGAGCCGGAAGCAATGGCGCAAGTCGTTCGCGTTCCGCTTCGCGCGCGGCGGCTACCCGCTGGTGTTCGACCTGCACCGCTCGGGCGGCGTGTGGGTGTGGGCGTTGCTGATCGTGGTGGCGTTCACCTCGGTGTCGATGAATCTCGGCAACCAGGTCGTGCGCCCGCTCGTCGAGCGGCTGTCGCCGCTCACGGCCACGCCGTTCACCGATCCCGAGCGCTTCGTGCCTGCGCAGCCGGCGCCCGCACCGATCAGCCGCGAGCGGATGGCGGCGATCGCGGCCGACGCGGCGCGCACGGAAGGCATCGAGACACCGCCGGGCGGCATGTTCTATTCCTCCGCGCTCAATATCTACGCGGTCGGTTTTTTCCGGCCGGGCAACGACCACGGCGATGTCGGCCTGGGCAATCCGTGGCTGTACTGGGACGCCTCGACCGGCAAGCGCGTGGCGGGGCTCGTGCCGGGCCGCGGCTCGGCGGGCGACGTATTCATGCAGGCGCAGTTCCCGCTGCATTCCGGCCGGATCGCCGGCCTGCCGGGCCGCGTGCTCGTCAGCGCGCTCGGCGTCGCGATCGCGATGCTCAGCGTGACGGGCCTGTGGATCTGGCTGAAGAAGCTCCGCGCGCGGCGGCGTCCGGCCGCCGCGTCGAATCCGGCCAAGGCCGCGCGCGCGGCCTCCTGAGCTTGCTGGGCAGGTGCGGCCGGCCAGGTGCGGCCGGCCAGGTGCGGCCGGCTAGGTGCGACCGGCTAGGTGCGACCGGCTAGGTGCGACCGGCGGAGCCGCGCCGACTAAGCGCGCGCGCCGCGCTTCGCCGACGCCTTGCCGAGCGCCGCGCAGCGTGCGTGGCACGGGCAGGTTCGCTCGTGATCGTTGACGAGGCCGGTGGCCTGCATCAGCGCATAGCAGATGGTCGAGCCGACGAACTTGCAGCCGTAGCGCTTGAGCCCCTTGCTGAGCGCGTCGGAGGCGTCGGTCGAGGCCGGCGCGTCGCGATAGGAATCCCAGTTGTTCTGGAGCGGCGCGCCGTCGACGAAGGACCACAGGAAGGCCGCGAACGAACCGTGCTCGGCCTGGATCTGCTGGACCGCGCGCGCGTTGACGATGGCCGACTCGATCTTCGCGCGATTGCGCACGATGCCGGCGTCGAGCATCAGCTTGTCGACGCGCGCCGGCGTGAAGCGCGCCACCTTGTCCACCTCGAAATTGGCGAAGGCCGCGCGGTAGCCTTCCCGCTTGTTGAGGATGGTCGACCACGACAAGCCCGCCTGCGCGCCTTCCAGGATCAGCATCTCGAACAGGTGGCGGTCGTCGCGCGACGGCACGCCCCACTCGGTGTCGTGATAGTGGGCATCGGCGTCCGTGCGGACCCAGTTGCAGCGTTCTTCCATCGCATCCTCTCGTGTCGTCCCGGCATGAACTGGGTCAGGATAGCGGAATGCCGCGCACGTGCAAGCCCGGCCATCCGGCCGATGCGCGGCAGCCGCGCTTGCGGTTAAGCTTGCGCGTCGATGAACAGGCGGAACCCAAGCAATGAGCAATGACCTTTATCTGATCGGCATCGACGGCGGCGGCGCGGGCACCCGCGCGGTGCTGGCCGACGCCGCCGGGCGCGAGCTCGGCCGGGGCGCGGGCGGGCCGTCGGGTCTCGCGCTCGGCGTCGAGAACGCGTGGCGTTCGATCGAGGCCGCAGGCCGCGCGGCGGCCGCACAGGCCGGCGTCGGCTTCGACTGGCAGGCCTGCGTGCTGGGCTGCGGGCTCGCGGGCGTGAACAATCCCGCGTGGCTGGCCGAGTTCCTCGCGCGCGCGCCGCTCGCGGCGCTGGCGGTGGAGAGCGACGCCTATACGACCGTGCTGGGCGCGCACGGCGGCGGCCCGGGCGTGATCGTCGCGCTGGGCACGGGCAGCATCGCGGCCGCGCTCGACGCGGCCGGCGTCTGCCGCCTCGCGGGCGGCTACGGCTTCCCGTCCGGCGACGAGGCGAGCGGCGCGTGGCTTGGGCTGCGCGCGCTCGCCTACGCGCAGCAGGCGCTCGACGGCCGCGCGCCGCTCGATGCGTTCGCGCGCGCGCTGCTCGACGAGACCGGCGCGGCCGAGCGCGACAGCCTCGTGGTCTGGTCGTGCGACGCGAACCAGACCGCTTACGCGCGGCTCGCGCCGATCGTGCTCGCGCATCGCACGCATCCGTATGCGGCGGCGCTCGTCGCACAGGCGGGCGCCGAGATCGGCAAGCTGATCGACGCCCTCGATCCGGCCGCCGCATGGCCCGTCGCGCTCTGCGGCGGGCTCGCGGCGCCGCTCGCCGACGCTGTGCCCGAGCTTCACCGGCCCCGCCTGCGCGCACCGTTCGCCGATTCCGCGCAAGGCGCGCTGCAGCTCGCCCGTCGCGAGGCGGCGCGGCGCGCGGCAGCGCCTTGAAATTGCGCGCGCCGAGACAAACGGCGGCAGCGTGCACGCCGCGGCGCTAGAATGACCGTTTGCGCTCCCGCCTCCCCCGCTCAATTCCGACCTGCCGCCATGTATAAAGTCATCGCCACCGATCTCGACGGAACCCTGCTGAACAGCGACCACCAGCTCGATCCCTATACGATCGAGACGGTGCGGCGGCTGGCCGACGACGGCGTGGACTTCGTGATCGCGACCGGGCGCCATCATGCGGACGTGAACGGCATTCGCGACGTGCTCGGGATCCGGCCGTACCTGATCACGTCGAACGGCGCGCGGGTGCATGCGCCCGACGGCAGCCTGATCCATGCGCTGGACCTGCCCGCACCGGCCGTGCGGCAGCTGGTTCGGCCCGAGTCGGCGGGCGCGCACGGCCGGGTGATCGTCAATCTGTTCACGAACGACGCCTGGCTGATCGACCGCGACGCGCCGCATCTGCTCGACTTCCACCAGGATTCCGGCTTCAACTACCGCGTCGTCGACATGCTGGCCCATGACGGCGCCGATGTCGCGAAGGTGCTGTACATCGGCGAGCCCGAGGATCTGGCCGAGGTGTCCGACAAGCTCGCCGCGAATTTCGGCGATGCGCTCTACGTCACCTATTCGCTGCCCGATTGCCTCGAGGTCATGACGGCGAACGTGTCGAAGGGGCGCGCGCTGCGCGTCGTGCTGGGCCGGCTCGGCGTCGATCCCGCGCACTGCGTCGCGTTCGGCGACAACATGAACGATATCGACCTGCTGGAAACCGCCGGCCATCCGTTCATGATGAACAATGCGAATCCGGATCTCGTCACGCGCCTGCCGCGCGTGCCGCGGATCGGCAACAACTTCGACGCGGGCGTCGCTCGCCAGCTGCGTGCGCTGTTCGCGCTCGAGGACGGCGTCGCGGGCTAGCTTGCCGCGACCGAGCGGGCGTGCCGCGTCGCGGCATCGCCCGGGCACGGCGCCCGGGTTGCGTCCGGATGCGGCTGCCGCACGGGCGTGGGGTGGTTCTGCGCCCGCCCAGCTTCGCGGTGTTCGCGTCGCCCCCCGACGTCTCGACGGCCCGGGTCCTGCCGCCGCCGTTACGCCGCCCCGCTCCTTCATACCGCACGGCACCATGAAAAACGGGCGCCGTCGCGCCCGTTGAAACCTGCCTGCCTCCTGACTTTTCACCCGGCGGGAGGCTCGCCGTTTCCCCGCCGCGCCGTCGCGCGGCGCGCGTGCGTCATTGCTCGTCGCGGCCCGCGATCAGCGGATAGACCACGCCGGCGATCGCCGCGCCGATGAGCGGTGCAACCCAGAACAACCACAGCTGGCCGAGCGCTTCGGCGCCGACGAACAGCGCCGGGCCGGTCGAGCGCGCCGGGTTCACCGACGTGTTCGTCACCGGGATCGAGATCAGGTGGATCAGCGTCAGGCACAGCCCGATCGCGATCGGCGCGAAGCCGGCGGGCGCGCGCTTGTCGGTTGCGCCGAGGATCACGAACAGGAAGAAGCCCGTCAGCACCACTTCGCAGATGAACGCCGCCGCGAGCGAGTAATGGCCGGGCGAACGCGCGTCATAGCCATTCGTCGCGAAGCCGCTGCCGACCACGTCGAAGCCGGGCTTGCCGGTCGCGATCAGGTACAGCACGAACGCGCCCAGCGTCGCGCCGATCACCTGCGCGACGATGTACGGCACGAGGTCGCGCGCCGGGAAGCGGCCCGCGACGGTGAGCCCGACGCTGACGGCCGGGTTCAGGTGACACCCGGAGATATGGCCGATCGCGAATGCCATCGTCAGCACCGTCAGGCCGAACGCGAGCGCCACGCCGGCGAAACCGATCCCGAGACCGGGGAACGCGGCGGCCAGCACGGCGCTGCCGCAGCCACCCAGTACGAGCCAGAAAGTACCGAACAATTCCGCAGCGAGACGTTGGGATAGTTTCATTGGATTGGATTCCTGATAAAGGACAGACAAGACATGGATCGCGCACCGGCACCGGCCCGCGCCCCTGGAATTGGTCTGGATTATAGGAAATTACACGGATTCCGAAGGGTCAACGATTGTTAAATTAGGAGTGTTTGACGGTTATTTTTATTAGAATATCGACGCATTGTGAATATATGCGCGAGCGCGCTTAAAAATTTATCAGACAAATTATTAAGCTGGCACGGGTGCAATGCTGATTGCGCAATAGATCCTTTGTGTCTAGGCTGGAATCGCCGAGTGGATCACGAAACAGGGAGTCGAAATGTCTCAATACGCGAAAATCAAGGCGCAGATCGCCGATTTGCAATCCCACGCCGAGGAAGTGCGCCGGCAGGAAGTCGAGGCCGTGATCGCCGAGTTGCAAGCGAAGATTGCGGAGTATGGGCTGACCGCCCAGGATCTCGGCTTCGCCGAACGGGCCCGGCGCGGCCGCCCGCCGAAGAAGGGGCCGCTGCCTCCGAAATACCGGGATCCCAAATCCGGTAGTACCTGGAGTGGCCGCGGCAAGCCGCCCAATTGGATCGTCGGCAAAAACCGCGACCGCTTTTTGATTGAATAAACGCGTAGCCTTCACTTAGATAAAAGCCGCATCCCGGATGCGGCTTTTATCATTTTTCGAACTGTAATTCTGTATTGTTGCCGGGAATGGCGACTAGCCGGCGGCACTGCGTCGCCACTGTGATTGTTTCGTCGTATCACATAGTGTTTCGTACACATCCAGATAGCGTCGAGCCATCGCCTTGGCGCTGAAACGCTGTTCGAAGCGTGCGCGAATCGCGGTGCGCGAGAGCGTATCGATCCGATGCAGTGCGCCGATCGCGCCGTGCATGTCCTCGACGATGAAACCCGTCACGCCGTCCTCGATCACTTCGGGCACGGAGCCGCGATTGAACGCGACCACCGGCGTGCCGCACGCCATCGCCTCGATCAGCACGAGGCCGAACGGCTCCGGCCAGTCGATCGGGAACAGCAGCGCCTTGGCGCCCGACAGGAACGCGGGCTTCTGCGCCTCGTTGATCTCGCCGATGAATTCGACATCGGCGTCGGCGAGCAGCGGCTCGATCTCGGTGCGGAAGTATTCCTCGTCGACCTTGTCGACCTTCGCGGCGATCTTGAGCGGCATCCCGCTGCGCGCTGCGATCCGGATCGCCGTGTCGACGCGCTTTTCCGGACAGATGCGGCCCAGGAACGCGAGGTAGCCGGGCGCCTCGCCCGAGCGCGGCGTCAGGAGCCCGTCCGGCAGCCCGTGATAGACGGTGCCGGCCCATGCAGCCTGCGGCAGCGGCTTGCGCTGGTTGTCGGAGATCGACACGACGGGCGCGTGCGGGAACGCGTCGAACACCGGCTGCAGCTCCGGCAGGTCGAGGCGGCCGTGCAGCGTCGTGACGTAGGGCGTGTCGAGGCGCGACATCAGCGGGAACGGCAGATAGTCGAGATGGAAATGCAGGATGTCGAATTCGTGCGCCGAACGCGCCACGCGTTCGAGCAGCCGCATATGGGGTGCGATCGGATCGCGGATCGAGGCGTCGAGGCGCAGTGCGCGCGGCCAGGCGGCCTCGAGACGCGCGGAGGTGACGGAATCGCCGCTCGCGAACAGCGTCACGTCATGGCCGAGCTCGACGAGGGCCTCGGTCAGGTAGGACACGACCCGCTCGGTGCCGCCGTAGAGCTTCGGCGGAACGGCTTCGTAGAGCGGGGCGATTTGAGCGCTGCGCATGGGCGGTCTCCAGTGCGGGTAAGCGGCGCTTGCCAGGAGGGCGCGAGGCGCGGCGCCCTCGGGCGTCACGCGGTGACAAGCGAAAAAAACGGAGGCCGGCGCGGGGCCGGATGCCGAGGTTCGCTGTCCATTATCGGGATCGCTCGCGCGGCATCGAGTGATTTTTCAAAGACTTAAGGCTTGTTACAGGATGAAATACGCCGTAGGCCGTGAAAATAAGCGACTCTGCCCAAAATGCGAGACATCCAAAGGGATTGTTGCGAGCGCGTGAAAACGCTCTATAATTTCCGCGTAATGCTTTTTTAAAGCTCGCCTCCCGCCTTGTCTGGCGGGGCTTTCCGAGAAATCGCCGCACGTCTACCTGTCAACTCTGACTGTCAGAAAAATTCCTACACGGTTTACAGAGAAATCCTGCCCGGAGGCGTTCTCTTTGCTGATACCCGCTTGAAAACCAATTGGCGAAAATGTCAGTAAGACTATAAACGTGCCGTTCGCCTCTCACTGGGAGGTGTCCAGGCAAACGTTTTCATAAGTACGTACGGCCAAGATTTCTACGGGGGAATCATGAGCGCTACCAGCGAAATGCTCACTGAGATCAAAGAAGTCAACCTGTCCTATCTGTTGCTCGCGCAGCGTCTGCTGCGTGAGGACAAAGCCATGGGCATGTTCCGGATGGGGGTCTCGGAAGAGCTGGCGAATGTGCTCGCCAATCTCTCGCTGGCCCAGACCGTGAAGCTCGCCGCATCGAATCAGATGCTCTGCCGTTTTCGTTTCGACGATCACGCGCTCCTCTCGTCGCTGGCCGACAAAGGCCGCAGCGACACCGTCACGCAAGCCCACTCCGCCATCCTGATGGCCGGTCAACCGGTCGAAGGCATCCGCTGATCACGCGTCGTCGGGGGTACCGGCGCGGGGGCGCCGGCGACGGCGCGCGGTTGCGCGGGGAACTCACAGAACAAGCAGGTGAACAACAATGGCGACCAAAAGCGTGGTTGTCGAGGTCCGGGAAATCACCCTGGCCATCGAATTGATCGAACTGGGTGCGCGACTGCAGTTGCTCGAAGCCGAGACCAGCCTGTCGCGTGACCGCCTGATCAAGCTGTACAAGGAACTGAAGGGCGTTTCGCCGCCGAAGGGCATGCTGCCGTTCTCGACCGACTGGTTCATGACCTGGCAGCCGAACATCCATTCGTCCCTGTTCTACAACATCTACCGGTTCATGCAGTCGCACGGCGGCTGCGATCCGATCCAGTCGATCGTGAAGAGCTACCGGCTGTACCTCGAGCATGTGAACCTGTCCGCGGACGAACCCGCGCTCAGCCTCACGCGCGCATGGACGCTGGTGCGCTTCTTCGACTCGGGGATGCTGCAGATGACCCCGTGCACCCGTTGCGGCGGACATTTTGTCGCGCATGCGCACGACCCGCAGCACGGCTTCGTCTGCGGCCTGTGCCAGCCGCCGTCGCGCGCGGGCAAGACCCGCAAGGCCGCGGCCCGGGCCGAACAGGCCGCGCTGGCGGTCTGAGGCGGCGCCCGCTCGCGCGCGCGGCCCCGCCCGACGGGCTGCCGCGAGGGGGGCCAATCCTCCGCGGATTGATGGTTTACACCGGCGCCGGCGCCTTGCGCGGGCGCCAAAGTTTTTGTCCCGACTGCCGTAAACCACTTAACGGCGGCCTCCCCGCCGCTTACTCGTGAGGGACAGGCAGTGCTGATTTTCGTGGGAACTCTCGTGACGCTGTTGTCCGTGTTCGGTGGCTATGCGCTGGCCGGCGGACATCTGGGCGCGTTGCTGCAGCCCGTCGAGATCTTGATGATCTGCGGCGCCGGTCTGGGCGCGTTCATCATCGGCAATGGTTTCAAGACCATCAAGGCGACCCTGCGCCTGCTGCCCACGCTGTTCAAGGGCTCGAAGTACAACAAGGACGTCTACATGGAGCTGATGGCGCTCCTGTACGTGCTGCTCGCGAAGGCGCGCAAGGAAGGCACGCTGACGCTCGAAGCGGACATCGACGATCCCGAGAAGAGCCCGATCTTCACCCAGTATCCGAAAATCCTCGCCGACAAGCACATCGTCGAGTTCCTGACCGACTACCTGCGGCTGATGGTGGGCGGCAACATGAACGCGTTCGAGATCGAGAGCCTGATGGACGAGGAGATCGAAACCCATCACGCCGAGGGCGAAGGCCCCGCGCACGCGCTGATGCGCGTCGGCGACGCGATGCCGGCGTTCGGGATCGTCGCCGCGGTGATGGGCGTGGTCCACACCATGGCCTCGGCCGACAAGCCGCCCGCGGTGCTCGGCGCGATGATCGCGCAGGCGCTGGTCGGCACCTTCCTCGGCATCCTGCTCGCGTACGGCCTGTTCGGCCCGCTCGCGAGCCTGGCCGAGCAGCGCGTCGCCGAATCGACCAAGATGTTCCAGTGCATCAAGGTCACGATCCTCGCGAGCCTGAACGGCTACGCGCCCGCCATCGCGGTCGAATTCGGCCGCAAGGTGCTCTACTCGACCGAGCGTCCGTCGTTCGCGGAACTCGAAGAGCATGTGCGCCGCGTAAAGGCGAAGTGAGCGCGGAGCCCGGAGCATGAGCAAAGGAAAAGATCGCGCGATCATCGTCAAGCGGGTGGCGCCCCAGAAGAAGGGGCACCACGGCGGTGCATGGAAGCTCGCCTACGCGGACTTCATGACCGCGATGATGGCGTTCTTCCTGCTGATGTGGCTGCTCAGCTCGGTCACGCCGGTGCAGCTGAAGGGGATCGCCGAATACTTCAACACGCCGCTCAAGGCCGCGCTGCTGGGCAGCGGCGACCGCAGCGCCGACGAGTCGAGCATCATCAAGGGCGGCGGCCGCGACATCTCGAGCATCGACGCCGGCGTGACGCGCCGCACCGACGGCTCGACCAGCCTGGCCGACCGGGTCGCGAAGCAGAACGACGACGACGCGCTCGCGCAGGCGCAGGGCGCGCTCGAGCGCCGCGAGCAGGCGCGCCTGCATGACCTGCAGGTGAAGCTGATGGCCGCGATCGAGGCCAACCCGACGCTGCGCCAGTTCAAGCAGCAGATCCGCATCGATTCGACGCTG
>NZ_JAAGNW010000003.1:77231-80532 GCF_010645215.1 Burkholderia multivorans | reverse complement strand
CCGATGTTCGCGATGTCGAGCGACAACGTCGAGCCGTACATGCGCGACATCCTGCGCGAGATCGGCAAGACGCTCAACGACGTGCCGAACCGCATCATCGTGCAGGGCCATACCGACGCCGTGCCCTACGCGGGCGGCGAGAAGGGCTACAGCAACTGGGAACTGTCGGCGGACCGCGCGAACGCGTCGCGCCGCGAGCTGGTGTCGGGCGGCATGGACGAGGCGAAGGTGCTGCGCGTGCTCGGCCTCGCCTCGACGCAGAACCTGAACAAGGACGATCCGCTCGATCCGGAAAACCGCCGGATCAGCATCATCGTGCTCAATCGCAAATCCGAACTGGCGCTGATGCGCGACGATGCGACCACGACGACGCTGTCGTCCGACGCCGCCGGCTCGAAGCAGCTCGCCGAGCAGCTCGCGCCGGCCCCGGTCGTGGCGCCGCCCGCGCCGGCCGTCGCGCCGAAGCTGGCCGCGCCTATGCCGGCCGCGCCTACGCCGGCCGCGCCGAAACCCTGACGCCTACGAGACCACCATGATCCGAACCATCCTCGCCATCGACGATGCCGCCACCATGCGCGCGCTGCTGCAGGCGACGCTGACCGAAGCCGGCTACGACGTGACGGTCGCGTCGGACGGCGAAGTCGGCCTCGAAGTCGCGTCGGTCGCGGCTTTCGACCTGGTGGTCACCGATCACCACATGCCGAAGAAGAACGGCCTCGAGGTGATCGCCGCGCTGCGCGAAAAGGAACACTACGCGTCGATCCCGATCCTGGTGCTGACGACCGAAGACGGCGATGCATTCAAGGCCGCCGCGCGCGCGTCGGGCGCGACCGGCTGGATCCAGAAGCCGCTCGATCCGGAGACGCTGCTCGACCTGGTCGCGGCGCTCGCGCCGAGCCATCCGTGACATGAACTTGTTGTTTTAAGGCGGTGAACCGGCATGACTCTCGATATTACTCAGTTCTACCAGACGTTCTTCGACGAAGCCGACGAGCTGCTGGCGCAGATGGAGCAGCTGCTGCTCAATCTGGACGTCGAGTCGCCCGACCCCGAGGATCTGGCCGCGATCTTCCGCGCGGCGCACTCGATCAAGGGCGGCGCGGCGACGTTCGGCTTTTCCGCGCTGACGGACACCACCCACATCCTCGAATCGCTGCTCGACCGTGCGCGCAATCACGAGCTGACGCTGACCAAGGAAATGGTCGACGCGTTCCTTGAAACCAAGGACGTGCTGTCGGACCAGCTCGCGGACTACCGCGCGAGCGCCGAGCCCGACGCGGCGGCGGCCGCGACGATCTGCGCGAAGCTCGAAAAGCTGAAGGCCGCGAGCAGCGCTGCGGCGGCGCCTGCTCCTGCACCGGCCGCGGCCGCGCCGCAGCCGGTGCCCACGCCGACGCCCGCTCCGCTCGCGGCGCCCGCCGACGGTACTCCGGAACACGTGGTCGAGCAGGCCTACGAGGCGGTGCAGGGCGCGTCCGACGCCGCGCCGGCGGGTGACGGCCCGCATCTGCAGATCACGCTCAGCGGCGTCGACGACAAGGATCAGGCGCTGCTGGCCGAGGAGCTGGGCAATCTCGGCCACGTGGTCGGCCGCGCAAAGAACGGCCAGGACCTGACGCTGTGGCTCGACTCCGACGTGCAGTCGGACGACATCGTCGCCGTGTGCTGCTTCGTGATCGACGAAAGCCAGATCCGCATCGGTCGCGGCACCGCGCCGGCCGCGCAGCCGGCGGCCGAGGCGGAAGCCGCGAGCGCGCCTGCGCCCGTCGAGGCCGCGTCGGCGCCCATCGCCGCGCCGGCGGCCGAACCCGTCGCCGCGCCGGTCGCGGCCGCGCCGGCCGCGGAACCCGCGCTGGCCGCGCAGCCGGCGGCCGCCAAGGCGGCCCCTGCCGCGGCGGCCGCGCCGCACGCGGACGATCGCAAGCACCGCCCGGCCGCCGCCGCCGCGAACGCGGAAGGCAGCTCGATCCGGGTCGGCGTCGAGAAGGTCGACCAGCTGATCAACCTCGTCGGCGAACTGGTGATCACCCAGGCGATGCTCGCCGAGACCACCAGCACCTTCGATCCGGCGCTGCACGACCGGCTCTACAACGGCATGGCGCAGCTCGAACGCAACGCGCGCGACCTGCAGGAAGCGGTGATGTCGATCCGCATGATGCCGATGGACTACGTGTTCAGCCGCTTCCCGCGCCTCGTGCGCGACCTGGCGGGCAAGCTCGGCAAGGAAGTCGAGCTGGTCACGTTCGGCCAGGCCACCGAGCTGGACAAGAGCCTGATCGAACGCATCATCGATCCGCTCACCCACCTCGTGCGCAACAGCCTCGACCACGGTATCGAGACCGTCGACAAGCGCCGCGCCGCGGGCAAGGACGCGGTCGGCCAGCTGGTGCTGTCGGCCGCGCATCACGGCGGCAACATCGTGATCGAGGTCAGCGACGACGGCGCGGGCCTGAACCGCGACCGGATCCTCGCGAAGGCCGCCAAGCAGGGGATGCAGATCCCCGACAACATCAGCGACGAGGAAGTCTGGAACCTGATCTTCGCGCCGGGCTTCTCGACCGCCGAGGTGGTGACCGACGTGTCGGGCCGCGGCGTCGGGATGGACGTGGTGAAGCGGAACATCCAGTCGATGGGCGGCCACGTCGAGATCGCCTCGTACGCGGGCAAGGGCACCACGACGCGGATCGTGCTGCCGCTCACGCTCGCGATCCTCGACGGGATGTCGGTGAAGGTCGGCGGCGAGATCTTCATCCTGCCGCTGAACTTCGTGATGGAGTCGCTGCAGCCGGCCGCCGACGACATCTACACGGTCGGCAACGGCGAGCGCGTGGTGCGGGTGCGCGGCGAATACCTGCCGCTCGTCGCGCTGCACGAGGTGTTCTCGGTGGAGGAGGCGCGCACCGACCCGACCCAGGGCATCGTCACGATCATGCAGACCGACGCCCGCCGCTTCGCGATGCTGATCGACGAGCTGGTGGGCCAGCAGCAGGTGGTCGTGAAGAACCTCGAAACGAACTACCGCAAGGTGCATGGCATTTCCGCGGCGACCATCCTCGGCGACGGCAGCGTCGCGCTGATCGTCGACGTCGCCGCGCTCAATCGCGAAACCCGCTCGACGCACGGCGCGCACGCCGGCGCCGCGCTGGCCGTTTCCTAACTCTCGCATTCAACCGACCAGGGGGCCAACGTGTCCGAAGTCCAAACGAACCACTCGGCGGCCGCGAACGCGGCCGTCACCCGCCGCGACGCCGCCCAGGGCGACGCGACCGGCCAGGAGTTCCTCGTCTTCACGCTCGGCGAT
>NZ_JAAGNW010000003.1:48438-77221 GCF_010645215.1 Burkholderia multivorans | reverse complement strand
ATCGACATCCTGAAGGTGCAGGAGATCCGCGGCTACGACAGCGTCACGCGGATCGCGAACGCGCCCGAGTTCATCAAGGGCGTGATCAACCTGCGCGGCATCATCGTGCCGATCGTCGACATGCGGATCAAGTTCCACCTCGGCCGCGTCGAATACGACCACCAGACCGTCGTGATCATCCTGAACGTCGCGCATCGCGTGGTCGGGATGGTGGTGGACGGCGTGTCGGACGTGCTCACGCTGTCGACCGAGCAGATCATGCCGGCGCCGGAGTTCGGCGCGACGCTGACGACCGAGTTCCTCACGGGCCTCGGCACGGTCGACGGCCGCATGCTGATCCTGATGGACATCGAGAAGCTGATGACGAGCCGCGAAATGGCGCTGATCGAGGCGCTCGGCGCTTGACGGAGCAGCACGGAAATACGGGAGGCTCACGATGTTGCACAACTGGTCGATCCGCACGACATTGACGGCGGTCGGATTCATGCTGGTCCTCTTGGCCGCCGCGGTGGGCGGGCTGAGCCTGTACGGGCTGCACCACGCGAGCCGGTCGCTCGACGCGATCGCGCACGGCGACCTGCCGGCGATCCACGCGCTCGACGACACGTCGTCGTACCTGCTGCGCTCGCGCGTCGCGCTCGACCGCTTCAAGACGCTGACCGAAGCGGGCAACGCCGACGAGGCGCAGAAGGTGCTCGCGCGCGCCCAGGAGCTGTACGGCAAGTCGCAGCAGAACTGGCAGGCGTTCCAGGGCGCGTCGAAGGACGAGATCGACGGCGCGCTGACCGACGAACTCAATGCACGCTACACGACGCTGACCAAGGAAGGCGTCGAGCCCGAGTTCGCGGCCGCCAAGTCCGGCGACATGGCCGGCTACCACGCGATCGCCGACACCAAGATCAGCCCGCTGTTCGTCGCCTACGACCAGTCGGCCGCGGCCGTGGTCGGCGCGTACCAGCAGCGCGCCGAGGCGCGCCAGGACGCGACCCAGGCGCGCATCTCGCTGCTCGTCGCGCTGATCAGCGCGGGCATCGCGCTCGCCTTCGTCGTCGTGGTCGCGATCCGCTTCGCGCTGCGCGGGCTGATCGTGCAGCCGCTCAACGACGCGATCGCGCTGTTCGAGAAGATCGGCTCCGGCGACCTGTCGCAGCCGGTGACGATGCGCGGCAGGAACGAGATCGGCAGGCTGTTCGCCGGCATCAAGCGGATGCAGGAGGCGGTCTCCGTGATGGTGCGGGCCGTGCATCGCGGCGCGGAATCGATCGACGTCGGCGCGCACGAGATCGCGAGCGGCAATACCGATCTGTCGCAGCGCACCGAGCAGCAGGCGGCGTCGCTGCAGGAAACCGCGTCGAGCATGGAGCAGCTGACGGGCACCGTGCGCCAGAACGCCGAGAACGCGCGCCAGGCGAGCCAGCTCGCGGTCAATGCCTCGGACAGCGCGACCCAGGGCGGCGAAGTGGTCGGCCAGGTGGTGGTGACGATGCAGGACATCGCGATCAGTTCCGGCAAGGTGGTCGACATCATCGGCACGATCGAAGGCATCGCGTTCCAGACCAACATCCTCGCGCTGAACGCGGCGGTCGAGGCGGCGCGGGCGGGCGAACAGGGCCGCGGCTTCGCGGTGGTGGCGGGCGAGGTGCGCTCGCTCGCGCAGCGCAGCGCGACGGCGGCCAAGGAAATCAAGCAGCTGATCGGCGATTCGGCCGACAAGGTGCACAGCGGCTCCGCACTGGTCGAGCGCGCGGGCGCGACGATGGGCGAGATCGTCCAGGCGGTGCGGCGCGTGACCGACATCATGGGCGAGATCAGCGCGGCATCCGAGGAACAGTCGACGGGGATCGAGCAGGTCAACCGCGCGGTCGGCCAGATGGACGCCGTCACCCAGCAGAACGCCGCGCTCGTCGAGCAGGCCGCGGCGGCCGCCGCGTCGCTCGAGGAGCAGACCCGTCAACTGAAGCAGGCCGTGCTCGGCTGGCGCGTCGAAGGCGGCATCGGCGCGCCGGCCGCACCGCTGCACGCGCCGGCCGCCGCGCCCGCCCGCGCAGTCGCGCCGGCGTCGCCGCGCCCCGCGCCGCACGCGGCCGCGCCTGCTCGGCCGGCCGCCACGCCGAAGCCGGCTGCCGCGCCCGCGCCGTCGGGCTATGCGCCGAAGCTCGCGAAGTCCGCGCCGGCCGCCAAGGCTGCCTCGGCAGGGGCCGCCGCGACGAAGGCCGCCCCGGCCAGCGCGCCGCGTCCGGCCGCGAAGCCGGCCGCTGCGCCGTCCGCGCTCAAGCGCCCGGTGCTGTCGGGCGAAGCGAAGCCGGCGCTGGCCGCTGCGGCCGTCGCCTCCGATGACGACTGGGAGACCTTCTAAACCATGTTCTCCGCGCGCGCCTCCACCCGTGTCGATGCTCCCGACCCGCAAACGCGGGGCGGCGACGCCGGGCGCGACTTCGATTTCACGACCGCCGATTTCTCGCGCATCCGTGCGCTGATCCATCAGCGGGCCGGCATCTCGTTGTCCGAGCACAAGCGCGACATGGCGTACAGCCGTCTCGCACGCCGCTTGCGCGCCCGCGGTCTCGACAGTTTCAGGCACTACCTCGACCTGCTCGAGCAGGAGGATGACCCGGTCGAATGGGAGGCGTTCACCAACGCGCTCACCACCAACCTGACCGCGTTCTTCCGCGAGGCCCATCACTTTCCGCTCCTGGCCGAGTTCGTGAAGCGCCGCGAGGCGCCCGTGTCGGTCTGGTGCTCGGCCGCGTCGACGGGCGAGGAGCCGTACTCGATCGCGATCACGCTGATCGAGGCGCTCGGCGATTCGGCCGCGCGCTCGGCGACCGTGTTCGCGACCGACCTCGACACCCAGGTGCTCGCGAAGGCGGAATCGGGCATCTACACCTTCGACCAGGTCAAGCATCTGAGCCCGGAACGCCTCAAGCGCTTCTTCCTGAAGGGCACGGGCGCGCAGGCCGGACGCGTGAAGGTGCGGCCCGAGCTGCGCGCGATGATCCGCTTCGAGCAGCTGAACCTGACCGATGCCGACTACGGCATCCCCAAGCCGTTCGACGCGATCTTCTGCCGCAACGTGATGATCTACTTCGACAAGCCGACCCAGGGGCAGGTGCTGTCGCGCTTCGAGCCGCTCGTGAAGCCGGGCGGCCTGCTGTTCGCCGGCCATTCCGAGAATTTCACCTATGTAACCCAGGCGTTCCGTCTGCGCGGGCAGACGGTCTACGAACTGGCGCGCGACGCGGGCGGTGCGGCGTCGCGGCCACGCACGCGCCCGGCGACTGCGGCGGCGCGGGAGGATGGGAAATGAGCGGCCTGCCGATCGCGACCAATCTCTATTTCGACAATCACTTTCACCGCCAGGGTGTGAAGCTGCTGCCGAACGAGGTCTACACGACGCACGACGACATGGTGCTCGTGACGGTGCTCGGCTCGTGCGTCGCGGCCTGCCTGCACGATCCGTTCGCGGGGCTCGGCGGCATGAATCACTTCATGCTGCCCGACGACGGCGCGGACGCCGCGGCGGCCGCTTCCGAGTCGGTGCGCTACGGCGCGTACGCGATGGAAGTGCTGATCAACGAGATGATCAAGGCGGGCGGCCGCCGCGAGCGCTTCGAGGCCAAGGTGTTCGGCGGCGCGGCGGTGCTGGCCGGCATGACCACCATCAACATCGGCGATCGCAACGCCGATTTCGTGCGCCGCTACCTCGCGCTCGAACGGATCCGCATCACCGCGGAGGACTTGCAGGGCGTCCATCCGCGCAAGGTCGCGTTCATGCCGCACACCGGCCAGGCGATGGTGAAGAAGCTCCGGCTGCAGGTGCCGGGCGTGACCGAGCGCGAGGCCGCGCTGGCCCGTTCGGCGGCCGAGGCGCGGGCCGCGCGCGCACGCGCGAACGTCGAGCTGTTCGCCCCGGCGGGCAGGCCCGCCGCGAAGCCGCGCGTCGAGCTGTTCGGCACCCGGGCTCCCCTTCAGAACGTAACGAAAAAGCAGGAGGCATGACCGCAGTGCAAAAGATCAAAGTATTGTGCGTCGACGATTCGGCACTGATTCGCAGCCTGATGACCGAGATCATCAACGGCCAGCCCGACATGGAGGTCTGCGCGACCGCGCCCGACCCGCTGGTCGCGCGCGATCTGATCAAGCAGCACAATCCCGATGTGCTGACGCTCGACGTCGAAATGCCCCGCATGGACGGCCTCGATTTCCTCGAGAAGCTGATGCGCCTGCGGCCGATGCCGGTGGTGATGGTGTCGTCGCTGACCGAGCGCGGCTCGGAAATCACGCTGCGCGCGCTGGAGCTCGGCGCGGTCGACTTCGTCACCAAGCCGCGCGTGGGGATCCGCGACGGCATGCTCGATTATTCGGAAAAGCTGGCCGACAAGATCCGCGCTGCGTCGCGCGCGCGCGTGCGCCAGGCGCCGCAGCCCCACGCGGCCGCGGCGGCCGCGCACGGCCACGCGGCCGCGCCGGCCGCGCCGCTGCTCAACAATCCGCTCGTCAGTACCGAGAAGCTGATCATCGTCGGCGCCTCGACGGGCGGGACCGAGGCGATCCGCGAGGTGCTGGTGCCGCTGCCGCCCGACGCGCCGGCCGTGCTGATCGCGCAACACATGCCGCCCGGCTTCACGAAGTCGTTCGCGCAGCGTCTGAACGGCCTGTGCCGGATCTCGGTCAAGGAAGCGGAGCACGGCGAACGGGTGCTGCCGGGCCATGCGTATATCGCGCCGGGCCACGCGCACCTGTTGCTGGCGCGCAGCGGCGCGAATTACATTGCGCATCTGTCGGATGAGCCGCCGGTGAACCGGCATCGGCCCTCGGTCGATGTATTGTTCCGGTCGGCGGCGCTGCACGCGGGCAAGAACGCGGTCGGCGTGATCCTGACGGGGATGGGCCGCGACGGTGCGGCCGGCCTGCTGGAAATGAAACGCTCGGGCGCCTATACGTTCGCGCAGGACGAAGCGAGCTGCGTCGTGTTCGGCATGCCGCGCGAGGCGATCGCGCTCGGCGGCGCCGACGACATTGCGCCCCTCGCCGACATGAGCCGCCGTATCAAGGCGCGGCTCGCGTCGATGGGCGACCGGGTACAACGCGTGTAAACAATCACATGCGGTGCGGGCGGGCCCGGCCCGCGCGCAACCCCGATACGAATTTGCAAAGGAACAGAGATGGACAAGAGCATGAAGATTCTGGTGGTGGACGATTTTCCGACGATGCGACGGATCGTCCGCAACCTGTTGAAGGAACTCGGTTATTCGAACGTCGACGAGGCCGAGGACGGGCTGGCCGGCCTCGCCCGGCTGCGCGGCGGCACCTATGACTTCGTGATCTCCGACTGGAACATGCCGAACCTCGACGGCCTCGCGATGCTGAAGGAAATCCGCGCGGACGCGGCGCTCACCCACCTGCCGGTGCTGATGGTGACCGCGGAGTCGAAGAAGGAGAACATCATCGCGGCCGCGCAGGCGGGCGCGAGCGGCTACGTGGTGAAACCGTTCACGGCGGCGACCCTCGACGAGAAGCTGAACAAGATCCTCGAAAAAATGGCGAAGGCCGGGAGCTGATGTGAACGAGCCGATCAACGCAGCGCTCGCGGAGACGGATTTCGCCGCAGACAGCCATGCCGACGCCGCCGATCTGGCGAGCGACCGGATCCTTGCCCGTATCGGCGTGCTGACCCGGACGCTGCGCGATTCGATGCGCGAGCTGGGGCTCGACAAGCATGTCGAGAAGGCGGCGGAAGTGGTGCCGGACGCGCGTGACCGGCTGCGTTACGTCGTCGCGATGACGGAACAGGCGGCGGAGCGGGTGCTGACCGCGATCGAGATCGCCAAGCCGGTGCAGGAGCGCCTCCAGACCGAAGCCGACGCGCTCGATGCGCGCTGGGCCAAGTGGTACGAGACGCCGATCGAGCGTACGGAAGTCCGCGAGCTGATGAACGACACGCGCGCGTTCCTGCGCGCGCTGCCGGTCGCGACCCGCGCGACCAACGAGCAACTGCTGGAGATCATGCTTGCGCAGGACTTCCAGGATCTGACCGGGCAGGTGATCAAGAAGATCATGGACATGGTCTACCTGATCGAGCAGCAGCTGCTCGGCGTGCTGATCGAGAACAGCGCGCCGGAGCGGCGCGAGCAGTTCGCGGCCACGGCCGCGGCGCTCGCCGCCGAACAGGTGATGAGCAGCACCGGCAGCCCCGAGTCGCTGCTGAACGGCCCCCAGATCAACCCCGAGGGCAAGACCGACGTGGTCAAGGATCAGGCGCAGGTCGACGACCTGCTCGCGAGCCTCGGCTTCTGATCCGTCACGGATTGAAACAGATTCGATCGGGTAAATTGTTCTTTTGACACCCGCGGCAGGCATACTACGATGCACGTTTGCCGGCCGTTGCTTTCTTTTAGCTTTCAACGAGTTGCACCGAGGCGCCGCGCGCGGTTGCTGGAACGCAGTCTGATTGTGGAAGGGGGATGGGGTGAAATCGATTCGAACTGGCCGGATCGCCGCGCTCGCGGCGGCCGGCATGCTGGGCGCCGCGAGCGCCGGCCCGGCGTGCGCCGCGCTCGGCGGCGCGCCCATGACGCCGCCGGCGGCGGACACCGCCGCCAAGGTGCGGCTCCTGCAACGCTCGGCGCAGGCGAGCCTGCGCGCCCCGG
Organism: Burkholderia multivorans; assembly: GCF_010645215.1. Classification (GTDB taxonomy): domain Bacteria; phylum Pseudomonadota; class Gammaproteobacteria; order Burkholderiales; family Burkholderiaceae; genus Burkholderia; species Burkholderia multivorans_A. The sequence goes on along the minus strand of NZ_JAAGNW010000003.1, from coordinate 70,571 downwards.
GCATTGCCGCGGCGCCGGCCGCCGCCAATTACACGGTGCGCGAGACCACGCTCGGTTCGGGCACGGTGGTCCGCGAATACCTGTCGAGCGACGGCACGGTGTTCGCGCTGTCATGGCGCGGCCCGGTCGTGCCTGACTTGAGCGACTTGCTCGGCCCCTATTTCCCGCAACTCGTCGACGGCGCCCGCGTGACCCAGCTGGTGCACGGCGCGCGCGCGCCGGTGGCGCTCGACGCCGACAACCTCGTCGTGCACACGGGCGGCCACATGGGCGCGTTCTCCGGGCAGGCGTGGCTGCCGCAGGCGCTGCCGGCGGGCTTCACCGGCAACGACATCCAGTGACGAGGGGAGATCGATCTTGCGCTTTCATCACACCCTGAGCCGCCGGCTCCTCGCGCTCGGCCTCGCGGCCGCCACCGCGCTCGTCGTCGCAGCCTGCGGCGGCGGCGACGGCAACAATCCCACCGTCTCGATGAACACCGGCAGCGGCAGCGGCAACACCCAGGTCGGCGGCGGCAACGGTTCGAGCAGCGGCAACGGCTCGAATCAGGTCACGATCTCGGTCAATTCGGGCTTGGCGAACGTCGTCAACATGCCGACCGTCAGCCTGACGATCTGCGCGCCCGGCTCGTCGACGGTCTGCCAGGTGGTCCCGAACGTGCTGGTCGACACCGCCTCCTACGGGGTGCGGATCATCGCGTCGGCGATCTCGGGCGTCAGCAGCAGCCTGCCCATGAGCAACGCGAACAGCGGCGGCCAGCTCGCCGAATGCGGCAAGTTCGTGTCCAGCTACACCTGGGGCTCGGTGCGCACCGCCAACGTGCAGATCGGCGGACAGGTCGCGAGCTCGCTGCCGATCCAGCTGATCGGCGACCTCGGCACCTCGAACGCGCCCAGCTCGTGCACCAACAGCGGCCGCCTCAGCTCGGCGAACACCGCGCAGGCGCTCGGCGCGAACGGCATCCTGGGCATCGGGCCCGCGCCCTACGATTGCGGCGTGAACTGCGCGACCTCGACCACCTACAGCAACTACTACGCGTGCACGGGCAGCACGTGCCGGGTCACGACGGCGAGCCTCACGCAGCAGGTCGCGAATCCGGTGCCGAACTTCCCGAGCAACAACAACGGCGTGATCGTGTCGAGGGGCACGCCGTCGGGCGGCGCGGCGAGCGGCACGCTGACCTTCGGCATCGGCAGCCCGCCGGCCACCGTGCTGCACACCGATACCGCGGGCGACATGACCGGCACCTTCCACGGCGCCGCGATGAGCCAGGTGTTCTTCGACACCGGTTCGAACGCGTACTTCTTCGGCACGACGTCGAACCCGACGCTGCCGCTGTGCAGCGGCAACAACGCGTTCTACTGTCCGTCCAGCACGACCACGCTGGCCGCGACCGTCACCGGGCTCGGCACCAACGAGCAGGCCTCGCTGTCGGTGACCGCCGCGAACGCGAACACGCTGTTCAACACGGGCGGCTATGCGCTCGCGAACCTGACCGGCCCGTTCGGCAACGCGTCGACGCTCGACTTCGGCCTGCCGTATTTCTACGGCCGCACGCTGTACTTCGGCATGGACCTGACCGCCAACGGCGGCGCGGCGCCTTACGTCGGGTTCTAGCGCGGCCGGCGGTACGGCCACGGCACAGGGCGCGAGAAATCGCGCCCTTTTTATTGGCGGCTCGCGTTGCAGTGCAGCGCCTATGCTCGACAAGTGGCCGCCGGGTGGCGGCCGCATGACGAACGAGGAGGTACGCGCTGAGCGAGCGGATCCAGCGCATCACCCCATTCCTGTGGTTCGACCACGGCGCGGAGGCGGCGGCGAACCAGTACGTCTCAGTGTTCGACGACGCGCGCATCACGCGCGTCGTCCGCTACGGCAAGGACGCGGCGCGCGCGAGCGGCCAGCCCGAGGGCAGCGTGATGACGGTCGCGTTCGAACTGGACGGGCAGGCGTTCGCGGCGATCAACGGCGGCCCGGTGTTCCGGTTCACGCCGGCGGTGTCGTTCGTGGTCAATTGCGACGACCAGGCGGAGATCGATCATTTCTGGCAGGCGCTGGCCGCGGGCGGCGAGCCCGCCGCGCAGCAGTGCGGCTGGCTCAAGGACCGCTTCGGCGTGTCGTGGCAGATCGTGCCGGCCGGGCTGTCGGCCTGGCTCGACGATCCGGATCACGCGCGCGGCGCGCGCGTGATGCAGGCGCTGCTGACCATGAAGAAGATCGAGATCAAGCCTTTGCTGCAGGCGGCGGCGGGCTGAGCCGACGCCCGTTCCGGCGCGGCGGCCCGCCGGGGCCGCCCGCGCCGCGCCATTCCGTCGCCGGCTCCCCCTCTCTGTCCGCCCCCCGGACAGGTCCGATTCCCGGAATTACCCCCCTTTCCCCGCTTTCCTCGACCGATCGCCGTTTGACGGCTGCATGAATAATCGGTGCACTGGCCAAGCGGCATCCCGCCGCGTCCCACCGGAGGCTCCGTGGCAGAGGAGAGCGATCTCGAGAAGACCGAAGCCGCCACTCCCAGGCGCCGCGAAAAGGCGCGCGAGGAGGGGCAGGTCGCGCGTTCGCGCGAGCTGGCTTCGTTCGCTCTGCTCGCGGCGGGGTTCTACGGCACGTGGCTGCTGGCCGCCCCGAGCGGCGCGCACCTGCAGACGATGCTGCGCGGCGCGTTCACATTCGACCGCGCGGGCGCGTTCGATACACACCGGATGCTGTCGAACGCCGGGGTCGCGAGCCTCGAAGGGTTCTACGCTATCGCGCCCGTGCTGGCGCTGACGGGGCTCGCCGCGCTGCTCGCGCCGCTGGCGCTCGGCGGCTGGCTGGTGTCGTCGAAGAGCCTCCAACTGAAATTCGACCGGCTGAACCCGATCACCGGGCTCGGCCGGATGTTCTCGATCCAGGGCCCGATCCAGCTCGGCATGTCGCTCGCGAAGACGATCGTCGTCGGCGGGATCGGCGGCGTGGCGATCTGGCGCAGCAAGGAAGAGCTGCTCGGCCTCGCGATCCAGCCGCTCGACGCCGCGCTGATCGACGCGCTGCACCTGATCGCCGTGTGCTGCGGATACACGGTGGCGGGCATGCTGGTGGTCGCGGGGATCGCTGTGCCGTACCAAATCTGGCAGTACAACAAGAAGTTGCGCATGACCAAGGAAGAAGTGAAGCGCGAGCATCGCGAGAACGAAGGCGATCCGCACGTGAAGGGCCGGATTCGCGCGCAGCAGCGCGCGCTCGCGCGGCGCCGCATGATGACGAACGTGCCGACCGCCGACGTGGTCGTCACCAACCCGACCCATTTCGCGGTCGCGCTCAAGTACACCGACGGCGAGATGCGCGCGCCGAAGGTCGTCGCGAAGGGCGTGAACCTGGTCGCGGCGCGGATCCGCGAGCTGGCGACCGAGCACCGCGTGCCGTTGCTCGAAGCGCCGCCGCTCGCGCGGGCGCTGTATCACAACGTCGATCTCGAACGCGAGATTCCGGGGCCGCTGTACTCGGCCGTCGCGGAAGTGCTCGCGTGGGTGTACCAGCTGCGCCGGTTCCGCGCGGAAGGCGGCGACTGGCCGGAAACGCCGGTCGATCTGCCGGTGCCCGCCGAGCTGGACAAGGGCGCGACGGTCGCGACGGACGACGCGCGCGAAGAAGCCGAGGACGCGCTGGGCGCGGCCGGCCGTGACGGGAGCGCCGCATGAACATGCCCGCCGGACTCCTCGGAAAACGCGCGCAGATGTTCGACAGCGCGAACCTGCGCGCGCTCGCCGGCCCGATCCTGATCTGCATGATCCTCGGCATGATGATCCTGCCGCTGCCGCCGCTGCTGCTGGATCTGCTGTTCACGTTCAACATCGCGCTGTCGGTGATGGTGCTGCTCGTCAGCATGTACACGATGAAGCCGCTCGATTTCGCGGCGTTCCCGAGCGTGCTGCTGTTCTCGACGCTGCTGCGCCTGTCGCTGAACGTCGCCTCGACCCGCGTCGTGCTGCTCGAAGGCCATACCGGCCCGGACGCGGCCGGGCAGGTGATCGAGGCGTTCGGCCACTTCCTGGTCGGCGGCAACTTCGCGGTCGGGATCGTGGTGTTCGTGATTCTGATGATCATCAACTTCATGGTGATCACGAAGGGCGCGGGGCGGATCGCCGAAGTGTCGGCGCGCTTCACGCTCGACGCGATGCCCGGCAAGCAGATGGCGATCGACGCCGACCTGAACGCCGGCCTCATCAACGAGGAACAGGCGCGCAAGCGCCGTACGGCGGTCGCGCAGGAAGCCGAGTTCTACGGCTCGATGGACGGCGCGTCGAAGTTCGTGCGCGGCGATGCAATCGCGGGCCTGATCATCATGGCGATCAACGTGATCGGCGGGCTGATCGTCGGGATGGTCCAGCACGACATGACGTTCGCGGCGGCCGGCACCAACTACACGCTGCTCACGATCGGCGACGGCCTCGTCGCGCAGATCCCGTCGCTCGTGATCTCGACGGCGGCGGGCGTGATCGTGTCGCGCGTCGCGACCGACGAGGACATCGGCACGCAGATCACCGGCCAGCTGTTCACGAACCCGCGCGTGCTGATGATCACCGGCGTCATCATCGTGATGATCGGCCTGATCCCGAACATGCCGCACTTCGCGTTCCTGCTGCTCGGCAGCGGTTCGATCTGGCTGTCGCGCACCATGACCAAGCGCGAAGAGGCGAAGAAGGCGGCCGGCATCGTCACCGAGATCGCTCCGCCCGCCGCGCTGCCGGCGGACAGCCATGAGGCGACCTGGGAGGACGTGACGCTGATCGATACGCTCGGCCTCGAAGTCGGCTACCGGCTGATCCCGCTCGTCGACAAGAACAGCGACGGCGAACTGCTCAAGCGGATCAAGAGCATCCGCAAGAAATTCGCGCAGGAAATCGGCTTCCTGCCGCCCGTGATCCACATCCGCGACAACCTCGAACTGCGGCCGAACGGCTATCGGATCGCGCTGAAGGGCGTCGAGGTCGGGTTCGGCGAGGCCTATCCGGGCCAGTGGCTCGCGATCAATCCGGGCCAGGTGACGGCCGCGCTGCCGGGCGCGCCGACCCAGGATCCCGCGTTCGGGCTGCCCGCCGTGTGGATCGACACCGCGCTGCGCGAACAGGCCCAGGTCTACGGCTATACGGTGGTCGACGCGAGCACCGTGGTCGCGACCCACCTCAACCACCTGGTCGTGCAGCACGCGGCCGAATTGCTCGGCCGCCAGGAAGTGCAGGCGCTGATCGAGCGCACCGGCAAGGATGCGCCGTCGCTCGTCGAGGACCTGGTGCCGAAGACGATCTCGATCACGACGCTGCAGAAGGTGCTGCAGAACCTGCTCGACGAAGGCGTGCCGATCCGCGACATGCGCACCATCATCGCGGCGGTGTCGGAGCAGGCGGGCCGCCTGACCGACGCATACGACCTGACCGCCGCGGTGCGCCTCGCGCTGGGCCGCGCGATCACCCAGCAATGGTTCCCGGGCACCGGCGAAATGCAGGTGATGGGACTCGATTCGAATCTGGAGCGGGTGCTGTCGCAGGCGCTCGCCACGGGCGCGAACCCGGGCCTCGAACCGGGGCTCGCACACACGCTGCTGGTCGGCACGCAGGAAGCGATGCTGCGCCAGCAAAACATGGGGCTGCCGCCCGTGCTGCTCGTGCAGCACGCGCTGCGCGCGATGCTCGCGCGCTTCCTGCGCCGCAGCCTGCCGCAACTGAAAGTGCTGTCCTACGCCGAAGTGCCGGATACCCGCACGATCAAAGTCGTCAACGTCATCGGGAGTAACGCTTGAACATCCGCAAATTCACCGGCCCTACGAGCCGCGACGCACTGCGACTCGTGCGCGAGGCGCTGGGCGCCGATGCCGTCGTGCTGTCGAACCGGACGCTCGACGACGGTACGGTCGAGATCGTCGCGCTCGCGGACGCCGAGCTTGCCGCGATTGCGCCGCCGGCCGCTGCCGCGCCGGCCGTTGCCGCGCCGGCCGCGGCTGCTGCGCGGGCTGCTGCCGGGTCGGCCGCCTCCCTGGCGGGTTTCGCCGCACCGGCCGAGCAACCCGCAGCCGTCGGCCTGCCGCGCGCGGGCGCCAACCCGTATGCGAACGGCGGCCTGCCCGACGTGTTCTCCTCGGTGTTCGGCGCGAGCGTCGAGGTCGCCCCGGCTGCGGCTGCGGCTGCGCCCGCTGCGCCGTCGGAACCCGCGCCGTGGCTCGTCGAGCACGCGAAGCGCCTGACCCGGCAGCGTGACGAACTGGCTGCACGGCCGCGCGCCTCCGCGGCGACGTCCGCGCCGGCTGCCGCCGACGCCGGCGCGCCGGCCAATCCGCCCGAGTGGGCGCGCGATCTGGTGCAGAACGTCGCGCGTCGCGCGGCGGCCGAGGCGACGCCCGCGCGGCGTGCCGACGACGCGCCGCGCCCGAACGCCGAGCGTCTGTCCGATGCGGCGGCGGCGGCGGTGGCCGACGCCGTGAAGGCGCGCATCGAGCGGATCGTCAACGACACCGTGATGCACGAGCTGAGCTCGCTGCGCGGCATGATGGAAGAGCAGTTCGCGGGCCTGATGTGGAACGATCGCCAGCGCCGCAATCCGGTGCACGGCGCGCTGACCAAGCATCTGTTCGCGGCGGGCTTTTCCGCGCAGCTGGTGCGCATGATCGTCGACAACCTGCCGGACGGCGACGAGTCGGATAACTTCGACGCGGCGGCCGAATGGGCGCGCTCGGTGCTGGCTGCGAACCTGCCGGTGCTGGAGAGCGAGGATGCGCTGATGGAGCGCGGCGGCGTGTTCGCGCTGATGGGGCCGACGGGCGTCGGCAAGACCACCACCACCGCGAAGCTGGCGGCGCGCTGCGTGATGCGCTTCGGCGCGAGCAAGGTCGCGCTGCTGACGACCGACAGCTACCGGATCGGCGGCCACGAGCAGTTGCGCATCTTCGGCAAGATCCTCGGCGTGCCGGTGCACGCGGTGAAGGACGGCGGCGACCTGCAGCTCGCGCTGACCGAACTGCGCAACAAGCACATCGTGCTGATCGACACGATCGGCATGAGCCAGCGCGACCGCACGGTGTCCGACCAGATCGCGATGCTGCACGGCGCGGATACCCCGGTGCAGCGCCTGCTGCTGCTGAACGCGACGAGCCACGGCGACACCCTCAACGAAGTCGTGCAGGCCTACCGCAGCGCGGCGGGCCAGCCCGATCTCGCGGGCTGCATCCTGACCAAGCTGGACGAAGCCACCCATCTCGGCGGCGTGCTGGACACGGTGATCCGCTACAAGCTGCCGGTCCACTACGTGTCGACCGGCCAGAAGGTGCCGGAGAACCTGTACGTCGCCACCCGTAAATTCCTGCTGAAGAGCGCGTTCTGCGTACCGCGCGACGGCTCGCCCTTCGTGCCGCAAGACGAAGACATGCCGTCGCTGCTGGCTGCGCTGACCGCCCGCTCGAGCGCCGAGCTCCATGAGGTGCGATTTGGATAAACGCATGACCGATCAGGCTGAAGGCTTGCGGCGTCTGCTCGCCGGCCGCTCGTCGCGCGTCGTCGCGGTGACGGGCGGCCCGGCGGGGGTCGGCTGCACATCGACGGTGGTGAATCTGGCGGCCGCGCTCGCGGCGCTCGGCAAGGACGTGCTCGTGGTCGACGAGCGCGCCGACGTCCATTCGGCGGCGGCGACGCTGTGCGGCGCGTGGCTGCGCGAGGGCGAGCCGGTGCGCCACGAGCTGGGCTTCTCGGTGCTGGGCGCCGCGCGGCTCGCCCGCGCCGGCTACGCCGAGCACGATCCCGCGGAGCTGCTCGACCACGCGGCGGACATCGTGCTGGTCGACGCGCAGCTCGACGCGCACGGCGCGTTCTCGCCGCTCGCGCGCGATGCGCACGACGTGCTGGTGGTGATGCGGGTGGCCGCGCAGTCGATCACCGAGGCGTACGCGTGCATGAAGCGGCTGCATTACACGCATGCGGTCGCGCAGTTCCGCGTGCTGATGAATCACGTGCAAAGCCGCGCGGACGCGAAGGCCGCGTACGACAACCTCGCGGGCGTCGCCGGCCGCTATCTGGCGGTATCGCTGTCGGAGGCGGGCTGCGTGGGGGTCGATCCGCTCGTCGAGCATGCGCGCGAGCTGGAGCGCACGGTGGTGGACGCGTTCCCGACCGCGGCGGCCGCGCGCGATTACCGGCAGATCGCGTCCGATCTGCTGTATTGGCCGCTGCGTCCCGGGCCGGGCGCGGGCCGGGTCCGGACCGGCAATCCGGCGTTCGAGCGAGGTGCGGCGCAGGCCGCATGAATGTCACAGGCAAGAGAGGGCATGATGTACAACGCTCAAGGAAAGATATCCCAGGACGAAGTGCTGACGCAGTACGCGCCGCTCGTGCGGCGGCTGGGTCTGCAACTGGTCGCGAAGATGCCGGCGAGCGTGGATCTCGACGATCTGATCCAGGCCGGCATGATCGGCCTGCTCGATGCGGCGGGCCGCTACAAGGAAGACCAGGGTGCGCAGTTCGAGACCTACGCGACGCAGCGGATCCGCGGCGCGATGCTCGACGAGCTGCGCAGCAACGACTGGCTGCCGCGCAGCCTGCGCAAGACCTCGCGCGAGGTCGAGCACGCGGTGCATCAGATCGAGCAGCAGCTCGGCCGGCCGGCGAGCGAGACCGAGATCGCGGAACACATGCAGATGCCGCTCGACGAATTCCAGTCGATGCTGCAGGACCTGCACGGCAGCCAGCTGATCTACTACGAGGATTTCGACCGCTCGGCCGACGACGAGCCGTTCCTCGACCGCTACCGGGTCGACCATGCCGATCCGCTGTCGGCGCTGCTCGACGACCACCTGCGCAACGCGCTGGTGGAGGCGATCGAGCGCCTGCCGGAGCGCGAGAAGCTGCTGATGTCGCTGTACTACGAACGGGGCCTGAACCTGCGCGAGATCGGCGCGGTGCTCGAGGTCAGCGAGTCGCGCGTGTGCCAGCTGCACAGCCAGGCGGTCGCCCGGCTGCGCGCGCGGCTGCGCGAACAGGCCTGGGTCGGCGCCGAGCACTGAGCGGCCGGGCCGAGCTCGGCCGGGCCGCCGCGCTCGGGCAGCATACGATCGGGCGGAAAATTTCATTCCGATTTGCTACAATCCTCCCTCGTTTCCGAGGAGCGTTGCGACGGGCTCGGTCCCGCCAGGCTCGGAAACCTTCAATGAGCGGCCGCGCGATGCGCACGGCCGCGACCTGAACGGCGCTCACGTCACAATTTTCTAGAACTTACTTAGAAAGGAGGGCGTGATGAACGCCGCTGTCATCGATTCCAATTCCACGAAAGACTACCTCGTCGCCGACCTGAGCCTTGCCGCCTGGGGCCGCAAGGAACTGAACAGCGCCGAGACGGAAATGCCCGGCCTCGTGCAGATCCGCGACGAATACAAGGCGCAGCAGCCGCTCAAGGGCGCGCGCATCGCCGGTTCGCTGCACATGACGATCCAGACGGGCGTGCTGATCGAGACGCTGAAGGCGCTCGGCGCCGACGTGCGCTGGGCGTCGTGCAACATCTTCTCGACCCAGGATCACGCGGCTGCCGCGATCGTCGAAGCCGGCACGCCGGTGTTCGCGTTCAAGGGCGAGTCGCTCGACGAGTACTGGGAATACGCGCACCGCATCTTCGAATGGCCGAACGGCGAATTCGCCAACATGATCCTCGACGACGGCGGCGACGCCACGCTGCTGCTGATCCTGGGCGCGAAGGCCGAGAAGGACCGCTCGGTGATCGCCAAGCCGACCAACGAGGAAGAAGTCGCGCTCTACAAGTCGATCGCCGCGCACCTCGAAGTCGACGGCAGCTGGTACTCGACGCGCCTCGCGCACATCAAGGGCGTGACGGAAGAAACCACCACCGGCGTGCACCGCCTGTACCAGATGGAAAAGGACGGCCGCCTGCCGTTCCCGGCGTTCAACGTCAACGATTCGGTCACGAAGTCGAAGTTCGACAACCTGTACGGCTGCCGCGAATCGCTGGTCGACGGCATCAAGCGCGCGACCGACGTGATGATCGCGGGCAAGGTCGCGGTGGTCGCGGGCTACGGCGACGTGGGCAAGGGCTGCGCGCAGTCGCTGCGCGGCCTGGGCGCGACCGTGTGGGTCACTGAAATCGATCCGATCTGCGCGCTGCAGGCGGCGATGGAAGGCTACCGCGTCGTGACGATGGAATACGCGGCGGACAAGGCCGACATCTTCGTGACGGCGACCGGCAACTTCCACGTGATCGGCCACGACCACATGAAGGCGATGCGCCACAACGCGATCGTCTGCAACATCGGTCACTTCGACTCGGAAATCGACATCGCGTCGACGCGCCAGTACGAGTGGGAAAACATCAAGCCGCAGGTCGACCACATCATCTTCCCGGACGGCAAGCGCGTGATCCTGCTGGCCGAAGGCCGCCTCGTGAACCTCGGCTGCGCGACCGGCCACCCGTCGTTCGTGATGTCGAACTCGTTCGCCAACCAGACGCTCGCGCAGATCGAGCTGTTCACGCGCGGCGAGCAGTACGAGAACAAGGTGTACGTGCTGCCGAAGCACCTCGACGAGAAGGTCGCGCGCCTGCACCTCGCACGCATCGGCGCGAACCTGACCGTGCTGTCGGACGACCAGGCTTCGTACATCGGCGTCGCGAAGGAAGGCCCGTTCAAGCCGAACCACTACCGCTATTAAGGTTCGCGTCGCGCCCGCGCGCCCCGGACGGTTCGCCGCCCGGGGCGCGCGGGCGCATTCCGCCGCCGGGGCGGCGGCGCGCGGCCTGCATCCCAACCGCACAAGGAGTTTTTCATGACCGTGATTCTGACCTGGGTGATCAACGCGCTCGCGCTGCTGATCATCACCTACCTGGTGCCGTCGATTCACATCAAGAGTTTCGGCACTGCGTTGATCGTCGCGGTCGTGCTGGGCCTCATCAACACGATCATCCGGCCGGTGCTGATCCTGCTCACGCTGCCCGTGACGATCGTCACGCTCGGCGTGTTCATCCTGGTCGTGAACGCGTTGTGCTTCTGGTTCGCCTCGTCGCTGCTGAAGGGCTTCGAGGTGTCGGGATTCTGGTCCGCGTTCTTCGGCTCGATCCTGTACAGCATCGTGTCGTGGCTGCTGTCCGCCCTGATCTTCGGCCAACGCAATCTCGGCTGACCAGGGATCTTCCTGAATCATGAATCCGATCGAACTCTCGTTTGAATTCTTTCCGCCCAAGACGGCGGAAGGCGTCGACAAGCTGCGTGCGACCCGCGCGCAGCTGATGCCGCTCAAGCCGAAATTCGTCTCCGTGACGTTCGGCGCGGGCGGCTCGACGCAGCAGGGCACGCTCGACACCGTGATCGACATGCAGCGGGACGGTCTCGTGGCCGCGCCGCACCTGTCGTGCATCGGCTCGTCGAAGGACAGCCTGCGGGCGATTCTCGATCAGTACCGCTCGCACGGCATCCGTCACGTGGTCGCACTGCGCGGCGACCTGCCGTCGGGCATGGGCGAGGTGGGCGAGCTGCGCTATGCGTCCGAACTCGTCAGTTTCATCCGCGCCGAGCACGGCGACTGGTTCCGGATCGAGGTGGCCGCGTATCCGGAATACCATCCGCAGTCCCGTTCGCCGAAGCAGGATCTCGAGAATTTCGCGCGCAAGGTGAAGGCCGGCGCGAATTCGGCGATCACCCAGTACTTCTTCAATGCGGACGCCTATTTCCGCTTCGTCGACGACGTGCGCAAGCTCGGCGTCGACGTGCCGATCGTACCGGGCATCATGCCGATCACGAACTTCTCGCAGTTGATGCGCTTCTCGGAGATGTGCGGCGCGGAAGTGCCGCGCTGGGTCGCGCGCCGGCTCGAAAGCTTCGGCGACGATCGCGATGCGATCCGCGCGTTCGGCGCGGATGTCGTCACGGGCCTGTGCCAGCGGCTGCTCGCTGCCGGCGTGTCGGGCCTGCATTTCTATACGCTGAACAACGCGGCCGCCACCAAGACGGTCTGCGAGCGCCTGGGCCTCTAGCCCGCGCGCGCCGGGCCGGTGCGGGTCGCGCCGGCGGCGGGTGTCCACTGAAGAGGCGAGCCTGGCTCGCCTCTTTTTTTATCGGCGGCGTTCAGCGCTGCGCCGGCGCGAGCGGCGGCCGCTTGTCGAACCACGGCCGGGCCTGCTCGAACTGGCGCGCGAGCCGCAGCAGCAGTGCGTCGTCGCCGTGGCGCGCGACGAACTGCGCGCCCACCGGCAGCCCGCGCGCGGTCCAGTACAGCGGCACCGACCTCGCCGGCTGGCCGGTCAGGTTGAACAGCTCGGTGCAGCCCGCCCATTCGAACGCGCGCGTCGACGACTGCGCGAGCATCCGCTTGAGGAACGGCCGGATCGGCAGCACGCCGAGGAGCCGCAGCTGGAAGGTTTCGAACGGCGTCGGACACATCGCGCCGATCTTGATCGGCGGCGCGGCCAGCGACGCGCACAGCACCACGTCGTAGCGCGCGAACGCGCTCGCGACCGCGACGGTGATCTGCTTCTGCAGTTCCAGCATGTCCGGCAGCCGTGCGCGCGCGAGCCGGCGGCCGACCTCGGCCATCGCCCAGGAGGCCGGCTCGAATTCGCTGCGGCGCGGCGTGCGCCCCGTCACCTGTTGCGCGCCGAGCACCGCTTCCTCGGCGACGGTCGCCCACAGTGTCAGGAAGACCTCCGCCGCCTGCGCGAAATCGATCCGCAGCGCGGCCGGCTCGACATGATGACCGAGCGACGCGGCGAGCGCGGCGGCGTCGTCGAGCGCCGCGCGCACGTCGGGCGACAGCGCGGCTGCGAACATCGGCTCGGTGACGAGGCCGATCCGCAGCGGCCCGGGCGCGGCGTCGAGCGCGCCGAGGAAGCTGTCCGCCGCGCCGGGGGCGCGACCGGTCGTGAGGTCGAGCAGCAGTGCGCTGTCGCGCACGCTGCGCGAGACCGCATGTTCGACCACCAGCTCGCCCGTGATCGGCAGCGGCGCGAGCGCGGGGTGCCGCGACGGCTTGAGGCCGAACAGTCCGCAGCACGACGCGGGGATCCGGATCGAGCCGCCGCCGTCCGACCCGTGCGCGAGCGGCACGATGCCGGCGGCGACCGCTGCCGCGGCGCCGCCGCTCGATCCGCCGGGCGTATGGTCGAGACTCCACGGATTGCGGCACGGGCCGAACAGCGCCGGCTCGGTATACGGCATCTGGCCGAGTTCCGAGGTGTTGGTCTTGCCGAAGATATTGAGGCCGGCGGCGCGGCTGCGTGCGATCAGCGGCGAATCGGCGGACGGGATGAAGTAGCGGTAGTGGCGGCTGCCCATCGACAACGGCAGGCCGGCCACCGCCGAACCGAGATCCTTGACGAGATAGGGCACGCCCGCGAGCGGCCCGTCGAGCGCGCCGGCCCGGGTCGCGCGCCCGCGCGCGGCTTCGTAGTCGCGCAGCACGATCGCGTTGAGCGCCGGATTGAGCGCCTCCGCGCGGCCGATCGCCGCGTCGAGCAGCTCGCGCGCGCCGGCCTTGCGCTGCGCGACCAGTTCCGCGAGGCCGATCGCGTCGTGCGCCAGATAGTCCGGATCCACCGTCGGTCACCCCCGTTGTGACGATTGGCGAGGGCCGCGCGTCGGCCGTGCGGGCCGGTGCGCGGCCGGCTTACAGATGCTCGGCGAGGAAGCTCAGCGTGCGGCCGTGCGCGAGCGCGGCGGCGCGCTGGTGGTAGGAGGCGCGGTCGGTGCAGTTGAAGCCGTGTTCGGCGTCCGGGTACAGGTGGAAGGCCGCGTTCGCGCGGCCGGCGAATGCCTGCCGCACCTGCTCGACCGCCTCGGGCGGAATGCCGTGGTCGTGGCCCGCGTAGTGGAACACGATGGGCTGGGTGACCTTGCCGGCGACGTCGAGATGGTTCTGGATGCCGCCGCCGTAGTACGCGACGGCCGCGTCGACCGAACCGGCCGCGGCGGCGAGATAGACGAGCCGGCCGCCGAAGCAGTAGCCGATCGCGGCGAGCTTGCCGTCGACCTCGGGGCGCGCGCGCAGCGCGGCGGCGGCCGCGCCGAGGTCGGCCACCGCGAGGCCGACGTCGGTCTTCTGCAACAGTTCGCTGCCCTTGTCACGGTCCGCGCCGTCGTAGGTCAGTTCGACGCGCGGCTGGGTGCGCCAGAACACGTCCGGCGCGAGCGCGACGTAGCCGTCCGCCGCGTACTGGTCCGCGACCGCGCGGATATGGCTGTTGACGCCGAAAATTTCCTGGACGATGAGGACGGCGGGCCCCTTGCCGCGTTTCGGCAGCGCAAGGTAGCCGCCGAAGCTGTCGCCGCCGGTGGGGATGTCGATCCATTGGGAAGCCATGCAGATCTCCTGGCAGACGGAGCCGCGTGGCTCCGACAGTGAGTGGAAAAGGCGCGCGTCAGTGTGCCATCAATCGGGCGCGGTTGCAGTCGACGCGCGGGGCGTCGCGCCGCGCGAGGCCGGCCGGATGGATCCGGACCCGTTTCGGGCGACGCGGCCCTGCGCACGACGCCTGCGCGCCTCCGTTTCAGGCGTCGCGATCACGCACGCCTCGACGGGGCCGTCGACCACGCCGCGTGCCGCGGTGCCGTGCCGACCGACCGGCGCGCGGCCGACATGGCGGCCCCGTCCGTGCGGTTCGAAGCGATGCCGGACGACGCGACCGTGCGGCATGTTCGTTGCGATCGATCAACTGCGCGCGGATCGGCAGGTTCATTCGAGCGCTGCGCGACGCTGCCTGCGGTCGGTGGGGATAGCTGAATTATTTCAGCGGGAAGCGCTTGATTCGAAACACTAACGGCAGGCAATTCTTATATTAATGTCGCCTTTCATTTCGTATCCTAATCAGCGGAAACCCTTATCCCGCGAGGGTTTCCGGCAATCTTTGCTGCGCCGCTATTGGTACTGGTCCCAGTTTCTTAAAAAAAATCCAGGAATTAATTTGATCACCTACACTTTCGCGCAAGTACGAGGGACGCCGGTCCGGCGGCCCGCGTGCTTGTGGCCAAGTGCATGAGTGATGCATCCGGCGCGCGTCAGTAACAGGCCCATGCGATGACGTGGGCAGCGGGGCACTGGCGACGACGTTTTCTGGGACCGAAACTGGAGACTTACATGACTATCAAGATGCCGAAGTTGTTGCCGATGGGTGCGGCAGCCATGCTGTTGGCCGCGGCCGCCACCAACGCGACGGCCGACCAGGTCGTCAAGATTGGCCACGTCGCGCCGCTGACGGGCGGGATCGCCCACCTGGGCAAGGACAATGAAAACGGCGCACGCCTCGCAGTCGAGGAAATCAACGCGAAGGGTCTGACGATCGGCGGCGAGAAGATCACGCTCCAGCTCGACGCGCAGGACGACGCGGCCGACCCGCGCACGGCCACGCAGGTCGCGCAGAAGTTGGTCGACGACAAGGTCGTCGCGGTGGTCGGCCACTTGAACTCCGGCACTTCGATCCCGGCGTCGAAGATCTACAGCGACGCGGGCATCGTGCAGATCTCGCCGTCGGCGACCAACCCGGCCTACACGCAGCAAGGTTTCAAGACCACTTACCGCGTGGTGGCGACCGATGCGCAACAGGGGCCGGCGCTCGCGAACTACGCTCAGTCGAAGGGCATCAAGAGCGTGGCCGTGGTCGACGATTCGACCGCCTACGGCCAGGGTCTGGCCAACGAGTTCGAGAAGAAGGCGAAGGCGCTCGGGCTCAAGGTGATGTCGCACGACGCGACCAACGACAAGGCGGTCGACTTCCGCGCGATCCTGACCAAGATCAAGGGTGAGAATCCGGACGCGATCATGTACGGCGGCATGGATGCGACGGGCGGGCCGTTCGCGAAGCAGGCGAAGCAACTGGGCCTGCGCGCGAAGATCCTCGCGGGCGACGGCGTGTGTACCGAGCAGCTGTCCGATCTCGCGGGCGACGCGGCCGACAACGTGGTGTGCTCGCAGGCGGGCGCGGCGCTCGAGAAGATGCCGGGCGGCGCGGCGTTCCAGAACAAGTACCAGAAGCGTTTCGGCCAGCCGATCCAGATCTACTCGCCGTTCACCTATGACGCGGTCTACATCATCGTCGATGCGATGAAGCGTGCGAACTCGATCGATCCGGCGAAGATCCTGGCGGTGATGCCGGCCACGGATTACAAGGGCGTGATCGGCGAGACGGTGTTCGATGCGAAGGGCGATCTGAAGCACGGCATCATTTCGCTCTATGACTACAAGGGCGGCAAGAAGACGTTCCTCGACCAGGTGAAGATGTAATACCGACGGCGAATCGCGAGGGATACGGCGCGCATGCGGCAACGCATGCGCGCTTTGTTTTGGCGGCGCGGTTCAGATCTTGAGGCGGCTGAGCACCTTGGGCGCGGCGACGGCGACGAGCGCCGCGCACAGCGCGACGACCGACAGGCCGACGGGCAGGCTGGCCATCTGCGTGACCGCGCCGATCACGACCGGGCCGAACATCAGGCCGAAGTACGCGAGCCCCGCGACATGCGCGAGCCCTTCGGCCGCGTGGATGCCGGGCACGCGCGCGGCGGCGGCGAACAGTACCGGCATCATGTTCGCGAGGCCAAGCCCCATCAGCGCGAAACCGGTGAGCGTGGCGACCGCGTTGGGCAGCAGGAGCGCGCCGATCATCCCGGCGCAGGCGAGCGCGGCGCTCGCGAACACGAGCTGCGGCGCGCCGAAGCGGGCGCGGATCGCGTCGCCGCCGAAGCGCGCGGCGGCCATGCCGCCCGAGAACGCCGCGTAGGCGGCGCTCGACAGCGCGGGCGTCGCGCCCACGATGTCGCGCATATAGACCGTGGCCCAGTCGTACATCGCGCCTTCGGCGATCAGCGCGACGAGTGCGATGGCGCCCAGCATCCACAGCGCGGGCGAGCGCCAGCGGCTCGCGTCGACGTGGCCGTGCGCGGCGTCGGTGTGCGGAACGTGCGGCAGCACCGCGGGGCAGGCGACGAGCAGGACTCCGGCGCTGACGAGCGCGGCGAGCGCGAGATGGACGGCGGGCGGCATGCCGGCCGACAGCAGGGCCCCGCCCGCGGTCGCGCCGGCCAGGCCGCCGATGCTGAACATGCCGTGCAGGGTGGAGATGATCGGCCGGCCGACCGCGATCTCGACCGCGCTGGCCTCGGCGTTCATCGCCACGGCGAGCGTCGCCCTCGAGAAACCGAACAGCGCCAGCAGCGCGAGCAGCAGCGGGTAGGCGGGCACCACCAGGATCAGCGCCGCGCAGGCCGACATCGCGAGGCCGCCCGCGAGGCAGGCGGTGCGGTTGCCGACCCGGGCGATCCAGCGCGCATTGGTCGTCATCGCGATGATCGAGCCGGTCGCGACCGCGAGCAGCGCGTAGGACAGCAGCGCGGGGCTCAGCGAGAAACGATCGCGCACGGTGGGCACGTGCACGCCCCACGAGGCGTACATCATGCCCGCGACGAAGAACAGGGCCATCGTCGCGTTGCGGGCGCGCAGGCGCGCGGGCATGGGCAGGCGGCGGTGAGCGGCGGGCGGGGCCGGCAGCTCGGAGGAAGCGGGATCGGACACAGGGAAGCTCGACGAAAAACGTGCGCGCGCGGGGCCGGCTGGCGGCGCGCGTGATGGAACCAGCGCCCGATTCTAACGGAGCGGGGTGACGGGCGCTTGCGTACGGGCGCGAAGCGGGCGATGCTTTTCGCGATCGGCACAGCGCCCGACGCCGGGGCGATCGCGCCAAGTTTCCGTCCCATGCAAGGATCTCACTTGAACATACCCGCCGCCCTGCCGCTTCATTTATTGCATCGCAACCTGCTCGGCACGCTCGCGACCCGGATGCGCGCGCCCGAGGGCTATCCGTTTCCGACCGTCGTGCCGTACGCGCTCGACGCGCGGCACCGGCCGGTGATTCTGGTGAGCGGGCTCGCCGAGCACACCCGCAACCTCGATGACGATCCGCGCGCGGGGTTCCTCGTCGTGGACGGCCTCGGCCCGGGTGCGAAGGCGCCGGGCGAGGTGCTGGAGGCGGCGCGCGCGACGCTGGTCGGGCGTTTCGAACGGAGCGACGACGATCCCTATCTGCGCGCGCGCTACCTGCGCTATCACCCGGACGCCGCGCGCTACGTCGCGCTCGGCGATTTTTCGTTCCGGGCGCTGGCGAGCGAGCGGATTCGCTATATCGGCGGGTTCGGCCAGATGGGCTGGGTCGAGGCCGCGGCGCTCGATCCGCTCGCGCCGCTGTCGTTCGAGGAGGAGCAGGCGCTATGGGCTTACGCGGACGCGCTGCCGTCCCGGCCCGCGGACCTTGCCCTGCTGGGCGTCGATCGCCACGGGGCCGACTGGCGCTGCGGCGGGCGTCTGCTGCGTACGCCGTTCGATGCGCCGCAAACGAGCCGCGCGGCGCTCGAAGCGGCGCTTCAAAGTGTCGCAGTCACGAATTTTCACGTGTTCGCTGCGGATCGCTAATTGATGGCGTGCGCGCGCATTGATTCCGTATTAACAAGATAAGACATCACACCAGGGTGCAGATCGCCGCGAACCTTTCGTTTGATGAAAACTTTTATTAGCTTTTCACAAAGCAGTTGCGCGCCTTGAAAACTTAAAATGTGCACTGAATACCCCTAATGTTCGATCCTGGTAAGCGATAATTGAATACCCTGCGGGCGCTGGTCAAATTGAACAATCAAATCACAAATAACAACATTTATTTTCCGCCCGATCCGATTCCCGCCATTCTTTTCTGTGCTAACCTCTGTCCTCATTATCCGAGGCATCAATACATGTTAAATGGCGAACCGGCTCAAGACCGGCGTCGTTTGGTCAGATAAAAAGGGAATTTATGTCTTCTTACAAGGACCTTCTCGCGCAGCGCGAGAAGCTGGAGAAGCAGATCGAAGAGGCGAAGTCGCGCGAATTCACGGAAGTGCTCAATGACGTGAAGCAGAAGATTGCCGATTATGGCTTTTCGCTCGCGGAACTGGGTCTTGCACGTGGCAAGGCAGGCAAGGCGGGTCGTCCGCGTGCGGGCGTTGCTGCCAAGTATCGCGACCCGGAAAGCGGCGCAACCTGGTCGGGTCGCGGCAAGCCGCCCCGCTGGATCGCCGGCAAGAACCGCGAGCAATTCGCGATCTAAGCTTCAGGCATCGTCGTCCGCCGCAAGGCGCGCAAGGGCTACGCCCCCAACGGGGTGCGTGGCCTTTTGTCTTTTCAGCACCGCGCCGCACTCGCCGAAACGCCGCGCGCCGATGCTGCCGGATCCGAAATGAAAATGCGTAGCATTTTCATAAGCGGTTGATTTTGATGGATTTTTCTTGTGGATGACATACTCGCCGGCAGGCCGGCTTGATAGAATCCCGGATATCAATCAGCTAAATCCGGTATTTCATGTCCACATTTTCGAAAGACGATCCGAGTACCGAAAAGCAGGTCGTCGCCCGCAACAGCACATTCGTCAGCATCGTCGTGAATGTGGTGCTGTCCGCGCTGCAGATCGCAGTCGGTGTAATTGCACATTCTCAGGCCTTGATTGCCGACGGGGTCCACTCCTTATCCGATTTGGTCTCCGATTTCGTGGTCCTGATCGCGAACCGTCATAGCGGAGCCAAGCCGGATGCCGACCATAATTACGGTCATAGCCGCTATGAAACCGTCGCATCGCTGTTTCTCGGCGCGATTCTGATTGCGGTCGGGGTCGGCATGCTGTGGCGCGCGGTGGAGCGGATCGTCCATCTCGACGATATTCCGGCCGTGCATGCCAGCGCACTCGCCGTGGCGGTAATCGTACTGGTATCGAAAGAGGCGCTGTTTCGTTATATGTTGCGAGAAGCCCGGCGCGTGCGATCGGCCATGCTGGTCGCGAATGCCTGGCATGCGCGCTCCGATGCCGCGTCATCGCTGGTGGTCGCGATCGGCATCATCGGCAGCCTGGCCGGCGTGAAGCTGCTCGATCCGATCGCCGCGGCGCTCGTCGGCTTCATGGTTGCGCGGATGGGCTGGACCTTCGGCTGGGATGCGCTGCAGGACCTGTCGGACCGCGCGCTCGACGACGACGCGGTCGCCGAGATCCGCGCGCTGCTGGCCGCCACGCCCGGCGTGCGCGACGTGCACGACCTGCGCACCCGCAAGATGGGCGACCAGGCGCTCGTCGACGCCCATATCCTGGTCGATCCGCGGATCTCCGT
Source organism: Burkholderia multivorans (assembly GCF_010645215.1). GTDB lineage: Bacteria > Pseudomonadota > Gammaproteobacteria > Burkholderiales > Burkholderiaceae > Burkholderia > Burkholderia multivorans_A. Next base: position 50,449 of record NZ_JAAGNW010000003.1, on the reverse strand, counting down.
TTCCGAGGGGCATTTCATCGCCGAATCGGCGCGCGTGCGCGTGCTGAACGATCCGCGCGTGCTCGACGCGCTGATCCATGTCGACCCGGAAAACGATGCTGCGCGGCGGCCGGCGCTGGCCTTGCCGCCCCGCGCGCAGGTCACGGCGCAGCTGGAAGCGGCGCTTGCGGAGGCCGGCCTGCGGGCGCGGACGGTGAACCTGCACTACCTGAGCAGCGGCCTCGAGATCGACGTGGCGCTGGCTGCCGAGGCGCACGCGACGCCGGGCGGCGCCGGCCCGGTCGCACAGCTCGACCTCGACGCGCTGCGCCGGCGGCTCGGCGCACGACGGATCGGCATCACGCGCGCGCTGGCCGATGCCCCGCAGCCGGTCGCGGCGGCGGGCCGGGCCTGACGATGTGCCGGGCGCCGACGCGCCGGGCGCCGCTCAGAGCGGCAGCTGCGTGTCGAACTTGATCTCGCGCAGCACCACGCTGGTGCGGACCTGCGAGACGGCGGGGATCTTGAAGATGCGTTCGTGCAGGAATACGTCGTAAGCCTTGATGTCGGGCGCGACGATCTTGAGGATGTAGTCGGCCTCGCCCGTCGTGCTGTAGCACTCGGTCACCTCGGGGCAGGTCGCGATCTCGCGTTCGAACTGCTCGACGCCGCCCTCGTTGTGGCGGGTCAGATGGACATGCGCGAGCGCACACACATGCAGGCCGAGTTTCTCGCGGTCGAGCAGGGCGGTGTAGCGCTGGATCACGCCGGACTGTTCCATGTCCTTGATGCGGCGCCAGCAGGGCGTGCTGGAGAGCCCGACCTGATCGGAGATCTCCTGCACGGAACGGCGCGCGTCGAGCTGCAACAGGCGAAGGATTTTTTGCGAAAAGGTATCGAGAGTCACCTGTGCCTCCGGAGGCAGGTACACCATTTCTCAATGGTAGAGGCCGGAGAAAGGAAAGGCAACCAAGTACGCAGGATGCGAGCAGTATTCGCTAACTCGCCGATTCATCCGTGGCATTTTGTGCTGCCTCGTCCGTGGCGATCCAGCGTGCCTGCTGCGCGCGCAGATCGACCAGCATGTTGCAGAACAGCGCACCCTGTTCGATCGCGTCGTCGAGCGCCACATGGGTATGCGGATGTTCGTCGAACCAGTGGCGGGGAAAGCGCGGCTTGATCGCCTTCCGGTACGGCAGGCCCGTCCTCGCGAAGGCCAGCGTCTTGATGTCGAGCGCCGACCACGAGAACGGGCAGCGCCCGGCGAAGCGCATCATGTACCAGAACATGAAGGTGAAATCGAAACCCGCCGGCATCGCGACGAACACCGGCTTGCCGGGCAGCGCCTCGACCCACTCGACATAGGCGACGAGCGCGGCCTCCGGTTGCTGCAGATCCTTGCGGCAGGCCGCCCAGGCCTCGGGCTGGGTTTTCCACCAGGCCTCCTGCACCGGATGCGCGGTGGCGCCGGGCAGGGTTTCCAGGTTCGCGGAGAAGGTGGCGATCAGCTGCTTGTCCTCGGTGTAGGCCGCGGACGCAAAGCTCAGCATCGAGTGCGGACCGGGAATCGGACCATCCGCCTCGACATCGGTGCTCACATAGATCTCGGCGCTCATCCCGCCACTCCATCCGCGACGAACGGATTCGTGCGACGCTCGTCGCCGAAGGTCGACACCGGGCCGTGGCCCGGCACGAAGGTGACATCGTCGCCGAGCGGCCAGAGCTTGGTGCGGATCGCGCTGATCAGGTCGGCGTGGTTGCCGCGCGGGAAATCGGTGCGGCCGATCGAGCCCGCGAACAGCACGTCGCCGACGATCGCGAGCCGGTGCGCGCGGCTGAAGAACACCACGTGGCCGGGCGTGTGGCCGGGGCAGTGATAGACCTCGAGCGTTTCGTTGCCGAACGTCACGGTATCGCCGTCGTTGAGCCAGCGATCAGGCTCGAAGGTGTCGGCGGCCGGGAAGCCGAAGCGCTCGCTCTGCGCGGGCAGCTTCTCGATCCAGAAGCGCTCCTCCTCCTGCGGGCCCTCGAT
>NZ_JAAGNW010000003.1:43182-48428 GCF_010645215.1 Burkholderia multivorans | reverse complement strand
GCGCAGTGATCGATGTGGCCATGCGTGAGCAGCACCTTCTCGACCTGCACGTTCTGTCGCGCGACCTCCTGCTGGATCACGTCGAGGTCGCCGCCCGGGTCGACGACCGCGGCGCGGCCCGTCGCTTCGCAGACGAGCAGCGAGCAGTTCTGCTGGAACGGCGTGACTGGGATGAGCGTGACTTTCATGGCATCGGCAACGACTGAAAACCTCGATTGTACTGGTCGCGCGCGCGGCCCGTTCGCCTGTCGCCGCGGCGCACCCGTGCAAATGGATCACATGTCGATTGTTACAGTCATAGTGAGAATCAATGGGCGCGCCGGGCCGTTTTTGAGTCGTTGCTTTTCGTTTATGTATAATGCGGCCCATTGTGCGTGGAAGCCACGCCATCAGTGGGCGTTCAGTCACCATTAAGTGGTGCAAGCAACGCCGTCAATGCAAGAGCCGCCGGGGTGACCGGCGGTGCATCTCAGTACCGATTCGTTCGGTGCTCACGTCTTGTCCGGCCGGGCGCTGCGCGCCCGCCGCGGCCTTGCTGCCGCGCCGTCGGATGAGGCCTATGCCGCCGTTCCTGTGCGTTGGAGTCTGCGACGCGCGCGAACAGGAAGCCCTGTTCGATGGCGGCATATGGGGTCTGGTCAGGCTGCCGGGGACAGGTTGCGCCAGACGTGAAAGCTAATCAGGACGGTCGCGGCAGCACCTCAGCCGCACCAGTGCAAGCGCCTGCTCGACGCCGAGCGGGGCGTGCGCGCATATCCGTCCGGACCGTTCATGGCAGTTTACGGTCCGCACCCATAGGCGACACGTCGATGAATTTTCGATTACCGAGGCATCTCGGGACACTGGCGGTTTTTTTCGCGCTGACAGGTTGCGCGGTGCCACCCAGCAATGCTCCGGAACAAGCCAGCGCGAAGAAAGATGCGCTGCGCACCGCGTCCGATACGGGCGTAGGCACGACACTGAATTTCGACACGGCGCTGGCCGCGCGGCCCGCTGCCGGCACGTCGGACGCCGCGCGCGCGTCGCTCGCCGCCGCCGAGCCGATCGCTGCGGCCGATGTGTCCGATTTCCGGCAGACCGGCAAGGCCTCGTGGTACGGCAAGGCGTTCCACGGCCGCCGCACCGCGAACGGCGAGCGCTTCAACATGAACGCGCTGACCGCCGCGCACCGGACCTTGCCGCTCGCGTCGTACATCCGCGTGACGAACCAGTCGAACGGCAAGTCGGTGGTGGTGAAGGTCAACGATCGCGGCCCGTTCGCACGCGGCCGGGTGCTCGACCTGTCGTACGCGGCGGCGAAGCTGATCGGCCTCGTGCATTCGGGCACGGGGCGCGTGAAGATCCAGGGGCTGTCGCCGCAGGAAGCGCAGATCGCGCGCGACGAGATGCTCGCGTCGGTTTCCGCGTCAGTATCCAAATAAGGGAAGCGCCACGCTTCACCGTCCATCAGGGCCGCCTCGCGCGGCCCTGATGTTTTCCAGCCGCGCCGTTGCGGCGCGAAGCTCGACCTCAGGCGTCCTTCAGCGTCAGCGCGCGCGCATACAGCGTGTTGCGCGACGCGCCCGTCAGCGCCGCGGCCAGCTTGGCCGCGCTCTTTACCGGCACCTCTTCCAGCAGCAGCTTCAGCAGATCGTCGTGGGCTGCCGGGTCGTCGCCTTCTTCCGCCTGCGGCGCGCCTTCGACTACCAGCACGAATTCGCCGCGCGCGCGGTTCGCATCGGCGGCGAGCCAGCCCGGCCCTTCGGCCAGGGTGCCCTGGAACAGATCCTCATGTAACTTCGTCAGTTCGCGTGCGACCAGCAGGCGGCGTGCGCCGCCGAGCCCGTCGGCGAGCGCGGCGAGGGTCTCCGCGATGCGATGCGGCGCTTCGTAGAACACCAGCGCATACGGGTGCCCCTTCAACTGCTGAAGCGCGGCGGCGCGCTGCTTCGGCTTCGGCGGCAGGAAGCCCGCGAACGTGAACGCGCCGGCCCAGTCGCCGGCGACGCTGAGCGCCGTGGCGGCCGCGTTGGCGCCGGGCAGCGGAATCACCGGGAGTTGCGCGGCGCGCACCGCGTCGACGAGCTTCGCGCCCGGATCCGAGATGCCCGGCGTGCCCGCGTCGGAGACCTACGCGATGCGTTCGCCGGCGCGCAGCAGCTCGATCAGCTTGAGCGCAGCCTCGCGTTCGTTGTGCTCGTGCACTGCGACGAGCGGTTTCGAGATGCCGTAGCGGTTGAGCAGCTGGCCGGTGTTGCGGGTGTCCTCGGCGGCGAGGCCGTCGACGAGCGCGAGCACGTGGAGCGCGCGCAGCGTGATGTCGGCGGTGTTGCCGATCGGGGTGGCGACGATGTAAAGCGCGCCGGCCGGATAGTGCTGCGCTTGGGCGAGTTCGAGGAGGGCGGTCATGACACGGAAAGCGCGGGAGCGCGGCGCGGGCGGAACAAGCTCCGCATTGTGCCACGGCGGCGCGGCCGCGACGGCCGACAACGTGCGGGCGGCGGCCGGGTCCAAGCGCGTCGGCGCCGTGTTCGAGCTACGCGCGCGCCGCTTCCTGGAGCGCGAGCGGCTCGTGTTCGTGGCGGGCAACGTGACGGTGCGCGGCGGCGAGATCGATCTGGTGATGCGCGAGCGCGACGGCACGCTCGTGTTCGTCGAAGTGCGGGCGCGCGCGAGCGGGCGATACGGCGGGGCGGCGGCCAGCATCGACGCGCGCAAGCGGCGCCGCATCCTGCTGGCTGCGCAGACGATCTGGGCGCGCGCGGGCGGCGCAGGCCGGGCGTCGGCGCGCGTGCGCCGGGGTCGACCGCGGTGCGCCGCACCCGGCGCCGCTGCCCGGGCGGGCGCGGTGCGGGCCGGGCCGGCCGCCTTCGGCACGGGAGGCGCGCATGGCTGAGTCGATCTCGACCGAACTGGGCGCGCCGCCTGCGCGGGGTGGGGTCGCCAGCTGGCTTGCGCCGATCCGGCGCGGCTCCGCGGTGATGCTGGAGACCTCGTTCGCGACGCTCGCGCTCGTGATGGTGGGCCATGTGCGCAGCCCCGGCGATCCCTTGCAGGCGCACGCCGACTTTCCCTGGCTGTGGTTCGCGCCGGCGGTGTTCGCGTTGCGCCACGGCACGCTGGCGGGCGTCGGCAGCGCAGGCCTGATGGTGCTGGCCGCGCTGTGCTTCGGCGACGGGCGCGTGGCCGCGGCCTTTCCTTCCGCCGCCTTCTTCCTGGTCAGTTGCGCGCTGACGCTGGTGGCCGGACAGTTCGGCGACCTGTGGGCGTCGCGTGCGCGGCAGGCGCGCGCGGCGCGCGTCGATCGCGCGGAGCGGCAATCGGTGCGGACCAAGCATGCGTTCCTGCTGCGCCTGTCGCACGAGCGGCTCGAACAGGACGGCGTGGCGCGTCCCGCGACCCTGCGCGAGGCGTTCACGCGCCTGCGTGCGCTTGCGCTCGACAACGCGCCCGCGGCGGCCTCCGTGCCCTTGCCGGGCGCGGCGCGCTTTCTCGATACGGTCGCGCAGGCCTGCCGGCTCGAACGCGCGGCGCTGTACGCCTGGCGCGACGGCGTGCTGGGACGCACGCCGGCGGCGGCCATCGGCGAGCCCTTCGAGTTCGATCCGGCCGCGCCGCTCGCGCACGAGGCGCTGGAATCCGGCAAGCTGGCGCGCTCGCAGCCGGGCGCGCGTTCGCGTCACTTCGCCTGCGCGCCGCTCATCGACGCGACGGGCGCGCCGGTCGGCGTGCTCGTGATCGAGCACATGCCGTTCCTCGCGCAGACGCGCGACAACCTGCAATTCCTGCTGACGATGTGCGGCTATTACGCGGACGGGCTGCGCCATGCGCCGTTGACGCGTGCGCTGCACGGCGCGTGCCCTTACGATTTCGCGCTCGATTACGCGCGGCTCGTACGCCTGCACGACACGACGGGGATCGAATCGTCGCTCGTTGCGCTGGTGTTCGAGCGCAGCCGGGTCGGCCGGATGTGCCGCGAACATGTGCTGCGGATGCGCCGTTCGCTCGATGCGCAATGGTTGCGCCCGGGCGGCGCGGGCGACATGGTGCTCACGTTGATGCCGCTGACGGGGGGCGGCACGATGGACGGCTATCTGATCCGGATGGAAGAGAGCCTGCGTGCGCAGTTGGGCGTGTCCTACGAGGACGCGCGCATCCGGGTCGCGACCACGCGGGTTTGCGGCGGGGAGCCGGTCGCGACGCTGAGGGCCTTCCTCGAGCAGTGCGATGAATTGAGCGCCGCGCCGATCCGGGGCGGGGAGCCACGCCGGACCGTGCATTGAGTTGCGCGTCGCGCGGTTGGTTTTCTGACGCGGCGCCCTGACCCGCGAGCGGCGCGGGCCGGCGCGACCTGCGCGGAATTGCAGGAAACCGGGCCGCAGCCAGTACAATCGCGGCCATGAACGCATCCACACCGAATTCCCCTTCCTCCCCGTCCGGGCGCGCCTTGCCGCGCATCGCCGTGCTCGCCGCCGGCGGTACGATCGCGGGCGCCGCGCCCGACGCCGCGCGCACGGCCGGCTACCAGGCGGGCGCGCTGGGCGTCGCGCACCTGCTCGATGCAGTGCCGGCGCTCGCGCAGGTTGCCCGGATCGAGGGCGAGCAGATCGCGAGCATCGACAGCAAGGATCTCGCCCTGCCGCTCTGGACCATGCTCGTCGCACGGATCAACGCGCTGCTCGCGGACGAAACGATCGACGGCGTGGTCGTCACGCACGGCACCGATACGCTCGAAGAGACGGCCTATCTGCTGCACCTGACCGTGAAGAGCGAGAAACCCGTAGTGCTGACCGCCGCGATGCGGCCCGCGACCGCGTTGTCGTCGGACGGTCCGCTGAACCTGCTGAACGCGGTCGTGGTCGCGGGCAGCGAGTCCGCGCGCGGACAGGGCGTGCTCGTTGCGTTCAACAACAAGATCCACTGTGCACGCGACGTGGTCAAGACGAGCACCTATGCGGTCGACGCATTCCACACGCCGGATCTCGGCGCGCTGGGCTGGGTGCAGGACGGCCGCATCGAGTTCGCGCGCGACGCGACGCGGCCGCACACGCTCGCCACGCGCTTCGCGGCGCCGGCCGGGTGGCCGCGCGTCGAGGTGGTGACGAGCTACGCGGGCGTATCGCGGCTCGCGGTCGACGCATGCGTGGCGGCCGGCGTGCGCGGCCTCGTCGTCGCGGGCACCGGCAACGGTTCGATCCATGCGGAACTGCAGGCCGCGCTCGCGGAGGCGGCCGTGGGCGGCGTCGCGGTGGTGCGTGCATCGCGGG
>NZ_JAAGNW010000003.1:40202-43172 GCF_010645215.1 Burkholderia multivorans | reverse complement strand
GGTGGGATCCGGCCATGTGATGCGCAACGGCGCGGCGAACGACGATGCGCTCGGGTTCGTCAGCGCGGGCTCGCTGAATCCGTTCAAGGCGCGCGTGCTGCTGATGCTCGCGCTCGCGCAGGGCGTGAGCGGCGCGGCCGACCTGCAGCAGGTGTTCGACACGTATTGAGCGCGGCCTCGCGCGCAGAAAAAAAGCGAACCCGCGGGTTCGCTTTTTTTTCAGGCTGCCGCCGGTTCAGTCCTGCGGCGGAATCACGAGCTTCTGGCCCGGATAGATCTTGTCCGGGCTCGACAGCATCGGACGGTTGGCCTGGAAGATCACGTCGTTCTTCGCGCCGTTGCCGTAATACTTCTCGGCGATCTTCCACAGGTTGTCGCCGGATACGACGTCGTGATACTGCACTTGCGGATCGTCCGGCTGCAGATCGTCGTCGTTGACGCCCGCGACGCCTTGCACGTTGCCGGCCGCGACCTTGACCTTGGCCTTGGTGTCGAGATCGCCGACGCTGCCCGACAGCGTGACGGTGCGCGACGCGCCGTCGAAGGCGACTTGCAGGTTCGAGGTGTCGAGGCCCTGCGCGGCGATGTAGTTCTTGATGGCGTCGGCCGCGGTCTGGTTGGCGGAGGCCGGATCGCTCGCAGCCTGCTCGTCGCTCTTGCCGAGCAGCTTTTCACCCGCTTCCTTGATAAACGAAAGAAGACCCATCGCAACACTCCTTCAGGTGGTTGAAAAAAACGCGCCGTGAAGTGGCGAAAAAAACACCGCGACGAGCGCGGTGACTTTTTCGAAAGGCGTGGCGAAAGTGTAGGCGTTCGCGCGCGAAATTGCATGATAAATCCCATGCGCGAACGTCAAGAAATGTAATAAGCAAAGCAGGCGTGACATCCGACAGACGGACACCCGACGATGACGTCTGACCGACCAAGGCTTCCCCGGCATCGCCGGGTGCCGCTGCGGACCCCACCAGCCGCTCTCAGCCCAGAGCGGCCTTAAATGCCCGCCGCATGCTCGCGCACGCGACGGGCGCCCCACGTGCCGGCGCGCCTCGCGCGCCGGGCTGTCATGCGACCTTGGCGTCGCGCTGCGGCTCGGCTATTTCGTAGTTCGACATGATCTCGAGCGCGCGCACGATGGCGGAATGATCCCAGCTGCGGCCGCCGTGCGCGGCGCACACGCTGAACAGCTGCTGCGCGCTCGCGGTATGCGGCAGCGCGACGCCGAGGCGGCGCGCGCCGTCGAGCGCGAGGTTCAGGTCCTTCTGGTGCAGCTCGATGCGGAAACCCGGATCGAAGGTGCGCTTTGTCATCCGTTCGCCATGCAGTTCGAGTATGCGCGACGCCGCGAAGCCGCCCATCAGCGCGCGCCGCACGCGTTCCGGATCGGCGCCCGAGCGCGCGGCGAACAACAGGGCTTCGGCGACCGCCTCGAGGTTGAGCGCGACGATGATCTGGTTCGCGACCTTGGTGGTCTGGCCCGCGCCGTTGTCGCCGATCAGCGAGATGTTCTTGCCCATCAGCTCGAACAGCGGACGGGCGCGGTCGAATGCGCGCTGCGGGCCGCCGACCATGATCGTCAGCGTGGCGTCGCGCGCGCCGACTTCGCCGCCCGACACCGGTGCGTCGAGGTAGTCGCAGCCGAGCGCGTTGATCTCCTTGGCGAAAGCCTGGGTGTCGAGCGGCGAGATCGAGCTCATGTCGATCACGAGCTTGCCGGCGGACAGGCCCTTGGCGACGCCGTCGTCGGCGAACAGCACGTTGCGCACGTCGGGGGTGTCCGGGACGATCGAGATGATCACGTCGGCGGCCTGCGCGACCGCGGTCGAGTCCGCGACCACCTGGGTGACTGCGCGCAGGTCGTCCGGCACCGGATAGGCGCCGTTCACGACGAGCCGGTGGCCGCCCTTGAGCAGGTTGCGCGCCATGTGCGCGCCCATGATGCCGAGTCCGATGAAGCCGATCGTGGTTGCCATGTGTTGTCTCCTAGTTGGGCAGGGGGCGGATGCGGGGGCGCGGCTCAGGCGAGCGCGCGCGCGGCGGCCGCGTCGAGGCCGGCGAGGTCGCGCAGCCAGCCGAGGCCGTCGACGGTCGTCGTGCGCGGCTTGTACTCGCAGCCGATGTAGCCGTCGTAGCCGAGCGAGTCGAGCAGCGCGAACAGATACGCGTAGTTGATCTCGCCCGTGCCCGGCTCGTGGCGGCCCGGATTGTCGGCGAGCTGGATGTGCGCGATCGACGCGAGGTGCCGGCGCAGCGTCGCCGCGAGTTCGCCCTCCATCCGTTGCATGTGATAGATGTCGTACTGCAGGAACAGGTTGTCGGAACCGACCGCGCGGATCACGTCGAGCGCCTCCGCGGAACGGTTCAGCGCGAAGCCCGGAATGTCGTAGGCGTTGCACGGCTCGACCAGCAGCCGGATGCCTTCGCGCTTGAGCGCGGCGGCGGCGAAGCGCAGGTTCTCGACGATCGTCACGAGCGTCGTGTCGCGCGCGGCGCCCGCGGCCGGGATGCCGACCAGGCAGTTCAGCTGCGGTACGCCGAGCGCCTTCGCATAGTCGAGCGCGCGCCCGACGCCGTCCTGGAATTCGCCGACGCGATCGGGCAGGCACGCGATCCCGCGCTCGCCCTGGTCCCAGTTGCCGGCGGGCAGGTTGTGCAGCACGAGCCGCAGGCGGTGGCGCGCGAGCTGCTCGGCCAGCTCCTCTTTCGCATAGGGGTACGGGAACAGGAACTCGACGGCGTCGAAGCCCGCTTCCGCGGCCGCCTGGAAGCGGTCGAGGAACGGCACCTCGTTGAACAGCATGGTCAGGTTGGCGGCGAATTTCGGCATGGCGTGATGAGTCTCCAGGGTCGGTCGGCAGGAAGCGGCGGCCTCAGTCGAGCAGGGTGATCGCGGTCGGGGCATGCTCGGGCTTGTCCGCGAGGTCCTCGAACTCGTTGATCGCGTCGATCTCGGCGCCCATCGAGATGTTCGTC
>NZ_JAAGNW010000003.1:17456-40192 GCF_010645215.1 Burkholderia multivorans | reverse complement strand
ATCGCCTGTGCCTGGCGCAGCGCCGGCGCGAGGTCGTCCGGCTTGAACACGCGCAGCGCCTTGCAGCCGAGGCCTTCCGCCACGGCGACGTGATCGACGCCGTAGCCGTTCACCTCGGGCGCGTTGATGTTGTCGAACGCGAGCTGCACGCAGTAGTCCATGTCGAACGCGCGCTGCGCCTGGCGGATCAGGCCGAGATACGAGTTGTTGACCACCACGTGCACGTACGGCAGCTTGAACTGCGCGCCCGCGGCCAGCTCCTCGATCATGAACTGGAAGTCGTAGTCGCCGGACAGCGCGACGATCGGCCGCGACGGGTCGGCCGCGCGCACGCCGAGCGCGGCGGGGATGGTCCAGCCGAGCGGGCCGGCCTGGCCGCAGTTGATCCAGTTGCGCGCCTTGTACACGTGCAGGAACTGCGCGCCCGCGATCTGCGACAGGCCGATCGTGCTCACGTAGCAAGTGTCGCGGCCGAACACCCGGTTCATTTCCTCGTAGACGCGCTGCGGCTTGATCGGCACGTTGTCGAAGTGGGTCTTGCGCTGCAGGGTGCGCTTGCGCGCCTGGCAGTCGGCGACCCAGGCGCTGCGGTCCTTGAGGCGGCCGGCCTCGCGCCATTCGCGCGCCACCGCGACGAACAGCTCGAGTGCGGCCTTCGCGTCCGACACGATGCCGAGGTCCGGGCCGAACACGCGGCCGATCTGGGTCGGCTCGATGTCGACGTGCACGAACTTGCGGCCCTTCGTGTACACCTCGACGCTGCCGGTATGGCGGTTGGCCCAGCGGTTGCCGATGCCGAGCACGAAGTCGGAGGCGAGCAGCGTCGCGTTGCCGTAGCGGTGCGCGGTCTGCAGGCCGACCATGCCGGCCATCAGCGGATGATCGTCGGGAATCGCGCCCCACGACATCAGCGTCGGGATCACGGGCACGCCGACCGTTTCGGCGAAGCTCACCAGCAGATCCTCGGCGGCCGCGTTCAGCACGCCGCCGCCCGAGACGATCAGGGGCCGCTCGGCCTCGTTGAGCAGCGTGAGCGCGGCCTCGATCTGGATGCGCGTCGCGGCGGGCTTGTAGAGCGGCAGCGGCGAGTAGGTGTCGATGTCGAACTCGATCTCGGCGAGCTGGACGTCGATCGGCAGGTCGATCGACGCATGGGCGACGCGGTCGCAGTCGTCGACATGCGCGATCGCCGCGTGTTGCTGCGACAGGGACGCCACGGCATCCCGCCAGTCCGCGAAGAACGGCGCGAACGCATCGGGCAGGGTGCGCTCGTCCGTCGCCTGCGCCGTGCAGCGCAGATCCGGCGCACTGCCGCCGCCGCCCGACAGCAGCGTGTCGTGGCGGCCGTCCTGCACGGTATGCGTGAAGCGCTGCGCGAGATGCGACGGCAGCGCGTCGCTGAAGAGCCGGCTGCCGAGCGCATAGAGCGGATGGTCGAAGACGTTCTTCACGAACAGCACCGTGCCGTCGGCCGGCAGCCCGCCCGGCAGCGTGTCGACGTAGAGGCGCCAGTTGCTTTGCAGCGGCGACGGAAACACGCGCCGCAGCGGGCCGGCGAGACGCGGGCCGAAGTGCCGGTGCGCATAGGTGAGCGTCGTAAACAGCGTGCGGCCGTCGCGGCTCGCGAGCGTGACGCCGTGCGGCACCAGCGGCGCGACCGCCGTGACGTCGACCACCCAGGTGCAATACACGACGTTCTCGACGTCGCTGGCGAGCTGGAGGAACGGCAGCCGCGACAGCAGCGCGCGACGCGCGCGCAGCAGCGGACGGCTTGCGACGATCCGGTTGGCGAGCCGGCCGATCGGGCCGGCGGACGGATGAACAAAAGCGTTGTCGTGGGGCATGGCCCGCATTGTGCCGGTATCGCGGCATCGGCGAAAGGCGCTGCCGGCGCGGGTGAATTTTTCCCGGAAGAGGCCGTCATGCGCGCCGCAGCTTGTTGCCCCATCGCCCGGAACTGCAAAAACCGGCTCCGCCGCTTGATTCACGCGCGCCGTCTTGATACGATCGCCGCACTTAGTCGCCACGCACAACGCCCTCCCGGTCCGCCGGGAGGGCGTTTCTTTTTGGCTTTCCCCCACCGAAAAGGAACTGCGCGACATGAATCCCGTCTCTTCTCTCCCCGGCGCCGCCCATCCGGGCGACGGCCTCGGCCACCTCCGGCACGGCGACGGCCCCGTGCGCGTGCTGGTGCTGCACGACTGGCTCGGCGACCACACGAACTACGACGCCATCCTCCCGTATCTCGACGGCGAAGCCTTCACCTACGTATTCGCCGACCTGCGCGGATACGGCCGCTCGTTCCACCTGACCGGCGCTTATACGCTCGACGAGGCGACCGCCGACTGCCTCGCGCTCGCCGACCGGCTCGGCTGGACCGATTTCCACGTGATCGGCCATTCGAGGACCGGGATGGTGACGCAGCGGCTCGCGGCCGTCGCGCCCGGGCGGATCCTGAGCGCGGTGGCGGTATGCCCGGTGTCCGCCGCGGGGCAGGGGCTCGACGCCGAGGCGCGGGCCTTCTTCGAACAGGTCGCGACGGATGACGCCGCCTTGCGCCGGCTGCTCCGCCATGTCGCGGGCGGCTTGTCGCCGGGGTGGATCGAGGCCAAGCTGCGGCAGCGCCGCGCGGGGGTCTCGCCGGCCTGCCGGCTCGCCTATCTCGCGATGCTGAACGGGCCCGGGTTCGTCGAGCAGGTGCGCGGGCTCGCCACGCGCTTCCTCGTGATGGTCGGCGACCACGACCCGGGGCTCGACGCGGCGGCGATGCAGCGCAGCTTCCTCGCGTGGCACCCGAATGCGCGCCTCGCGGTCGTGCCGAACTGCGGGCACTACCCGATGCAGGAATGCCCGCCGTACTTCGTCACGCTGATCGAGGCGTTCCTGCGCGGCGATCCCGCCTGAGCCCGCGCCGCGGCGCGCATGAAAAAACGCGGCGCGTCCCCGTCGGGAACGCGCCGCGTCCTGCTGCCGGGCCTGCCGCTCGCGCGCGCCTAGCCGGCCGTGCCGTTCGCCGCGACGGGCGTCGCGAGCGCCGCATGCGCGGTGCCGAAGGTCTCGCTGACGATGCTGCCGTTGTCGAGCTTCAGCACGCGGTCCGCGATCGGGAAATAGCGGTCGTCGTGGCTGATCACGATCACGGTCTTGCCGCGCGCGCGCAGCTCGGGCAGCAGCTGCTCGTAGAACACCGCCTTGAATTGCGGATCCTGGTCCGCCGCCCATTCGTCGAACAGATACAGCGGGCGATCCTCCAGGTACGCGACCACGAGCGCGAGGCGCTTGCGCTGGCCGGTCGACAGCGCGCGCGTCGAGAATGCGCCGTCCACCACCTGCACCTTGTGATCGAGCGCGAGCTTCGCGACGAGCGCGTTCGCGCGCGCGTCGGCCTGGGCGCGCGAGGCGTCGTTCGGATCGACGATCCCGAGCAGCGCGTCGAACAGGTGGAAATCGTTGAACACGGCGGTGAAGCGCTCGCGGTACGCGCCGCGCTCGGCGAGCCCGATCGGCTGGCCGTCGATCTCGATCACGCCGCCTTCCGGCTCGTACAGCCCGGTCAGCACCTTCGCCAGCGTGGTCTTGCCGCTGCCGTTGCCGCCGACGATGAACACCAGTTCGCCCGGCTGCAGCGTCAGGTTGATCGGCCCGACGCGGAACATCCGCTCGTCGCGCTCATGGAAATACGAATGCGTGACGTCGCGCAGCGCGAGCGTGCGGAACGGCGCGTGCGACGCCGATTCGGGCGGCGGCGGCACGGTGCGCAGCGCGCCGAACTGGGCCATCAGCTTCTCGATGCGGTCGAGCGAGACGCGCGCCGCGTTGAGGGTCGGCACGTTGTTGAGCAGGCCGTCGAGCGGCAGCAGCATGAACAGGAACACGACCACGTAGCCGGACGCCGCCGGGCCGTCGCCGCGCACGCCCAGCGCCGGCCAGAACGCGGCGACGCCGAGGAACACGTAGAACAGGAACACGATCCAGCCGACCCCGACCGCATACGCGCTGAACGCGCGGCGGCGATGGTCGCGCACTTCGCCGATCGCCGCGCCGAGCTGGCCGTCGATGAACTGCCGGGCGCGGCCCTGGTGCAGCTTCAGTTCCTTGGCGCCCGTGAAGAGCGCGCCGAGATAGCCGAACAGCTTGTCCTGCGAGCGCCCGGCGGCTTCGAGCAGCGCGATCGCGCGCTTGTCGCCGGCGTGATAGCCGAGCGAGCCGACCAGGATCGCCGCGACCGCGAGCAGGCACACCGGCCACGACAGCCAGGCGAGGTAGCCGAGGCAGCCGAACACGATCGAGCCGTGCATCACCAGGTTCGGCAAGGCGAAGAACAGCATCGACACATTGGTGGCGTCGTCGGTCAGCACCGACTGCACGGGCGCGGGACCGATCCGTTCGACGTCCTGCAGTTCGGCCGCGGCCACCCGGCGCGCGACGTGCTCGCGCAGCTGCGCCATGGTGTCCTGCGACAGCCGGGCGAACAGCACGCCGGTGATGATCCGGGTGACCAGCGCGATCACCGCGCACAGGCCGAAGCGCAGCGCGAGCGTCGCGCCGGCCGCGTCGGGCTGGGACAGCGCCTTGCTCAGTGTGGCGACCAGCAGCACGCTCGCGATGCCGTTCAGGACACAGGCGACGAGCGCGATCGTGAACGCGCCGCGCGAGCGCTTCAGGAGGCCGAGGATGAGCCGGATCGCCGGTCGGGCGGCGCGCCGGTCGGCGGAGGGAGAGTCGAACTGCTCGGTGGCTGATGTCATCGGCAACGGGGACGAATAGGGCGGATGGGCATGGCGGCCCCGTGACACGCAGATGACAGCGGTTTCCGGGGCGCCTCTCGACACTATGACGAACGGGCGCGGCGAATCTTTACCACAGGCCGGGTGCGCAAATGATTGCGGGGCCGCGGTAAAGATTTGCGCGCGCGGTTCGTCACACTTGTGAAGCGGCCCCCAATGCGGGCCGGCGACCTGAATGACAGGGCCGGAAACGGCCGGATCCACCGGACTTCACGCCATGACGAGCTTTCCGACTGCGCTGCACCACCGAATTCACGCGCTTGCGCGCCTTGCCCCCGACGCCCCGGCGCTCGCCTCGTTCACCCCCGGCACGGTGCGGCTCACGCGCGGCGAGCTGGACGACCGCGCCGCGCGCCTCGCCGCGCAGCTGACGGCCGCCGGCGTGACGACCGAAGTGCGGGTCGGGGTGTGCGTCGCGCGTTCGTGCGACCTGTTCGTCGCGCTGCTCGCGGTGCTCAAGGCGGGCGGCGTGTTCGTCGCGCTCGATCCGCGCCATCCGGGCGCACGGCTCGACTGGGTGGCCCGCGACGCGGGCCTGGCGCACGGCATCGTCGACGCCTCGGCGGACGCCGCGATGCGCGCGCGCTTCGCGCGCTGCTTCGAGGTCGCGAGCGTGGCCCAGCCCGACCCGGCCGCGCCGCGCACGCCCGGCGACGCGCCCGTGCACCCGCGCGCGGCCGCCTACATGATCTATACCTCCGGCTCGACCGGCACGCCGAAGGCGGTGGTGGTCGAGCACGGCCCGCTCGCCGCGCACGGCGACGCGCTCGCGGCCTCGCTGCCGATCGGGGCGGACGACCGCGTGCTGCATTTCGCGTCGGTGAACTTCGATGTCGCGATCGAGGCCTGGCTCGTGCCGCTCGCGGTCGGCGGCAGCGTCGTGATCAGCGATCCGCCGCCGTTCGCGCCGCAGACCGCGCACGCGTTCATGGTGCGCGAAGGCGTGACCAACACCACCTTGCCGCCCGCCTACCTGCGCGAATTCGCGGCGGTGTGCGCGCGCGACGGCGTGCCGCCGTCGCTGCGCGTGCTGCTGTTCGGCGGCGAGGCGATGTCGCAGGACAGTTTCGACGAGATCCGCCGGGTGTTTCCCGCGCAGCGGCTCGTCAACGGCTACGGGCCGACCGAGGCGGTGATCTCGCCGATGCTGTGGCCGGTCGACCCGGGCACGACGCCCGCGCTCGATCCGAGCCAGGGCTATGCGTCGCTGCCGATCGGCTGGCCGATCGGACGCCGCGTCGCGCGCATCGACGGCGGCGCGCCGCAGGGCGCCGACGGCGAATTGCTGCTCGGCGGCGTGTGTCTCGCGCGCGGCTATCACGGCCGGCCCGGGCTGACCGCCGAGCGTTTCCTGCCGGATCCGGACGGCGAGCCGGGCGAGCGCATCTATCGCACCGGCGATCTCGCGCGCGAACGCGCGGACGGCTCGTTCGACTACCTCGGGCGGATCGACGATCAGGTGCAGGTGCGCGGCGTGCGCGTGGAACCCGGCGAGATCGCCGCGTGCCTGCTCGCGCATCCGGCCGTCAGCGACGCCGGCGTGCTCGCCGAGGCGGCGGGCGGCCGCACCCAGCTGACCGCCTGCGTGGTGCTGACCGAGCCGCTCGCCGATGCGGCGCTCAAGACGCACCTGGGCGCGCATCTGCCGGCGGCGTGGCTGCCGCACCGCTTCGCGCGCTTCACGCGGCTGCCGTACACCCTGAACGGCAAGCTCGACCGCGCCGCGCTGCGCGACGCGGTCGCGGCGCTGCCGGCGGCGGCCGACGACGATCATGTCGCGCCCGTCGGCGCGACCGAGGCGCGCCTCGCGGCGCTGTGGCAGCGGCTGCTCGACGCGGCCGCGCCGCTCGGCCGCACCGACCGGTTCTTCGCGCGCGGCGGCGATTCGCTCGCCGCGATGCAGCTGCAGGCCGCGATCCACGCCGAATGGGGCGTCGCGCTGCGGCTCGAAGCCCTGTTCGACGATGCGACGCTCGCCGAACTCGCGACCGCGATCGAACAAGGCGCACCCGAGGCCGCCGCGCCCGCGCGCGCGTTGCGGATCGAGGCGGCGAGCGCCGACCTGTCCGCGCCGTATCGCGACCGTCCCGCCTCGTTCGCGCAGCAACGCTTCTGGGTGCTGGCGCGCACCCAGGATGCGGGCGACGCCTATCACGTCGCCGTGCAATGGGACATCGACGGCCTGCTCGATCCGGCCGTGCTGCAACGCGCGCTCGACCATCTGCTCGCGCGCCACGAGGCATGGCGCACGACGCTCGTCGAGGACGACGACGGCGTGGTGTGGCAGCGCATCCATCGCCGCCTGCCGGTGACGCTCGCGACGGTCGACCTGCGCGGCCTCGACGACGCAGTGCGCGCGGCGCGCCTCGCCGAGCTGACCACCCAGCACGCGGGTGCGGCGTTCGACCTGTCGGGCGGGCCGCTCGTGCGCGCCACGCTCGTCACGCTGACGGGCGGCGCACAACACTTCCTGCTCACCACCCATCATGCGGTCAGCGACGGCTGGAGTTCGCGCTGCGCATTCGACGAACTGACCCGCGCCTATGCCGCCTTCGCGGCAGATCGAGAGCCGGCATGGCCGGCGTTGCCGATCCAGTACGCGGACTACGCCCAGGCGCAGCGCGCGATGCTCGCCGCGGGCGAGGGCGCGCGCCAGCTCGACTATTGGCGCGAGGCGCTCGCGCAGGCGCCCGCGCCGCTCGCGCTGCCGCTCGACCGGGCGCGCGGCGCGAGCGCCGATCATCGCGGCGGCCGCGTGGCGCTGCGCTTGTCCGCCGCGCTGTCGGACGCACTGCGCGACACCGCGCGCCAGCTGCGCGCCTCGCCGTTCACGCTGCTGCTGGCCGCGTTCGACGCGTGGCTGTTCCGCCTGACGGGCGAGCGCGACCTGGTGGTCGCCGCGCCGGTCGCGGACCGCGCGCAGGCCGAGACCCGGCCGCTCGTGGGCCTGTTCCTGAATACGCTCGCGCTGCGCGCGCGGGTGAGCCCGGAACAGCGCTTCGCGGCGCTGGTCGACGCGGTGCGGCGCGATGCGGTCGCGGCATTCGCGCACCAGGACGTGCCGTTCGATCAGGTGCTGGATGCGGTGCAGCCGCCCGCGCGGCGCGGCGAGGCCTGGCTCAAGGTCAAGTTCGCGCAGCAGTTCGATCTGGCGCTGTCCGCGTCGCTGCCGGGCGCGACGGCGCGCATGGCGGCCGGGCTCGATCTCGGCGCGCGCTTCGACTACGCGCTCGATTTCACCGACGATGAGCAGGGCATCGAGCTGGTGGCCGCATTCGCGCTCGACGGCATCGACGCCGAGATCGCGCGCGCCTGGCTCGACAGCTATGCGGCGCTGCTCGCGGACGCGGTGCGCGATCCGCGCCAGCCGATCGCGGCGCTGGCCTGCGCGAGCGCGGCGACGCGCGCACCGCAGCGCGGCCGTGTGCTCGCGACTCCCGATCACGTGCCGGCGCTGTTCGCACGCGCGGCGGCCGAAGTGCCGCAACGCGCGGCGGTGGTCGGTGCGGACGCGAGCCTGAGCTTCGCGGAACTGGATGCCTGGTCCGACCGGCTCGCGCATGCGCTGCGCCGGCGCGGCGCAGGTCCCGAGCAGGCGGTCGCGCTGCGCATCGAGCGTTCGGTGCGCTTCGTCGCCGCGTGGCTCGGCGTGCTGAAATCCGGCGCGTACGCGGTGCCGCTCGATCCGGCCGCGCCGCCCGAGCGGCTTGCCGCCGCGCTCGACGCGTGCGGCGCGCGCTGGCTGCTGGTCGAGGGCGCGGGGCTGGACGCCGCCGCCGCGGCGGCGCTCGGCGACGCAACCACGTCGCTCGACGTCGACGCGCTGGGCGGCGAGCCCGCGCCGGCCGAGGCACGACTGCCCGCGCCGCTGCCGGAGCAGGCCGCCTATCTGATTTTCACGTCCGGTTCGACCGGCACGCCGAAGGGCGTCGTGATCGACCACCGCGCGCTGGCCGACTATGTCGGCGGCCTGCTCGACGAGCTGGCGTTCGCGCCGGCCGCATCGATGGCGATGGTGTCGACGGTCGCGGCCGACCTGGGCCACACGACGCTGTTCGGCGCGCTGTGTTCGGGACGCACGCTGCACCTGCTGCCCGCGACCTGCGCGTTCGACCCGGACCGCTTCGCGCACGAGATGCGCAGCCGCGACGTGGGTGTGCTGAAGATCGTGCCGAGCCACCTGCATGCGCTGCTCGACGCGCAGGCGGCCGCCGACGTGCTGCCCGCGCACGCGCTCGTCACGGGCGGCGAGGCGCTGCCGTGGTCGCTCGTCGCGCGTCTCGCGGCGCTCAAGCCCGCGTGCCGCGTGATCAACCACTACGGGCCGACCGAAGCGACGGTCGGCGCGCTCGTGTGCGACCTCTCCGCGCCGGCCCAGGCCGCGCTGCGCGAGGCCGCGCTGGCTGCGCCGGGCGCGCTGAGCGTGCCGCTCGGCCGGCCGCTGCCGAACGCCGACGCGTGCGTGCTCGATACGAACGGCGCGCCGGTGCCGCCGGGCGGGATCGGCGAACTGTATCTGGGCGGGCCGGGGCTCGCGCGCGGCTATCTGCGCCGCGCGGGCGCGACCGCCGAGCGCTTCGTGCCGGATCCGTTCACGCCGGGCGCGCGCCTGTACCGCACCGGCGACCGCGTGCGGTTGCGCGCGGACGGCCGTATTGCGTTCCTCGGGCGTCTCGACGACCAGGTCAAGATTCGCGGCTACCGGGTCGAACCGGGCGAGGTGAGCGCCGCGCTGCGCGCGCTCGAGGGCGTCGCGCAGGCGGAAACGCTCGCGGTCGAGCACGAGGGCCGGCTGCGGCTCGCGTCGTTCGTGACGCCCGCGGCCGGCGCGCGGCTCGACGAAGCCGCGCTGCGCGGCGCGCTGGCCGCGCGGCTGCCCGACTATATGGTGCCGGCCGTGCTGCAGGTGTGCGCGAGCCTGCCCGTTACAGCCAACGGCAAGATCGACCGCACCGCGCTGCGCGCGCTGGCCGCCGCGCCCGCGCCGGTCGCCGACAGCCCGGCCGACGCGCCGCAAGGGCCGATCGAGACCGTGCTCGCTGCGGTCTGGCAGGAGGTGCTGAAGACCGCGCGGATCGGCCGCGAGGACGATTTCTTTGCGCTGGGCGGCGATTCGATCCTGGTGTTGCAGGTGATCGCGCGCGCCCGCAAGCGCGGCGTGAAATTCACGCCCAAGCAGCTGTTCGACGGCCCGACCATCGCGAAGCTCGCGCGCGTCGCGATCGCGACGGATGCGGCCGCGCCGGGCGCCGCCGCGCCGGCCGCCAAGGCAGCGCCTGCGGCGGCGCAGGCCGACGCGGCCATGCTGTTGCCCGCGCAACGACGTTTCTTCGCGCTCGACATCCCGCGCCGCGGCCACTGGAACCAGTCGATCGAGCTGACGCCTGCCGCGCCGTTCGATTTCGACGCGTTCACGCGTGCGTTCGAGACCGTGCTCACGCATCACGCCGTGTTCCGCCAGCGCTTCACGCAGACCGGCCCGCAAGGCGAGTGGCAACTGAGCGAAGCGCCGCGCGCGTTCGACACGCTGCCGCTCGCGGCGGGCGTCGCGCGCGACGAAGCCGACGCGCCCGCGCAGTTCGATGCGCTGCAGGCCGGGCTGGACCTCGAACGCGGCCCGCTCGCCTGTGCGTTCGCCGCCGCGCTGCCGGACGGCGCGACGCGCATCTATCTCGCGATTCACCACCTGATCGTGGACGGCGTGACCTGGCGCGTGCTGCTCGACGATCTCGACGCCGCCTATCGCGCGGCCGCCGAGCGCCGTACGGTGCGGCTCGCGTCCACCGGCGCGAGCGCGTCGCAGTGGGCGGCGCGCCTTGCGCGCGCGGCGCGCGATCCGCACGGGCCGTTCGCGGCCGAGCTGCCGGGCTGGGCTGCGCTCGCCGCGCCGCACGCGGATCTGCCGCTCGATCATCCGGACGCGCGCGCGACCAACGCCGACGCGGCGGTCGTGATCCAGGCGCTCGACGCCGAGCTGACGCGCCGCGCGCTGACCGAGGCGAACGGCGCCTACCGCACGCAGATGGTCGAATTGCTGATCGCGGCGCTCGCGCAGGCGCTCGGCCGCCAGACCGGCCAGGCCGCCTGCCGGATCGAGCTGGAAGGCCACGGCCGCGAGGCATTGTTCGACGAACTGGACGCGAGCCGCACGCCGGGCTGGCTCACGAGCCACTATCCGGTTGCCTTCGCGGTGGCGGATACGCCGCTCGCGACGCTCGCTGGCGTGAAGGACAGCTTGCGCGACGTCCCGAACAAGGGGCTGGGTTTCGGCGTGCTGGGCCACTACGGCGACGACGTTGCGCGCACGGCGCTCGCGGCGGTGCCGCGACCGCGCGTGACTTTCAACTACCTCGGGCAGTTCGACGCGCCGCGCGACGCGGCGCTCGTGCCGCGCTTCGGCGGCGCGGGCCTCGAACGCGATCCGGGCGGCCCGATCGGCAATGCGCTCGCGATTCACGCGTATATCGACGCGCACGACGGCCGCACGCTGCGCGTGCACTGGGTATACGGCGCGACGCAGTTCGAGCGCGCGACCATCGACGCGCTGGCCGCGCGCTTCGCGGCCGCGCTGACGGAATTGACCGACGCGTGCGCCGAGCGGCTGGCGGCGCGCGGCGCGGGCGCGACCCCGGGCGATTACCCGCTCGCGCGCGCGGCGGGCCTCACGCAGGCGGCGCTCGAACGCCTGCCGTTCGACCTGCGCACGATCGACGACATCTATCCGCTCGCGCCGATGCAGCAGGGCATCCTGTTCCATGCGCTGTTCGCACCCGAGCAGTCGACCTACGTGAACCAGCTGGTCGCGACGCTCGACGCACCGGACATCGCGCGCCTGCGCGCCGCGTTCGAGGCCGCGCCGCCGCGCCACGACATCCTGCGCACCGGCTTCACGGCCGACGAGGCCGCGCCGATGCAGGTCGTGCACCGGCAGGCGGCGCTGCCCGTCGAGGAACTCGACTGGCGCGCGCGCGCCGAACGCGATGCGGCGCTCGAAGCGTGGCTCGCGGCTGACCGCGCGCGCGGCTTCGATCTCGCCGCGCCGCCGCTGATGCGGGTCGCGCTGATCCGTTTCGGCGAGACGGAATGGCGCCTCGTGTGGACGCGCCATCACCTGCTGCTCGACGGCTGGAGCACGGCGCGCTGCTTCGCGGACGTGCTGCGCGACTATCTCGAACCGCCGCGCCCGAACCCGTTCGCCGCGCCGGCGCGGGTGCGCTATCGCGACTTCATCGCGTGGCTCGCGAGCCGCGACGCGGCGTCCGAGCGCGCGTTCTGGCTCGACCGCCTCGCGCGCCTCGACGAGCCGACGCTGGTGGCCGAGCGCGAGCCGCAGCCGGGCGAGACGGGGGCGAACCGCACCTGGCGCGCCACGCTCGACGCCGCGACCACTGCACGCGTGAGCGACGCCGCACGCCAGCTGAAGATCACCGTCAACACGCTGGTGCAGGGCGCCTGGGCGCTGGCCTTGCAGCGCGTGACGAATCGCGCGGCGGTGGCGTTCGGCGCGACGGTCGCGGGCCGGCCGGATGCGCTGGCCGAGATCGACACCGTGCTGGGCCTCTTCATCAACACGCTGCCCGTGATCACCGCGCCGCTGCCGCAGCGCAGCGCACGGACATGGCTCGCCGACCTGCAGCGCGACAATGCGGCCGCGCTCGACCACGCGCACACGCCGCTCTACGAGATCCAGCAGTGGGCGGGCCAGGGCGGCCGCGCGCTGTTCGACACGCTGGTCGTGTTCGAGAACTATCCGGTCGACGAGGCCTGGCAGGGCCGCGAGCCGCGCGCACTGCAAAAGCGCGACCTGCGCAACATCGAGGCGACCGATTTCGCCTTGACGCTCGTGATCGAGGCGGGGCAGACGCTCACGATCGATTACGGCTACGACACGGCGCGGCTCGGCGAGGCGCGCGTCGCGGCGCTGCATGACGCGTTCGTCGCCTGCCTGGGCGGGCTCGTCGCCGCGCCGGACGCGCCGCTGGGCGCGCTGGCCTGCGCGAGCGATGCGACGCTCGCACGGGTTGCACAGGCGAACGCGACCGCGCGCGACTGGCCGGCCGCGCAGCAGGCGCCGCTGCACCGGCAATTCGAGGCGGCCGCGCAGGCGACGCCCGATGCGATCGCGCTCGACATGGCGGATCCGTCCGGCGCGCCGCGCCGGCTCAGCTATCGCGAACTCGACCAGCACGCCGAGCGCGCGGCCGCCGCGCTGCGCGTGGCCGGCGTACTGCCGGACACGGCGGTCGCATTGTGCGTCGAGCGTTCGTTCGACATGGTGATCGCGCTGCTCGGCGTACTGAAGGCCGGCGCGGCCTATCTGCCGGTCGACCCCGACTATCCGGCCGACCGCATCGACTATCTGCTGCGCGACGCGCGGCCTGCCGTGGTGCTCACGCAGGCCCACCTGCTTGAGCGGGTTGCGGCGGCGGTCGCGGGCGCGACCCCGGTGGTCACCGTCGACGCGCTGCTGCAGGGCGCGCCGGAGCCGGGCGCGCGCACCGCGGTCGCGGCCGACCAGCTGGCCTACCTGATCTACACCTCCGGCTCGACCGGCAAGCCGAAGGGCGCGGGCAACACGCACGCGGCGCTCGCGAACCGGATCGCCTGGATGCAGGACGCGTACCGGCTCACGCGCGACGACGTCGTGCTGCACAAGACCCCGTTCGGCTTCGACGTGTCGGTGTGGGAATTCGTCTGGCCGCTCGCGATCGGCGCGACGCTCGCGATCGCGGCGCCGGGCGATCACCGCGATCCGGCGCGACTGGTCGAGACGATCGCCGCGCACCGGGTCACGACCTTGCATTTCGTGCCGTCGATGCTGGCCGCGTTCGTCGCGCATCTCGACGATTTCGGCGTCGCGGCGCGCTGCGCGAGCCTCACGCGGATCGTCGCGAGCGGCGAGGCGCTTGCGCCCGCGCTGGTCGCGCGCGTGCAGGCGCTGCTGCCGCACGCGCAGCTGTTCAACCTGTACGGGCCGACCGAGGCGGCGATCGACGTATCGCACTGGACCTGCACGGCCGACGACGGCCGCGCGGCGGCGGTGCCGATCGGCCATCCGATCGCGAACCTGCAGCTGCACGTGCTCGACGTGGCCGGCCATCCGGTGCCGGAGGGCGGGATCGGCGAACTGTACCTGGGCGGCGCGGGCCTCGCGCGCGGCTACCTGGGCCGCGCGGCGCTGACGGCCGAGCGCTTCGTGCCGGATCCGTCCGGCGGCGGCGCGCGCCTGTACCGCACGGGCGACCTGGTGCGGCGTCGCGCCGACGGCGCGCTCGACTACCTGGGCCGCCTCGACGCGCAGGTCAAGCTGCGCGGCCAGCGGCTCGAACCGGGCGAGATCGAGGCGCTGCTGCGCGCCGCGCCGGGCGTGCGCGACGCGGTCGTGATCGTGCACGACGATCAGCTGGTCGGTTATCTCGCGCACGGCGCGAACCCCGCGCCGGACGCCGGCGCGCTGCTCGATGCGTTGCGCGCGCAACTGCCCGCCTACATGGTGCCGTCGCAGCTGATCGCGCTGGAGGCGCTGCCCGTCACGCCGAACGGCAAGTGCGACCGGCGCGCGCTGCCGACGCCCGAGCGTGCGGCGCGCGCGGTGACGCCGCCGCGCACCGAGACGGAACGCACGCTCGCCGGGATCTGGCAGCACGCGCTGAAGCTCGATGCGGTCGGCTGCGACGACGATTTCTTCACGCTCGGCGGCCATTCGCTGCTCGCGACCCAGGTCAATGCGCAGGCGAACCTGCACTGGGCGCTGACGCTGCCGCTGCGCCAGCTGTTCGAGGAACGCACGCTCGCGCGCTGCGCGGCGGCGATCGACCACGCACTGGCCGCGCGCGGCGGCTTGTCCGGGCAGGACACCGCGGACGCGATCGACGCGCTGCTCGGCGAGCTGGAAATTCAATAACAAGGACCGAGGATGACCACTGCCAAACCGGATCTGCTGTCGCTCGCCGCGCGTTTCGCGCAACTGCCGCCGGCCCAGCGCCAGGTGTTCTTGCAGAAGCTCGACGCGGCCGGCATCGATTTCCGCCTGCTGCCGATCCCGCCGCGCGCGGAACGCGCGGCGAGCGTGCCCGCGTCGTTCGCGCAGACCCGGCTGTGGCTGCACGCGCGCATGATCGACGAGCCGGCCGCGTACCACATCACCGAACGGCTGCGGCTCGACGGCGCGCTCGACGCGAACGCGCTGCGGCTGTCGTGCGACGCGCTGATCGCGCGTCACGAGGCGCTGCGCACCACCTTCGAGGAAGGCGCGGACGGCGTGCAGCAGGCCGTGCACGCGCCCGCGCGCTGCCCGTGGCGCAGCAGCGACCTCGGCGCGCTGCCGGCCGCCGAGCGCGACGCGCGCGCGGTCGAACTGGCGCAGGCGGACGAGGCGCGGCCGTTCGATCTCGCCCACGGGCCGCTGCTGCGCGCCCACCTGATCCGGCTCGACGCCCGCACGCACTGGCTCGCGCTCACCGTGCACCACATCGTGTCGGACGGCTGGTCGGCCGACGTGATGCTGGCGGAGCTGGCCTCGTTCTACCGTTCCTATGCGAAGAACGAGGTGGTCTCGCTCGCGCCGCTGCCGATCCAGTACGCGGACTACGCGCTGTGGCAGCGCCGCTGGCTCGACGCGGGCGAGCGCGAGCGCCAGCTCGACTACTGGCGCGGCGCGCTCGACGCGGGCCGCGACGTGCTGATGCTGCCGGGCGCCGCGCCGCGTCCCGCGCAGCGCAGCGCGCGCGGCGCACGCCATCCGTTCGTGCTGGCCGCGCCGCTCGCCGAGCGGGTCCGCGCGTTCGCGCTGGCGCGCCGCGCGACGCCGTTCTCGGTGCTGCTCGCGGCGTTCGGCGCATTGCTCGCGCGTGCGTCGGGCGATGCGCAGCTGCAGCTCGGCGTGCCGTCGGCGAACCGCGAGCGCGGCGAGACGGCGGGGCTGATCGGCTTCTTCGTGAACACGCTGACGATCGCGTTGCAAACGCCCCTGGCGCAGCGCTTCGACACGCTCGTCGACGCCACCCAGCGCGCGCTGATCGAGGCGCAGGCGCACCAGGACGTGCCGTTCGAGCAGGTCGTGGAGGCGCTCGGCGTCGCGCGCAGCGCGAGCCATCATCCGCTGTTCCAGGTGATGGCCGCATACGGCGCGCGCCGCGCGATGCCCGCGCTGGCCGACGTGACGATGACCGAATTGCCGTCGGGTGCGCCGTTCGCGAAGTTCGACCTGACCTTGAGCATCGACGAACAGGACGACGGCACGCTCGGCGCGCGCTTCGTCTATGCCGCCGACCTGTTCGACGCGGCGGCGATCGAACGCCTCGCGCGCCGCTACGTGGTGCTGCTCGAAGACGCGCTGGCCGGCCCTGCGCGCGCGCTCGGCGACCTGCAGTGGCTGCCCGACGACGAGCGCCGCCAGCTGCACGACTGGAACGTCGCCGCGCATGCGCTCGAACCGTTCAGCGCGGTGCACGAGCGGATCGCCGCGCATGCATGCGCGCGGCCCGACGCGCTCGGCGTGGCCGACAGCGCGCGCACGCTGACGCGCGGCGAGGTCGATGCGCGCGCCGCGCGACTGGCGCGCCGGCTGGTCGCGGCGGGCGTATGCCCCGAGATGCGGGTGGGCGTGGCGCTGACGCGTTCGGTGGAACTGCCGGTCGCGCTGATCGCGGTGCTCAAGTCGGGCGGCGCGTTCGTGCCGCTCGATCCAGCGCATCCGCGCGAACGACTCGCGCAGATGCTCGACGATGCGCGCATCACCCACGTGATCACCGAGCGCGCGAGCGTCGCCGCGCTGCCGGTGCTCGACGCGATGCAGCTGTGGCTCGTCGACGAGGAACGGACCGATGCGCCCGAGGCGGCGCTGCCCGAGGTCTCGCCGCATCAGGCGGCCTATGTGATCTACACCTCGGGTTCGACCGGCAAGCCGAAGGGCGTGGTGGTCGACCACGGCGCGTTCGCCGCGCACTGCGCGGCGATTGCCGAACGCTACGG
This sequence comes from Burkholderia multivorans, assembly GCF_010645215.1. Classification (GTDB taxonomy): domain Bacteria; phylum Pseudomonadota; class Gammaproteobacteria; order Burkholderiales; family Burkholderiaceae; genus Burkholderia; species Burkholderia multivorans_A. The sequence goes on along the minus strand of NZ_JAAGNW010000003.1, from coordinate 23,432 downwards.
CGTGACCGAGCGCGACGTGTTCATGCTGTTCCAGTCGGTCAACTTCGACGGCGCGCACGAGGGCTGGTTCTCGCAGTACATGAGCGGCGCGGCCGTCGCGGTGACGGCGGATACGCTGTGGCCGCCCGCGCAGACCTTCCGCCTGATCCGCCAGTACGGCGTGACGATGACCTACGTGCCGCCCGGCTGCGCGACCCAGCTCGCCGAGTGGGCGCTCGACCACGGCGCGCCGCCGACGCTGCGTTCGCTGACGGTGGGCGGCGAGGCGACTTCGCGCGAGGCGTTCGCGCTGTTGCGCCGCGCGCTGCCCGAGGTGCGGGTCGTCAACGGCTATGGGCCGACCGAGACCGTGATCACGCCGATGCTGTGGATGTTCGCGCCCGGCGACAGCCCCGCGAAGCTCGCGGACGCGGCCTATCTGCCGATCGGCACGCTGGTCGGCGCACGCAGCGCGCGCGCGCTCGATGCGCGGCTCAATCCGCTGCCCGTCGGCGTGATCGGCGAGCTGTATCTCGGCGGCGAGGGGATCGGCGTCGCGCGCGGCTACCTGGATCGCCCCGGGCTCACGGCCGAGCGTTTCGTGCCCGACCCGTACGGCGCGCCGGGCGCGCGGCTGTATCGCACGGGCGACCTGGTCAAGCGGCGCGCGGACGGCGTGTTCGATTTCATCGGCCGCGTCGACCACCAGGTGAAGCTGCGCGGCCTGCGCATCGAGCTGGGCGCGGTCGAGGCGCAGCTCGCCGCGCACGACGACGTGCGCGAGGCGGTCGCGGTGGTGCGCGGCAAGGGCGTACAGGCGGCGCTCGTCGCCTATGTCGAACTGAGCGAGCAGGCGCGCGTCAGCGCGCAGCGCGCCGACGCCGCGACGCTCGCGGCCCACCTGCGCCGCACGCTGCCCGATTACATGGTGCCTGCGCACATCGTCGTGCTGGACGCGCTGCCGCGTAACGCGAACAGCAAGGTCGACCGCGCCGCGCTGCCGGAACCGCAGCGCGTCGAGCGCGCCTATGAAGCGCCGGCGGCCGGGCTCGAAAGCGCGCTCGCGCAGATCTGGCGCGAGGTGCTCGAGGTCGCGCGGGTCGGCCGCGGCGATCATTTCTTCGAGATCGGCGGGCATTCGCTCGCGGCCGTGCGCGTCGCCACCCGCGTCGCGGACCGGCTCGGGCGCGACGTGCCGGTGCGCGCGCTGTTCGAGACGCCGCTGCTCGCGCAGTACGCGCAGCGCGTGGCGAGCGCCGCGACCGTCGAGACGAGCGGGGCGCCGGGCGCCGCGGCGCTCGCGGCGGACGCCGACGGCGTATGGCCGCTGTCCGCCGCGCAGCTGGGCCTGTGGTACCTGTGGCGCGCGCAACCCGACAGCGCGGCCTATCTGATTCCGGTCGCGCTGCGGCTGCGCGGGGCGCTCGACGTCGCGGCGCTGCGCGCGGCCTTCGCGCAGACCGTCGCGCGGCATCCGGCGCTGCGCGCGCGGCTCGTGGAGCGGCCCGGCCGCCTGCCGGGCCAGCGCATCGCGGCGCGCGGCGAGGCGTCGCTGCCGGTCGTCGATCTCGCGCCTGCGCCCGATCCGTGGCAGGCGGCGCTCGCGCTGACCGACGACGACGCGCTGACGCCGTTCGACCTGCGCGCCGACGCCGTTGGATCTTGCGCCACTGATGCGTCGGACGCCGCTGCGTCGGGCGCCGCTGCGCCGCTGTGGCGTGCGCGGCTGCTGCGCCTCGGCGACGACGACCACGTGCTGTCGCTGGCGATCCATCACATCGTGTCGGACGGCCAGTCGATCGACGTGTGGCTCGACGAACTGCGTGCGACCTATGTCGCGCTGCGCGCGGGCGCCGTCCTGCCGGACGAGATCCCGGCCGACCTGCCGGTGCTGCCGGTCGCGGGCGGTGCGGCGCGCCTCGCGTTCTGGCGCGACGCGCTCGCGGAGACGCCGGCGCGCGTGCTGCCGGCCCCGGCGACGGGGCGCGCCGCCGTGCCGCGCTGGGAAGCCGGGCGGCTCGCCTTCGCGCTGGACGACGCGCTCGCGCAGCGGGCCCGGTCGCGCGCGCTGGATGCGCACGCCACCTTGCCGATGCTGCTGCACGCGGCGTTCAACGCGGCGTTCTACCGCGTGACGGGCGAGACCGACCAGCCGGTCGGCGTGCTGGCCTCGACCCGCGAACTGTCGGGCGACGCCGCGCAGCGCGCGCTGGGCCTGTTCATCAATGCCGTGGTCGTGCGCACCCGGCTCGCGCCGGCCGACACGCCCGCGAGCCTGCTCGCGACGGTGCGCGACGCGGCGCTCGCCGCCTATGCGCACGCCGACGCGCCGTTCGCCGAGGTGGTCGCCGCGCTCGGCGCGCCGCGCGACGCGCACGGCAATCCGCTGTTCCAGGTGATGTTCAACTACCTGCGCCCGAGCGGCGCGGCGCACGGCGACTGGGCCGGGCTCGCGCTGGAAGACTTCAACGACGTGCGGCACCGCGTGGTATTCGAGCTGGAACTCGACGTGGTCGAGCATCCGGACGGCCGCGTGACGGGGGCGTTCTCGTATGCGCGCGAGCGCGTCGACGGCGCGTTCGTGCAGGCCCTGCTCGACGCCTACCTGATCGAGGTCGGCCGCATGGTCGACGCGCCGCGCACGCCGCTCGGCGAGGCCGAGCCCGGCTTCGCGCTCGCGCCGCGCGTGAGCGCGGCGGCGAACCCCGCGCCGACGCACGCGGCGCAGGCCGCGCAGCTCGCGGGCGCATTCGAGCAGGTGTGGCGCACGGTCTTCGACGGCCACGCGCCCGCGGCGCACGACGATCTGTTCGAGGCGGGCGCGAGCTCGTTCGACGTGGTGCGCTTCGTCGACGCCGCGCGTGCGGCCGGGCTCGCGCTGAGCCTGGCCGACGTGTTCGCCGCGCCCGCGTTCGCGGCGCTCGGCGCGCGCGTCGCGGCGCAGGCCGCCGTGACGGAGGCGCGCGATGCTGACTAAGACCCGTGCGCCGATGGCCGACGCTTTCACCTTGACCTTCCCGGGCGACCTGACGGCGACCCGCCAGGGCGACCAGATCACGGTCGGGCGCGGCGACGGCCTGGCCACGCAGCTGTTGCGCGTGCAACTGACCGACGAGGCGCTGCTGCGGCTCGTCGCGTGCAATGCGCGCGCGGACGCGTCGGACCAGCGGCGCGCGCTGCTGGCGGCGCTCGCCGCCGGTTTCGCGGGCGCCCCGGCGCTCACCGCGCTGCGCATCGATCCGGCCGCGTGGCCGCGCGAGACGACCGACGCGCTGCGCGCCGACGGCGTGCTGGACGGCGACCGCTGCCTGCGCGAGCGCTGGGCGCAGCAGGCCGAGCTGTGGCGCGTGCCGCGCGCGGCGCCGCCCGCGCAGGCGGGCCGGGTGCGCACGCGCCGCCGCGCCGCGCCGTCCGACGGCATCCTCTACGCGCGCGACGTGCCCGCGTTGGGCCGCCGGCTCACGCTGCGCGGCGCGAGCCTCGTCGCGGACGGCGCGCGCGTCGCGCGCTGGCTCGACACGCCGCGCATCGCCGCCCCATGGGACGGCCGGCTCGCGCGCGAATCGGCGCGCGCTTACCTGGCGCGCCAACTGGCGGATCCGCGCGTCGCGCCGCTGATCGCGGCGTTCGACGATGAGCCGTTCGGTTATGTCGAAACCTACCGCGCCGGCGTGTCGGGCGGCGATCCGTCGGGCGGCGATCCGTCGAGCGCGGAGCCGCTGGTCGGCACTCCGCCGGGCGGCACCTCATTCGCCGACGCGCGCGACCACGACCGCGGCTGGCGCGCGCTGGTCGGCGAATCGCACTGGCGCGGCGCGGCCCATGTCGCGGCGTGGCTGCCGTCGCTCGTGCACTACCTGTTTCTCGACGATACCCGCACCGGGGCCGTGTACTGCGCGCCCCGGGCCGATCACAGCCGGATGATCGATTACCTCGCACGCTACCAATTCACCTTGTCGCAGGCGTCGTCCGGCCGGTATGTGCCGATGCGCGCGGAACGCGACACGTTTTTTTCCGGCCGCCACGTCTGACGTGCGGCCATATCGTCATAGGACCTGAGACATGCAGAGAGATACCGTATTCGACCTGATCGGCGTCGGCTTCGGGCCGTCGAACCTGGCGCTCGCCGTGCGGCTCGCGGAGCAGGCGCGCGGCGCGCGGCCCACGCACTGCTTCATCGAGCGGCAAGCGGCGTTCGGCTGGCATCGCGGGATGCTGCTCGACGATTGCCGGATGCAGATCTCGTTCCTGAAGGATCTGGCGACGATGCGCGATCCGAAGAGCCGCTTCACCTTCATCAACTACCTGTTCGAACGCGGTCGGCTCGCCGACTTCGTGAACCTGAAGAACTTCTATCCGACCCGCGTCGAATTCCACGACTACTTGAGCTGGGTCGCCGACGCGTTCGACGAGCAGGTCCACTATGGCGAGACCGTGACGGCGATCGAGCCGGTCGCGGCGGCCGGCCGCGCGGGCGAGATCGACGCGCTGCGCGTCAGCTCGCATGACGCCGAGGGTCGCGAATGGCAGCGCGTGACGCGCGCGCTGTCGGTGGGCATCGGCGGCGCCGCGCAGGTGCCGGAAGCGTTCGCCGCGCTCGGCCCGCACAACGTCGTGCACTCGTCGCAATACCTGAACCAGATCGAGCACGCGGTGGGCGCGCCGGGCGCGGCCGCGCGCAAGCGGGTCGCGGTGATCGGCGCGGGGCAGAGCGCGGCCGAGGTGTTCGTCGACCTCACGCGCCGTTTCCCGCAGGTCGACGCGAGCCTCGTGATCCGCTCGGGCGCGCTCAAGCCGGCCGACGACAGCCCGTTCGTCAACGAGATCTTCAGTCCGGCCTACACCGACGTGGTCTATGCGCAGCCGAAGGAGGGCCGCCGCGCGCTGCTCGAACGCTACCGCGACACCAACTACGCGGTGGTCGACCGGCCGCTGATCGAGCAGATCTACGAAATGCTGTACCTGCAGAACGTGGCCGACACGCCGCGCCACCGGCTGCTCGCCAACACCGCGATCGAGGCCGCGGCGCGCACCGCGACGGGCCAGATCGAGCTGACGCTGCGCGACCGCCTCACGGGCCAGGGACGCGCCGAGCGCTTCGACGCGCTGGTGCTCGCCACGGGCTATCGCCGCGACACCCACCTCGCGCTGCTCGACGGGCTCGCGCCGCATCTCGGCGACGCACTGGTGAACGGCGACGTGACGCGCGACTACCAGCTCGCGACGCCCGAGCACTTCAAGCCGCGCATCTATCTGCAAGGCTGCTGCGAGGACAGCCACGGGCTGTCGGACACGCTGCTGTCGGTGCTCGCCATGCGCGCCGACGAGATCGTCACGTCGCTCGCCCAGGGCGAGGCGGGCGGACAGAACGACAACGGACCAGACACGACGGACCGCAACCGGTCCGCGACACAAGAAAACGGGGCGAGCGACGGCCGGGTGGCCTTCGCTCTTTGACAAAGGCGCGGCCTCCCGGCCGCCAAAGCAAATGGAGCAATGATGGAGTGGGCAACAGGCACGCGTCGGCGTGCGATCGCAGCCGCGGTGAGCGTGGCATTCTACGCAGCGGCAGCCAGCCAAGCGCACGCGCAAGCGGCGCAGCCAGCGGGCGATGCACAACAGCAGTCAAGCAAGACCTCAACCACGGACGCCAGGCCAGGCAGCACGCTGCCCGCTATCTCCGTCACCGCGTCGGGCGAGCAGGAGGCGACGGTGGGCCTCGTCGCGCGACGCAGCACCAGCGGCACCAAGACCGACACGCCGATCACCGAGATCCCGCAGACGATCAACGTGGTCACGGCGCAGCAGATCGAGGCGACCGGCGCGACCGACATCAACCAGGCCCTGCGCTACGTGCCGGGCTTCTCGACCTACGGCTCGGAGAACCGCTCGGACTGGTATTCGGTGCTGCGCGGCTTCACGCCGACCGTGTACGCCGACGGCCTGCAGGTGCCCAACACGCTGAACCTCGCGAGCTGGCGCATCGATCCCTACATG
>NZ_JAAGNW010000003.1:14375-17446 GCF_010645215.1 Burkholderia multivorans | reverse complement strand
ATCGACGTGCAGACCAAGCTCGCGAACGGCGAGCGGATCCGCGAAGTCGGCATGCAGCTCGGCAACTACGCGCGCAAGCAGCTGTCGCTCGACGTGGGCGACAAGATCGACAAGGACGGCACGCTGTCGTACCGCTTCGTCGCGGTCGGCCGCGACGGCAACGCGCTGACCGGCCCGCACGGCGACAAGCGCTTCTCGGTCGCGCCGTCGGTGCGCTGGCAGCCGAACGCCGACACCTCGCTGACGGTGTCCGCGACCTACCTGCAGGACTGGAGCGACGCGTCGAACAACTTCCTGCCCGCGCAGGGCATGGTGCTGCCGAACCCGAACGGCCCGATCTCGGAGAACCTGTACGTCGGCGATCCGAACTATTCGTACTACCGCAAGAAGCAGTGGTCGGTCGGCTATCAGTTCGAGCACCGCCTGGACCCGGTGTGGACCTTCCGCCAGAACACCCGGCTCATGCACCTGTCGCTCGACAATGCCTCGGTATACGGCGGCGGCCTCGACACCTCGGATCCGACCCAGCAGACGATGACGCGCTATGCGGGCCTGTTCCAGATGAACTACAGCCGCTTCGACATCGACAACCAGGCGCAGGCGAAATTCCGCACCGGCCCGCTCGCGCACACGCTGCTGTTCGGCTTCGAGTACAACCGCCAGGCGACCACCGACAGCGAATGGCTCGCGCTCGCGCCGAGCCTGAACATGTACAACCCGGTGTACCTGCCGGTCACCACCGCGATCTTCGCCGGCCCGAACGCGTATCCGCGCACCGACGTCAAGACGACCATGAATGCGTTCGGCGTGTACGCGCAGGATCAGATCAAGTGGCAGCGCTGGACCCTGACGCTCGGCGGCCGCCAGGACTGGGTCAATACCACCCAGAACGACATCGCGAACAGCCTGCAGCAGTCGCAGAGCGCGCACGCGTTCACCGGGCGGGTCGGCGTGACCTATGAGGGCGACTACGGGCTCTCGCCGTACCTCAGCTACTCGAGCTCGTTCAATCCGTCGGCGGTCGGCACCAAGATCACGGGCGGCGGCATCGCGGCGCCGACCAAGGGTCGCCAGATCGAGGCCGGCCTGCGCTGGCAGCCGCCGGGCAAGAACCTGATGCTGAACGCGGCGATCTACCAGATCAACCAGACCAACGTCGTGGTGCCGGACCCGAACGATCCGACCAACACCTACTCGGTGCAGGCGGGCGAGGTGCGTTCGCGCGGCATCGAGTTGAGCGCGGTCGGCAACATCACGCGCGAGCTGTCGGTGATCGCGGCCTATGTGTACCAGGACGTGAAGAACATCAAGGCCACCGACGTCACGCTGAACAACTGGCCGGTCGACATTCCGCGGCCGCGCCAGATGGCGTCGCTGTGGGGCGACTATACCTGGCGCACCGGCCCGCTCGCCGGGCTCGGGTTCGGCGCGGGCGTGCGCTACCAGAGCGCGGTCGCGGGCGCGGCGGACAACTCGCTGATGGTCGGCAGCTACACGCTGTTCGACGCCGCCGTGCACTACGAGCTGCGCAACTGGCGCTTCGCGGTCAACGCGACCAACCTCGCCAACCGGAAGTTCGTGAGCGGGTGCCAGTCCGCGAACGTGTGCTTCTACGGCAACGAGCGCACCGTGATCGCCTCGGCGCGCTACAACTGGTAAGCCGCGGCCGGCCCGGCGTCACGCGCGCCGGGCCGGCCGCGCGGTTCGCCGCGCACGCGGCCCGGCCGATCCGCCGGGCCGCGCGCGGCGCCGGTCCCGGGGCGACGCCCCGGATTCGCAACGACGGCGCGCCGATCGCGCGCCGCATCACTGGAAACTGATGACGGCCATGACGAAGAAGAAACTCGTATACATCTGGTCCCTGCGCAATGCGGCCGCCGACCGGGCGGGGCAGCAGGTCGAGTACAAGGGCGGCACGCGCTACATGAAATCCGTGCTCGAATCGCTGGTCGAGGCGCTCAACGAGACCGAGCTGGGCGACCTGTACACGCTCGAACGCGTGATCTACGACGACGACGCGGGCTCGCCGCTCGATCGCGAGAAGCTGCGCGAATACGGCTTCGCCTACGAGAGCGGCAAGCGCTGGTTCTATCCGCCGGCGCTGCGCGTGCAGGGCACGCCGGTCAACGACCTGCTGCAGGCGATTCCGTCGGAGTACCGGCGCGAGCCGCTCGATTCGCCGCTGCGGCCGGCGGGCAAGCAGGTGTTCGAGCGGCGTTTGCGCGATGCGCTCGACGGCCTGCACGCGGACCTCGTCGTGCTCGACGGGCTGCTCGTGATCCTCGACGAACTGGTGCGGCCGGGCGCGCCGTATTGCCGCAAGGTCGTCAACATCCATCCGGGCGTGACGCGCGCGGAATCGCCGTACGAGCGGCGCGGCGCGTATGCGACGCTCGATGCGCTGTACGGCGCGCGCGGCCAGAAGGTGGTCGACTGGAAGACGATGGCGACCGTGCCGGTCGAGCCGCTGTACCTGACGGGCGCGTCGTTCCATTACGTCGACAACGGCATCGATTCGGGCGAGGTGATCCACGACGTGCTGAACACCGAGATCGATCGCAACGACACGATCCTCGAACTGCGCTGGAACAATTTCAACCGCAGCCTGTTCCCGGCGCTGCACGAAGGGCTCGCGATGCTCGCGGGTCGGCAAGTGGGCAGACGGCCTGAAGTGCTATGGCGGCTGTACGTGGCGCTCGTCGCCGGACTAGAGCGCCTCGCCGAGGAACAGCGCGGCTGCGCAGCGCGGATTCGACGGCCAATACGCATGCATGTAGCTCGCGTGGATCGGGCCGTGGTGGTAGCGCGGCTCGCCGGGCGCGAGCGCAACGGCGACGCCTGACGCAGCGTCACCCGTCTTGCCCGCGTCGTGCGGCCGGTGCGCGACGCCGGCCGGCGCGAGCGGCGTCGCGAAGCGCGAGTAATGGAACGCGTGCCCGGCGAGCGCGCCCCAGCGCGTGTCGAGCGTCTGCATGCCGAGCGCCGCGAAGCGCCGCTGCATCGTGGCGTGGCCGGGCAGCAGGCCGAGCATCGGCGTGGTCGCGCCGTCCACATCGGTCAGCGCATCGCAC
>NZ_JAAGNW010000003.1:11300-14365 GCF_010645215.1 Burkholderia multivorans | reverse complement strand
GATAGAGCAGGCCGCCGCACTCGGCCACCACCGGCCGCCCGGCCGCGACGTGCGCGCGGATCGAGGCCGCGCTGCGCGCGTTGCCGGCGAGCCGCGCCGCGTGCAGTTCCGGATAGCCGCCCGGCAGATACAACGCGTCGCATGCGTCGGGCAGCGCCTCGTCGGCGAGCGGCGAGAAGCAGGCGAGCCGCGCGCCCAGCGCTTCGAGCAGGTCGAGATTGGCCGGATAGATGAACGAAAACGCGGCGTCGCGGGCGATCGCGATGCGCCGGCCCGCGAGCAGCGGGTCGAGCGCCGGCGCGCTATCGGGCGCGTCGAAGTCGATCGCGGGCGGCAGCGCCGCGAGCGCGGTCCCGGCCAGCGCGTCGGCCGCGCGCTCGAGGCGCGCGTCGCGCGCGGCGATGTCGTCGGGCTGGTGCAGCCCGAGATGGCGCGCGGGCAGCGCGAGCGCCGCATCGGCTGCGAGGTGGCCGAGCCAGCGCAGGTCGGCGGGCAGGGCGTCGCGCAGCAACTGCGCATGACGCGCCGAGCCCACGTGGTTCGCGAGCACGCCGTGAAACGCGAGGCCCGGCTGGAAGCGCGCGAGCCCGAACGCGACCGCGCCGAAGGTCTGCGCCATCGATTTGCCGGAGATCACGGCGGCCACCGGCACGCCGCAGGCGCGGGCCAGGTCCGCGCTGCTCGGCGTGCCGTCGTAGAGTCCCATCACGCCTTCGATCAGGATCAGGTCTGCATCGCGCGCGGCCTGAGCAAGCAGCGCGCGGCACGCGTGCGCGCCCACCATGCCGAGGTCGAGCGTGTAGACGGGCGCGCCGCTCGCGCGCGCAAGCAGCATCGGATCGAGGAAGTCGGGGCCGGCCTTGAACACCCGGACCCGGCGTCCGAGCCGCCGATGCAGGCGCGCGAGCCCCGCCGTGACCGAGGTCTTGCCCTGGCCGGACGCGGGAGCGCTGACGAGCAGCGCGGGACAGGCGGCCATCGCGTCAGAATTCCACGCCGCGCTGCGCCTTCACGTGCTGTTCGCGATACGGGTGCTTGACGAGCCGCATCTCGGTCACGAGGTCGGCGGCCTCGATCAGCGCATCGGGCGCATGGCGGCCGGTGACGACGACGTGCAATTCGGGCGCGCGGCCCGCGAGCGTCGCGAGCACTTCGTCGAGCGGCAGGTACTCGTACTTGAGCACGGTGTTCAGCTCGTCGAGGATCACCATCTGGTATTCGCCGCTGTCTATCATCCGGCGCGCCTCGTCCCAGCCCTTGCGCGCGGTCGCGACATCGGCGTCGCGGTTCTGGGTGTTCCAGGTATAGCCGTCGCCCATCGTCACGAAATCGCATTGCGCGTGCGCGCCGAGGAAGTCGCGCTCCGAGGTGTGCAGCGCGCCCTTGATGAACTGCACGACGCCGAGGTGCATGTCGTGGCCGAGCACCCGCACGGCCATGCCGAACGCGGCCGTGCTCTTGCCTTTGCCGTTGCCGGTGTGGACGATCAGGAGGCCCTTCTCGACGGTCGCGGCCGCCTGCTTTTTCTCGTGGCCGGCGCGGCGGCGTTCGGTCATGCGCTGATGCGATTCGGGATCGGTTTTCATCGGTACGGGTCCTGTGAGGAAGGAAAAGTCAGAACGGGCCGGCGAGCGCGACCGTCACGCCGGCGTGACGCAGCTTGCGCACGCGCAGCGCCGCGCCTTGCGCGGCGAGCCGCGCGCACGGTTCGCACACGCCGTCGACAGCGAGCCGCGCGCGCGCGGCGGCCGACGGCGCACTGAAATCGTGCGCGGCCGCAGCGGCGAACTGCGCGGCGAGCGCGGCGCGCGGGAAGCCGGCGAGCGGCCAGCCATGGCGCGCGCAGCAGGCGAGCAGGCCGGGCTCGCGCGCCTTGTCGTCGACGGTGGCGACGACCGCGATCTGCGCGGCCGTTGCGCCGGGCGCGCAGGCGAGCGCGGCGCGGATCGCCGCGTCGATCGCGTCGGCCGTCACGCCGGCGCGGCAGCCGATGCCGACCGCGAGCCGCGTCGTCATGCGCGGCGCGGCCCGAACGCGAAAGCAGGGCGGCGCGAAAGCGGGTCAGTCATCAGTCGATCGAAGCGAAACGCCGGCGCGCGGCCGGCGGAATTCAGCGCCCGGGACCGTTCCCTCGCGGGCCGGGCGTTCGGCGAGCCGTGCTCGCCCCGTGCGCTGGCCGGTATCCGGGCTGGCCGCCGAGGCACCGCCGCCTTCCCGCCCGAGCTCGGACAGTGGCATGGAGCGGCGCCTGCGCGCGCCGACACGGGCGCACGCGGGCGGTTGACCGTTGCGGGGACAGCACAGGCCGGGCAGCGCGAGCCGCCTCCTGTTTCCCGTTTAACTGCGCGCGAAGGACATCGCACGCGGGCACCAGACGCGCGCATACGATAGCATAGGCGCGCGTCTGATCCGGCCCCGGGAGCGGGGCGCGACGCAGCCGATGACCATGACCATGACGAGCAGGGAGATTCGATGAGCTTCACCCGACAGATCGCTTGTGCCTGCGGCGCGGTGCGCCTGCGCTTCGAGGGCGAGCCGGCCGCGGCCGCGCTGTGCCATTGCGAGACCTGCCGCCTGTTCTACGGCGCGGCGGTCTGGGCCGCGACCGCGTGGGACGCCGCGCGCGTCGCGGTGGACGCGGACGGCGACGCGCTCGGCCGCCATGCGCATCCGGCCAAGCGCATGGCGCGCCATTTCTGCCGACACTGCGGCGACATGCTCTACGGCACCAACCGGCTCGGAATGCGGGTGGTGCCGAACGCGCTGTTCATGCGCGCGCACGACGGCGTGCTGCCCGCCGCGCTGCGGCCCACCATGCACCTGTTCTACCGCGCGCGCGTGCTCGACCTCGACGACGCGCTGCCCAAGTACCTCGACGGCTGGGACGGCCCGTTATGGGCTGCACCGTCCCGGGGCGGCCTGCCGCACACGCCGGACGCGCCCGCCGCGCCTTGACGCGCCGGGCCCCCCCACCTACACTCGCAGGCGTTTTGGTGCTCGCGCGCGGGATCTTCGCGCGCAGTTAAACGGGAAACAGGGCGCTTCGCCGCATCGCGGCCGTCGTC
>NZ_JAAGNW010000003.1:6977-11290 GCF_010645215.1 Burkholderia multivorans | reverse complement strand
ATCGCGCGAGCGATGCACCGCCCGCTTCGACGCGCGCCGCCCGGCGCGCGGATCCGCCACTGGACGCGTGCGTCCGGGAAGGCGAAGCGGCGTGTTCGCCAGCCCGGATACCGGCCGAGACATCGGGTTCGGCGCCGCGGGGAAGCGGCGCATTGTCCACGGCCGCGTCATGCCGGGCGCCGTCAGGCGCCTCGATCGTTCCCGCCGCCATCGCCCGCGCGACGCCCGGCGTGACACGACGGCGGCGTGCCGGCGCGCTCCAGGGTCGACCGTTCGCACAGGGAAGCACCATGCTCAAGGCTTTTTTCCGTCTCTTCAACGACAGCCCGGCCGAGTTGCGCGCCAAGATCGTCGGCATCTATGCGCTTCTGATCGCGTTCAACATCGGCGCGTGGCTGTGGGCGTTCGCCGCGTTCCACGGCCAGCCGGTGCTGCTCGGTACCGCCTTGCTCGCCTATACGTTCGGGCTGCGCCACGCGGTGGACGCCGATCACATCGCGGCGATCGACAACGTCACGCGCAAGCTGATGCAGGAGCGCAAGAGCCCGCTCGGCGCGGGGCTGTTCTTCTCGCTCGGTCACTCGACCGTGGTGATCCTGCTGTCGGTCGCGGTCGCGCTGACCGCCGCGTCGCTCGCGACGCGCTTCGACGGCATGAAGGAATGGGGCGGCGTGATCGGCACGAGCGTGTCGGCGTTCTTCCTGCTGCTGCTCGCGTTCGCGAACCTGCTGATCCTGGTGTCGGTGCATCGCACGTTCCGCGCGGTGCAGCGCGGCGAGCCGCTCGTCGAGGCCGACCTCGACCTGCTGCTGAACCGGCGCGGCGTGCTCGCGCGGCTGTTCCGGCCGGTGTTCCGCGTGGTGTCGCGCAGCTGGCACCTGTATCCGGTCGGCTTCCTGTTCGGGCTCGGCTTCGACACCGCGACCGAGATCGCGCTGTTCGGCATCTCCGCGACCCAGGCGCAGGGCGGCATGTCGTTCTGGTCGGTGATGGCGCTGCCCGTGCTGTTTACGGCCGGCATGACGCTCGTCGACACCACCGACGGCATCCTGATGATGGGCGCATATCGCTGGGCGTTCGTGCGGCCGATCCGCAAGCTCTACTACAACATGACGATCACCTTCGTCTCGGTGCTGGTGGCCGTGCTGATCGGCGGCATCGAGGCGCTCGCGCTGATCGCCGACAAGCTCGCGCTCAAGGGCGGCTTCTGGGATTTCATCGGCATGCTGTCGGATCACTTCGGCATCCTCGGCTACGGCGTGATCGCGCTGTTCCTGCTGAGCTGGCTCGTGTCCGCGCTGATCTACCGCTTCAAGGGCTACGACCGGATCGACGTGACGCTCGCCTCCTGAGGCCGCGCGATCCCTCCCGCTTCCTTCTCATTCGACTACCTTCGACGGACTCCATCATGCAGATGCGCAAAATTCCCGTGACCATCGTCACCGGCTTCCTCGGCAGCGGCAAGACCACGCTGCTGCGTCACATCCTGTCGAACGCGGGCGGCCGGCGCATCGCCGTGATCGTCAACGAGTTCGGCGAGCTGGGCATCGACGGCGAGATTCTCAAGGGCTGCGGGATCGGCTGCGAGGACGCGGCGGGCGAGACGGCCGGCACGCTGTACGAGCTGGCGAACGGCTGCCTGTGCTGCACGGTGCAGGAAGAGTTCTACCCGGTGATGGAGGCGCTCGTCGAGCGCCGCGACGAGATCGACCAGGTGCTGATCGAAACCTCGGGCCTCGCGCTGCCGAAGCCGCTCGTGCAGGCCTTCAACTGGCCGTCGATCAAGAACAGCTTCACGGTCGATGCGGTGCTGACCGTGGTCGACGGTCCGGCCGCGGCGAGCGGCCAGTTCGCGGAGAATCCTGGCGCGGTCGACGCGCAGCGCCGCGCCGATCCGAACCTCGACCACGAATCGCCGCTGCACGAGCTGTTCGCCGACCAGCTGTCGGCGGCCGACCTCGTGATCCTGAACAAGACCGACCTGCTCGATCCCGCGCACCTGGGCGCGGTCGAGGCGCTGATCCGCGACGAGATCCCGCCGCAGGTCAAGATCGTGCACGCGCAGCGCGGCGAGCTGGATCTCGCGACGCTGCTCGGCATCGAGGCCGCATCGGAGGACACCATCCACCTGCGCCACGATCACCACGGCTCGGCCGACGACGCCGACCACCATCACGACGAGTTCGACTCGGTGATGGTCGAGGCGCGCGTCGGCTCGCGCGAGGCTGCGCTCAACGCGCTGCGCCAGCTGGTGGAGCATCACACGATCTACCGCGCGAAGGGCTTCGCGGCCTTGCCCGGCGCGCCGATGCGGCTCGTGATCCAGGGCGTGGGCCGGCGCTTCGACAGCTACTTCGATCGCCGCTGGGCGGACGGCGAGGCGGACCTCAGCCGCTTCGTGCTGATCGGCGAGGACCTCGACCAGGCCGAACTGCAGCGCGCGCTGGATGCGGCGCTCGCGGCCGAGCCGCAACAGGCGTAACGCACCGATGCATCTGCTGCGCACCACGCCGGGCGGCTTCGTCGACGACACCGAGGGCGTGATCCGGATCGACCAGCGTCCGGCCGACATCGTGATCCTCAGTTCGGCCGACACGACGCTGTCGCTGCTCGCGGCCGCGGTGCCGCGGCTGGGCGAGGGTTTTCCGAGCGTGCGGCTCGCGAACGTGACGTTCCTGCGCCAGCCCGCGTCGGTCGATTTCTACCTCGACGACGTGCTGCGCCACGCGCGCGTCGTCGTGATCGACCATCTCGGCGGCGAGAGCTACTGGCCGTACGGGATCGAGCAGGCGGTCGCGCTCGCCGCGCGCGAGCGGCAGCAGCTCGCGATGTTCTCGGGCGACCTGCAGGAAGACCCGAACCTGATCGCTAAAAGCACCGTCGATCCGGCGCTGTGCCGGCAGTGGTGGCGCTACCTGCGCGAGGGCGGCCCGCAGAACGCCGAGGCGCTGCTGCGCAGCATCGCGCATCATGCGCTCGGCCAGGGCGCGGAGCCGCCGCCGCCGCGCCCGCTGCCGGCCGCTGCGCTGTACCACCCGGATCATCCGCACCCGACCAGCGAGGATTGGCGCGCGCGCTGGCGGCCCGGCGCGCCGGTCGTCGCGATCCTGTTCTATCGCGCGCACTGGCAGGCCGCCAACACGGCGGTGTTCGACGCGCTGTGCGAAGCGCTCGAACGGGAAGGGCTCAATCCCTTGCCGATCGCGGTGACGTCGCTGAAGGATACGCTGAGCCGCGCGGTGCTCGACGCGCTGTGCGCCGAGCATCGGGTCGCGCTCGTGCTGAACACCACGGCGTTTGCGGCGGGCGCGCTCGACGATCCGGCGCCGCCCGCGCTCGCGGGCGATGCGCCGGTGCTGCAGGTGATCCTGTCGGGCGGCAATCGCGACGCCTGGCAGGCCGACCCGCAAGGGCTGCACGCGCGCGACATCGCGATGCACGTGGCGCTGCCCGAGGTGGACGGGCGCATCATCACGCGCGCGATCAGCTTCAAGGGGCTCGCCTATCGTTGTCCGCACACCGAAGTCGACGTGGTGCGCTACCAGCCGGACCCGGAACGCATCGCGTTCGTCGCCGAGCTGAGCCGCCGCTGGTGTGCGCTGCGCACGCGCGCGAACGCCGACAAGCGGGTCGCGCTGATCCTCGCCAACTATCCGATGAGCGAAGGGCGGATCGGCAACGGCGTCGGGCTCGACACGCCGGCCTCGGCGCTCGGCGTGCTCGCGATGCTGCGCGAGGCCGGCTATCGGGTCGCGGACCTGCCGGCCGACGGCGACGCGCTGATCGCGCGCCTCACGGCCGGCGTGACCAACGATCCGGCGCGACATGCGCTGCGCCCGGCGTTCCAGAGCTATGCGCTCGACGACTACCGCGCGCGCGTCGCGCGCCTGCCGCAGGCGGTGCGCGACGCGCTGAACGCCCGCTGGGGGCCGCCCGAGGCCGACCCGACGCTGCGCCGCGAACGCTTCACGATCGCGGGCTGGCGCGCGGGACACGTGTTCGTCGGCATCCAGCCGGCGCGCACCCGCGACGGCGACGACTACGCGAGCTATCACGACGCGGACCTCGTGCCGCCGCATGCGTACCTCGCGTTCTACTTCTGGCTGCGCGACGCGTTCGGCGTCGACGCGGTGATCCATCTCGGCAAGCACGGCAATCTCGAATGGCTGCCGGGCAAGAGCGTCGCGCTCAGCGACGCCTGCTGGCCGGACCTCGCGCTGGGGCCGCTGCCGCACCTGTATCCGTTCATCGTCAACGATCCGGGCGAGGGCAGCCAGGCCAAGCGGCGCGCGCAGGCGGTGATCATCGACCAC
>NZ_JAAGNW010000003.1:4052-6917 GCF_010645215.1 Burkholderia multivorans | reverse complement strand
GCGTCGATGCGTGGCTGTGCGAGCTGAAGGAAGCGCAGATCCGCGACGGGCTGCATACCTTCGGCGCGTCGCCGCGCGGGCGGCAGCGGCGCGACACGCTGCTCGCGCTCGCGCGTTTTCCGAGCGGCGACGGCGCGGGCGCGAACGCGGGGCTCATCGACGCGCTCGCGCGCGATCTCGCGCTCGGCGACTTCGATCCGCTCGCGGCTGACTGGGCCGCGCCGTGGGCCGGCCCGCGGCCGGCCGAACTGCTGGCGTTCGGCGACGCGCCGTGGCGGCATGCGGGCGATACGCGGGAGCGGCTCGAATGGCTGGCCGCGCGTCAGGTTGCGCGGCTGTGCGGCGACGATGACGCCGAACCCGACGCATCCGCCGAGCCCGCGCCGGGCAGCGCCGCGTTCGCGGCGCGCTGGCCGCATGCGCAGGCCGTGTTCGAACGGCTCGCGGCTACGCTGCTGCCGCGCCTCGACGCCTGCGGCCCGGAAGAGCTGACGCAATTGCGGCGCGGGCTCGACGGCCGCTTCGTGCCGCCGGGGCCGAGCGGTTCGCCGTCGCGCGGCCGGCCCGACGTGCTGCCGACGGGCCGCAACTTCTATTCGGTCGACACCCGTGCGGTGCCGACCCGGGCGGCCTGGACGATCGGCCTCAAGTCCGCGCAGCAGCTGGTCGAGCGGCATCTGCAGGAACACGGCGACTATCCGCGCGCGGTCGGGCTCTCGGTATGGGGCACGGCCACCATGCGCACGGGCGGCGACGACGTCGCGCAGGCGCTCGCGCTGCTCGGCGTGCGGCCGAAGTGGGCGCACGGCAGCCATCGCGTGACCGACTTCGAGATCCTGCCGATCGAGATCTTCAACCGGCCGCTGATCGACGTGACGCTGCGCGTGTCCGGCTTCTTCCGCGACGCGTTCGCGAACCTGATGCACCTGTTCGACGCGGCGGTGCAGGCGGTGGCGGCGCTCGACGAGCCGGAGGACCTGAACCCGGTGCGCGCGCGGATCGCGCGCGAGGCGGCCGCGCTGGCCGCGCGCGGCATCGCGCCGGACGAGGCGCGGCGGCGCGCGGGCTGGCGCGTGTTCGGCGCGCGCCCGGGCGGCTACGGCGCGGGGCTGCAACAGCTGATCGACGAGCGGCGCTGGCAGACCGACGCGGATCTCGCCGACGCGTACCAGACCTGGGGCGGCTACGCCTATGCGCAGAACAGCGCGGGCGAGGCCGCGCACGATGCGTTCGGCGCGCGGCTCGCGAGCATCGACGCGGTGGTGCAGAACCAGGACAACCGCGAGCACGACCTGCTCGACTCGAACGACTACTACCAGTTCCAGGGCGGCATGGCGGCCGCGGTGCGGCACCGCTCGGGGCGCCAGCCGGGGCTTTACCACGGCGACCACAGCAATCCGGCCGCGCCGCGGGTCGGCACCTTGCGCGAGGAGATCGCGCGCGTGATCCGCTCGCGGGTGGTCAATCCGAAATGGATCGACGGCGTGAAGCGGCACGGCTACAAGGGCGCGGCCGAGATCGCGGCGACCGTCGACTACCTGTACGGCTATGACGCGACCGCGCGCGTGATCGCCGATCACCAGTACGCGCTCGTCACCGACGCCTACCTGAACGACCCCGCCACGCGCGCGTTCCTGCGCGAACACAATCCGCAGGCCCTGCACGGCATCTGCGAGCGGCTGCTCGAAGCGATGCAGCGCGGCCTCTGGCAGCAGCCGGGCGCCTACCGCGAGACCGTGGAGGCGCACCTGCTCGCCACCGAACAGCATCTGGAAGGAATCCGACGATGACGCATCCCGCCCACGCCGAGGCCGCGCGCCCGGTGTTTCCGTTCACGGCGCTGGTCGGCCAGGCGGCGCTGCAGCAGGCGCTGCTGCTCGTCGCCGTCGACCCGGGGCTCGGCGGCGTGCTGATCAGCGGGCCGCGCGGCACCGCGAAGTCGACCGCCGCGCGCGCGCTGGCCGAACTGCTGCCCGAGGGTCGCTTCGTCACCTTGCCGCTGTCGGCGAGCGAGGAGCAGGTGACGGGCACGCTCGATCTCGCGAGCGCGCTCGCCGACCATGCGGTGCGTTTCGCGCCGGGGCTGATCGCGCGCGCACACCAGGGCGTGCTGTATGTCGACGAGATCAACCTGCTGCCCGACGCGCTCGTCGACACGCTGCTCGACGTCGCCGCGAGCGGCGTCAACACGGTCGAGCGCGACGGCGTCTCGCACCGCCACGCGGCGCGTTTCGCGCTGGTCGGCACGATGAATCCCGAGGAAGGAGAGTTGCGTCCGCAACTGCTCGATCGCTTCGGCCTGATGGTGGAACTCGACAACTGCTATGCGAGTGCGCAGCGGCAGGCGATCGTCAAGGCGCGGCTCGCGTTCGACGCCGATCCCGAGGGCTTTTGCGCGGCGCGGCGCGACGCACAGGCGGCGCTGGCCGAGCGGCTGCGCGCGGCGCGCGAGGCGTTGCCCGCGCTCGATTTCGGCGAGGCGGTGCATGCGCGCGTCAGTGAGCTGGGCGTCGAGGCGGCGATCGACGGCCTGCGCGGCGACCTCGTGATGCTGCGCGCGGCGCGCGCGCTCGCGGCGCTCGAAGGCGCGGCGGCGATCGACGTCGCGCACGTCGAGCGGGTCGCGGCCGAGGTGTTGCGGCATCGGCGCGGCGTGCCGCCGGCGTCGGTCTCGCCGCCGCGCGAGCCGGCTGCGACGTCGGCCGATGCGCATGGGCGGGACGAGCCGGACCGCGGGCATCCCGATGCCGGGCCGGCGGGAGGCGAGGGCGATTGGGGTTATCTGCCGCCCGAACCGGTCGCGACGGCGACGGTGAAGGGCGTGGTGCCGCTGCCGCTAAAAAAACGCTGAGCCATCGAACGGAT
>NZ_JAAGNW010000003.1:0-4042 GCF_010645215.1 Burkholderia multivorans | reverse complement strand
CATGGCCGGCCACCCTGGCCGCGCGGCGCGGCGAGCGCCTGCGCGCCGCGCATCTGCGCTATCGGCCCTACGCCGCGCGCGGCGGCGTGCTGCATTGTTTCCTGCTCGACTGTTCCGCGTCGATGCTCGAAGGCGAACGGCTGGCGCGCGCGAAAGGGCTGATCGTCGCGCTGTTCGAGCGCGCGGCGCGCCGGCGCGAGACGGTGGCGCTCGTCTGCTTCGGCGGCGAGTCGGCCGAGCAGCGCTTCGGGCCGGCCGTGCCGCGCTGGTGGAATGCGCGCTGGCTCGCGCCGGTCGGCGGCGGCGGCGGCACGCCGCTCGCGCGCGGCGTGGCGGCCGCCCAGCGGGTGCTCGCGCAGGCCGCGCGCCGGCAGCCGGCGCAGCAGCGCTGGCTGTGGGTGCTGTCGGACGGGCGCAGCCAGGAAAGCCCGGCCCGCCCGACCCAGGTCGACCAGATCGTGTGGGTCGACTTCGACGACGCGCCGCTCAGGCTCGGGCGCGGCGAACGCCTCGCGCAGGCGTGGGGCGCGCTGTGCTGCGCGCCGGAGGATCTGGTGCGCGGCTGAACGCCGGTGCGGCGGTGGGGTACGGCGCGCGGGGGGCGTGAACCGGCCGGCCGGATTCAGGCTTGCGCCGCTTCCTCGCGCGTCGCGCGATCGCGGCGCAATTGCGCCATCAGCACGGAATCGACCACCTCGTCTTCCCAGATCAACGCTTCGCGCCGCACGCCCTCGACGCGGAAGCCCGCCTTCTCATAGACCCGCCGCGCGCGCGGATTGAACGAAAAGACCTCCAGCTCGACCCGGTTCACGCCGAGCGTATCGAACGCGAATTCGACGAGCAGGCGCGTCGCTTCATAGCCATATCCCTGGTTGCGCGAAGCAGCATCCCAGATGCCGATCCGGAACGACGTGCTGCGATTGGCGGCCTGGAAATCGTTCAGCACGGCTTCGCCGATCAGCCGGCCGTCAACGACGATGCCGTAGTCCCAGCGGTCGGGGGTGGCTTCGAGCCGTGCGCAATGCGCGGTCACGTCTTCCAGGCGGTGCGAGGCGTGAGTGCCGGTCAGGCGGCGCAGTTCGGGATCGTCGAGCGAGGCGAACATCGCGGGCGCGTCGTCGCGGGTCAGCGGCCGCAGCGTGATGCGCGGGCCGTTCAGGGTGGGTTTCGTCTCGGTAGGCATCGGTGTGTGTTCTTGCTTTTTTGAGTTCCGGGATGCGGACTGCGCGCGGCGCGGAAGACGCCGTTCCATTCGCTTGCGGTGCAGCGCCGACATTGTGCGCGAACGTATTCGAGGACTCAATGCGATTCGAGCTTCGGCTGCGATCGGTGCGAACTTCGCGGGTGGTATCGAGGCCGGACGCCAGCCCGGCGTACTTGACTTCATAATTCCTGTGTATGAATATAAATTCATATATGGGAATTTTCATGTCGATCCCGACGGCGTCCCGGCTCCGGCCCGACGCCGTCGCTTGCGAGCGGCGGCATGGAGAGGAGGCACGGATGGACTTCACGCTGAATGACGAGCAGCGCGCGATCGAGGCCGCGATCGAGCGGATTTGCGCGCGCTTCGACGATGACTACTGGCTGGAACGCGATCGCGAGGGCGGGTTTCCGCACGCGTTTCACGCAGCGCTCGCGGAGGCCGGCTGGCTCGGCATCGCGATGGCGCCCGAATACGGCGGCGCGGGGCTCGGCATGACCGAGGCGGCGCTGATGATGCGCACGATCAGCGCGTCGGGCGCGGGCTTGTCCGGCGCGTCGGCGGTGCACATGAACATCTTCGGGCTGAACCCGGTGCAGGTGTTCGGCACCGAGGAACAGAAGCGGCGCTTCCTGCCGCCGCTGATCGCGGGCCAGGAGAAGGCGTGCTTCGCCGTCACCGAGCCCGACGCCGGGCTCGACACCACGCATCTGACGACTCGCGCGGTGAGGGCGGGCGACCATTACCTGATCACGGGCCGCAAGATCTGGATCTCGACCGCCCAGGTTGCGGACCGGATGCTGATCATCGCGCGCACGACGCCGCTCGAACAGGTCGCGAAGCCGACCGAGGGCCTGAGCCTGTTCTATACGACGCTCGATCGCGCGCGCGTGGAAGTGCGCGAGATCGAGAAGATGGGCCGTCGCGCGGTGGACTCGAACCTGCTGTTCATCGACGAACTGCGCGTACCGGTGGCGGACCGGATCGGCGTCGAGGGCGAGGGCTTCCGATATCTGCTGCACGGGCTCAATCCGGAGCGGATCCTGATCGCGGCGGAGGCGGTCGGGCTCGGGCAGGTCGCGCTGCGGCACGCGACGCGCTACGCGTGCGAACGCGTGGTGTTCGGCCGTCCGATCGGACAGAACCAGGCGATCCAGCATCCGCTCGCGCTTGCGTGGATGCAGCTGGAGGCGGCGTGGCTGATGGTCATGAAGGCGGCGGCTTGCTACGACGCGCAGGCGTCGTGCGGCGCGCAGGCCAACGCGGCCAAGTACCTCGCCGCGGAGGCGGCGTTCCAGGCGTGCCAGACCGCGCTCGCGACCCTGGGCGGGATGGGCTACGCGAAGGCGTATCACGTCGAACGCTATTTGCGCGAGTGTATGATCCCGAGGATTGCGCCCGTCAGTCCGCAGATGATCCTGTGTTTCATCGCGGAAAAAGTATTGGGCTTGCCGAAATCCTATTGAACGCCCGTTGTCGGGCGTCGTTCCTGTGTCTTCCGCCATGGATGTCAAGCTTGTCGCCCGCACGCTCGACCTGTTCGAAGTGTTCGCCGCCGAACGCCGGCCCCTGTCCCTGACCGAACTCGCGCGCCTGATGGACGTGCCGATGTCGAGCTGCCTCGCGCTCGCGCGCACGCTCGTCAGCCGCGGCTACCTGTACGAGGCGCGCCGGCGCGGCGGCTATTACCCGACGCAGCGGCTGCAACGGATCGCGGCGGCGATCGACGCGACCGATCCGGTGGTCGATCTCGCGCATCCGCATCTGGTCGCGCTGCGCGATGCGTGCGGGGAAACCGCGGTGCTGGGCGCGATCCAGGATACGGCGGTGATCTATCTCGACGTCGTCGAATCGCAGCAGGCGATCCGGTATGCGCGCAAGCCGGGCGAACTGCGGCCGCTGCACGCGAACTCGATCGGCAAGGCGATCTTCGCGCAGCTCGACGACGACGCGCAGCGCGCGCTCGGCGCACGGCTCGCGTTCGATGCCTATACGGACGCCACGGTGGCGGATCTCGATGCGCTCGTCGCGCAGGCGCGGACGAGCCGTGCGCGCGGATGGAGCGAGAACTTCGGCGAAAGCGCGCCGGAACTGGCGGCGCTTGCGATGGCGTTCGAGGTGGAGGGCCACTGGTACGGCGTGTCGGTGGTCGGGCCGATCGAGCGCATGCGCGCCGGACGCGATGCGCAGGTGGCGGCGCTGGCGGAATGCCGGGCGTGCGTGATCCGCGACTGCGCTTGATGCGCTCGTCGTCGTCCGCGCGGCATGTTCTGATCCGGGCAAGAGGCCATAAACATAAGACCTCGGGATAATTCGACACTACAATGACGCCAGCTTGGGCATCCATCCGGAAAATGATTGGGTGGACTTAGCAAGCGGGGAGGCTCGATCGCGCTTGCGCCGCCGCCGCGACAGGCCCGGTAGCGGCTTCAAGTGAGTCAGCCACACGCGCGTACGGCTGATATCGCACTGGCCCGACGGGCCGATCACCCGATGGGAAGAGGTTGGGCGAGTCGGATTTCTCGTGGCCCGAGCATTCGCGTTCCCGTTGAAAGCGGACGATTCCGCATGGGTGGGGTGGGACCACGCCGTGTCAATTGAACAGGATGATGTGCTGTGCTTAGCAAGACGATTCTTTCGACCGCACTGATGTTGACGTTCGCGGCCTGCGGTGGCAACGAGCCGGCTTCGACGATCAGCCCGGCCGGCCAGGTGGATCACACGCAAGTCGCACCGGTCGGTCTCGACGCAGTCACCTCGACCAAGCTCCAGACCTTGCTGACATTGCGGGCGCTGAACCGGAACGCCAGCGTCCCCGACGTCATCGATATCGTGTCG
>NZ_JAAGNW010000299.1:4214-5786 GCF_010645215.1 Burkholderia multivorans | reverse complement strand
CGAGTACCACAGCCCGGTGTTCGGCGGCTTCGACATCCAGGGGCAATACGCGTTCGGCAACCAGTCGCGCGGCTTCAACTACGGCGCGCCGAACGACTTCGGCCGCTCGGACGGCGTCATGATCTCGTATCACTCGGCGCTGCTCGACGTGCGCGGGATCTACGACGAGCTGCGCGATGCGAACGGTCGTTTCAGCAATGTATTCACCAGTTCGCGCGAATATTTCGTCGGCGCGAACGTGAAGGTGCAGCAGTTCAAGATCCAGGGCGCGTATACGCACTACTCGGCGCCGGATACGCCGGCGGGCCTCGCCGATCGTGCCGATCACTTCTGGCTCGGCGCGACCTACCAGGCGACCCCGCAGTGGGCGGTGACGGGCGGCGGCTATTACATCCGGGTCGGCAGCGGCGGCGGCGACGCGTCGCACGATCCGTCCGGCCACGCGCTGCTGTATGCGCTCGGCACGACCTACAACCTGTCGAAGCGGACCTTCCTGTACGGCACGGTCGCGTATGTGCGCAACGGCGGGAATTCGAATTTCTCGCTGCTCGCGACGCCGCGCGATGCGAGCCCCAACACGAGCCCGCTCGCGGGCGAATCGCAGACGGGCGCGTACATCGGGATGATGCACAATTTCTGACCCCGGCCGCGTGCGGCGCGACATCTGCGCGCCGCGCGGCCGATCCACAGTACTGCTCATTGATTGACGGAGTCACAGCATGCGTCTCGACAACGAAACCGAAAGCCAGAACGTCGAGGACCGCCGCGGCGGCGGCGGGTTCGGCGGGCGGCGCGCGACCGTGGGCATCGGCACGCTCGTGGTGGCGTTGGCGGCGTCGTATTTCCTCGGCATCGATCCGCACCTGGCAGACGGTGTTCCAGACCCAGCTGCACGCGCAGTACGCCGCGCCGACGCTGGTGATGTACACGGGCAGCACGCCCACCGCGTGCGGCAACGGCCAGGCGGCGATGGGGCCGTTCTACTGCCCGGCGGACCGCAAGATCTACATCGACCTGGGGTTCTATCGCGAGTTGCGCGACCGGTTCGGCGCGGGCGGCGATTTCGCGCAGGCCTACGTGATCGCGCACGAGGTCGGACACCACGTGCAGAAGCTGCTCGGCATTTCCGACAAGGTCGACGCGATGCGCGCCCGGGCGGGCCGCGTGCAGGGGAACCAGCTGTCGGTCCGGCTCGAACTGCAGGCCGATTGCTTCGCCGGGGTCTGGGCGAACAATGCGCAGCGCGCGAACCGGCAACTGCTCGAAGCGGGCGACCTGGAGCAGGGGCTGAACGCGGCCGCCGCGATCGGCGACGACCGCCTCCAGAAGCAGAGCCAGGGCTACGTGGTGCCCGACGCGTTCACCCACGGTTCGAGCGAACAGCGCGTGTACTGGCTGCGGCGCGGGCTGGACAGCGGCGACGTGCGCCAGTGCGACACCTTCGCCGCGCGCTGAGGCGCGCCGCGCGCCGCGTCAGTTGCCGGCGCCCGTCAGCAGCACCGGGTCGGCCCGATACAGCGTCGGGAACATCTGCTTCAGCGCACCGATTTTCGGCAGGTCGTTGAAGGCGAT
>NZ_JAAGNW010000299.1:992-4204 GCF_010645215.1 Burkholderia multivorans | reverse complement strand
AGTTCTCGATGCGCGTGACGATCGGCGCGCCGAACACGCGCGCCGCGCCGAGCTGCGCGACATAGGCGCTGGCCACCGCGCGCTGCGCCGGCGTGGTCGGGAAGATCGCGGAACGGTACTGGGTGCCATGGTCGGGGCCCTGGTAGTCGAGCTGGGTCGGATTGTGGGCGACCGAGAAAAACACCTGCAGCAGGCGTCCGTAGCTGATCTGCGCCGGGTCGTAGTCGACCCGGATCGATTCCGCGTGGCCGGTGCCGCCGTCGCTGACCAGTTCGTAGTGCGCGGTTTCCGCCACGCCGCCCGCATAGCCGGCCACCACCCGGCGCACGCCGCGCACGTGCTCGAACACGCCCTGCATGCCCCAGAAGCAGCCGCCCGCGAGCACCGCGGTCTCGGTGTGCGCCGCGCCGGCCGGCTCGTCGTGGGCCGGGGCCGGCAGCGCGACGGCGGGTTCGGCCGGGCGCGCGGTGTGCTGCCAGACGAGCGCCAGCGCCGCGAGCGCCAGCGCGCCCGCCGTCCTGAGGCCGGGCGCGCGCCAGCCGCGCCGGCGCGCCGGCGTGGATTGAGTTGCTTGCGTTTTCACGATGAAACCATCCTGGATGGATGAGCGAGCCGCCGGCCTAGCCGAACGTGAAGGCGAACGCCTGCACGCCGGGGTCGAGAAACTCGATCGAGAACGTGTGGTCGGCGACGTCGCCGGGCTGGCGCACCAGTTGGTAGAGCCGCTGGGCGACCACCGTGCCGTTGCCGGCCGCATCCACGTCGGTGCCGTGCGCGGCGCCCGGCTGCGCGCCGTCGACGCGTACCCGGAACCGCACCGGCCGCCCGTCGGCGCCGGGCCCGAGCACGAGATGCAGGTCGCGCGCATGGAAGCGGTAGACCAGGGTGCCGCCGGGCTGCGCGAGCGTCGCGTGCTCCGCGCCGATGCGCCACGCCCCGTCGAAGCCCCAGTCGTTGACGTCGAGCTGCGTGGGCGCGGTGTAGCGGCGCACCGCATCGCGCGCGGCGCCGCCCGGCGACGCGAAGTTCTCCGCACGCGCATAGCCGACGTAGGTTTCCGGCGAGCGCATGTCGTCGGGATCGGCGGCCGCCTGCACGCCTTGCGCGGCCATGCCGTCCAGGCCGGTGGCGACTCGCGCGGCGCCCGCGTGGCCGGCCTCGACCAGCAACTGCTGGATCACCTGCTCCGAACGCGCGTAGTTGCCCTCGCCGAAGTGGTGGTAGCGCACGCGCCCCTGGGCGTCGACGAAGTAGTGCGCGGGCCAGTACTGGTTGTCGAAGCCGCGCCAGATCGCATAGTTGTTGTCGATCGCGACCGGATAGTCGATGCCGAGATCGCGGATCGCCTTGCGCACGTTGGCCGGATCGCGCTCGAACGCGAACTCGGGCGCATGCACGCCGATCACCACGAGCCCCTGGTCGCGGTACTTCGCGGCCCATGCTTTCACATAGGGCAGCGTGCGCAGGCAGTTGATGCACGAATAGGTCCAGAAGTCGATCAGCACGACCTTGCCGCGCAGGGCGGCCGCGCTCAGCGGCGGCGAGTTCAGCCATTGCACCGCGCCGTCCAGCGAGGGCAACTGGCCCTCGACGGGCAACGCGCTCGTGTCGACCCGCAGCATGCCCGGTGCGGCCTGCATCATCGCGCCGCCTGCGGCCGTGCTGGACGGTGCGCCGCCGGCCTCGGCCGAGGCGCGCATCGCGCCGCCGCCGTCCGAGCCGAGCCGGTTGACGAGCGCCTGTTCGAGGCCGCCCGTCGCGACCGTCGACACACGGGCCAGCACGCCGGTGTCGAGGCCGAGCGCGATCGCGGCGACGCCGCCCAGCATCGCGACGCCGATCCCGCGCCGCACCCATTCGCCCGCGCCGAGCGAGCGCTTGAGCGTGGCGAACAGCTTGCCGCCGACCAGCAGCGCGGCCGCGAGCGAGGTGGCCGCGCCGGCCGCGTAGGCGATCAGCAGCAGCGTGGTGCCGACGCTCGCGCCGCGCAGCGCGGCGCCCGTCAGCACGAGGCCGAGGATCGGCCCGGCGCAGGGCGCCCACAGCAGGCCGGTCGCGACGCCGAGCAGCAGCGACGCGCCGACGCCCGCGGGCCGGCCGTCGCGCTGGGCATGTGCGGCGAGCCGGTTGCCGAGCGCGACGAGCGGCCGGGTCAGGTGTTCGGCGACGCGCGGCGCGAGCAGCGTGATGCCGAACGCGGCGAGCATGACGAGCGCGAGCCAGCGGCCGTACTGGTTGGCCTGCGCGACCCAGCCGCCGCCGATCGCGGCGAGCGAGGCGACGGCGGCGAAGGTGAGCGCCATGCCGGCGAGCAGCGGCAGCCCGCTGCGGACGAAGGGCTGGTCGGCGCGCGCGAACACGAACGGCAGCACGGGCAGAATGCACGGGCTCAGGATCGTGAGGACCCCGCCGAGATAAGCGAGAACGATCAGCAACATGGTGAAGACTCCTGGCGGAACGAGGTCAGGCCGGCAGCGGGCGGAAGGTGAGCGCGACGCCGTTCATGCAGTAGCGCAGGCCGGTCGGCGCGGGGCCGTCGTCGAACACGTGGCCGAGATGGCCGCCGCAGCGGCGGCAGTGCACCTCGGTGCGCTGCATGCCGAACGAACCGTCCTCGCGGGTCGCGACCGCGTGCTCGAGCGGCGTCCAGAAGCTCGGCCAGCCGGTATGGCTGTCGAATTTCGTGCGCGAGGAGAACAGATCGAGCGCGCAGCCGGCGCAGGCGAAGCGGCCGCTGCGATGCTCGTCGTTGAGCGGGCTGCTGTAGGGCGGCTCGGTGCCTTCCTCGCGCAGCACCGTGTACTGGGCCGGGGTCAGGCGTTGCCGCCATTGCGCCTCGGTACGGCTGACCTCGAAGCCGCCCGGGGCCGCCGCGGCGGGCCCGGCCGCGCGGGCCGGCCAGCGGCTCGCGGCGGCGAGCGCGGCGAGCGCCGCGCCGCCGAGGGAGAGAAAACGTCTGCGATTGGCCATGATGGACTCCTTGCGACGGGTACGATGGAACATGCGCCTATCGTAGAAATACCGTGGTGTCGAAGTCCTCACGGAAAGTTAAATTAAATGTGATAACTCCCGATCCGGAAAATCTGCACAATGACGGACGGGCGGAGCATTCGCCCCTTATTTCCACTTGCGCGCGCTTGCGCGCGGACTGCCATGGATCGACCCAAACGCGTATTGATCGTCGAAGACGACCACGACATCGCCAACGTACT
>NZ_JAAGNW010000299.1:0-982 GCF_010645215.1 Burkholderia multivorans | reverse complement strand
GCGCGGACGGCGATGCGGGGCTGCGGCTGCTGGAGCAGGGCGGCTGGGACGCGCTGATTCTCGACCTGATGCTGCCCGGCGTCGACGGGCTCGAGATCTGCCGGCGCGCGCGCGCGATGACGCGCTACACGCCGATCATCATCACGAGTGCGCGCTCGAGCGAGGTGCACCGGATCCTCGGGCTCGAACTCGGAGCGGACGACTACCTCGCGAAGCCGTTCTCGGTGCTGGAGCTGGTCGCGCGGGTCAAGGCGCTGCTGCGGCGGGTCGACGCGCTCGAGCGCAACTCGCGGCTCGACGCGGGACGCCTGGAGCTGGGCGGATTGTCGATCGACCCGGTGATGCGCGAGGTGACGGTGGACGGCGCGCGCATCGAGCTGACGCCGCGCGAGTTCGACCTGCTGTACTTCTTCGCGCAGCACCCGGGCAAGGTGTATTCGCGCATGGACCTGCTGAACGCGGTGTGGGGCTATCAGCACGAGGGCTACGAGCACACCGTCAACACCCATATCAACCGGCTGCGCGCGAAGATCGAGCCCGATCCGGCCCAGCCGGCGCGCATCCTGACCGTCTGGGGCCACGGCTACAAGCTCGCGGCGCCGGGTGCCGAGACGCGGGAGCCATGATGGGACTGACACTCAGCCAGCGCCTGTCGCTCGTGTTCTCCGCCTTGCTGCTCGCGTGCTGCGGCGCGTCGGCGTGGCTGCAGATCCGCTCCAGCGACATGCACGAGAAGGAAGTCGTACAGGGGCTGTCGCGCGGCCTGGCCGAGCACATCGCGCACAGCGCGCCGCTGATGGACGAGAACGGCCTGCGGCCCGACGCGGTGCGGCGGCTGTTCGGCCAGCTGATGGGCGTGAACCCGAGCGTCGAGGTGTACCTGCTCGACAACGAAGGGCGGGTGAAGGGCGACGATGCGCCGGCCGGGCACGTGAAGCGCGAGCAGGTGGATCTCGGCCCGGTGCGGCGCTTCATCGCGGGC
>NZ_JAAGNW010000298.1 GCF_010645215.1 Burkholderia multivorans | reverse complement strand
GTAGCCCGTCCAGCATCCCAATGCCTGTAGTGCTTTGCGATCCAGCAATTTGGCCTCCAACGCCCGTTTCCACTGGCGTCAGATTACCAACTGCACCCAAAGCTTCCACGGTTTCCCGCGATGAACCCCTTTCTGACCATGACCGGCAGCGTAACGCGTGTTTATGCGGCGGCATCGGGGCAGCCGGGCATGCGCGGGGTATTTGATTATTCGCCGGAGCGACAGCGTGAGAAAAACATCGGGCCGATTCCCGCTGGGCGTTATTGGGTAACGCCGGTTCAAATGTGGACGAATCGTTGGTACAACGTTGCGTCGCGTTCGTCGTGGGGCAAGCATCGCCTCACCATTCATGTCATGCCCGGAACACGAACCCACGGACGCGGGGGCTTTTTCATTCACGGCGGCGCGCGTTCCGGTAGCGCGGGCTGCATCAATCTGAACGCAAGGATGGATGAGTTCGTCCGGGATGTGCTGGGCGCGACACAAGCATCGAGGGATTGCTACATCCCGCTTACGGTGCAGTACTGATATGAGCCGCTCATCAGTCGCCCGGCTGTCCGTATGCCTCATTCTGCTCATGCTGGTCGGTCTTGTCGCCGTATTCAATTTCGCCAACCTGTCCGAAGCGTACGGCGACGGGCCGCCGTACTTTTCGCGCACGACCAATATGGACAAGTGGACGAATCCGTTTCCTATCTTGATTGCCGTCGATGTAGCCGCCCTCATATTGGTCGCACTATGTATCGTTCTGATCCGGCGGCGCGGATGAGCGGCGACCTCCTCGCTACGCTTGTCGTTGGGAGCTTCCTCCTTCGGATTCGGGCGACGAGATGGTTTTCCTTCGAGGATTATTAAACTTGTTTCCGCGACGGTGGAGTCGCCGAGTCCGATGGGCAGGCGCTGCGGAAAGAAATGCGTTGAGGCAACGTCAAACGGCGTGGATGTTCCTCATTTCGAATGACAGAATCTTCGGGTTGCCAACCCGGGAATCCGCTCAAAATGTCGAATCAGCATGCTACCGAGCGAGGAACACTGATGGTTCCCGCGTGCCTGTCTAACTTCGATTCAATGGGCGAGCTCCAAAGACGAGCAATGCCCTCGTCATCTGCTTCAACAACCTCCTGTTTCATCCAATCGATGCGCTCCGATGATGGTCGTCCCAGGAGCGGTTTACTTGCCTCGCAGAGACTGACTGGTCTCAATAACCTAACAACATAGGTTCTCCGTGCTCTGGAAACGCGGTAACATCGAAATGCGCATCTGGCCGTTGGACCACTGCCCACCCCATGTCACGGCGGTGTGCCGGGCAGATGCGTGGACAGCCCGCTTCGTGTTCTCGATGGTGACGGATGATGTTTCGTTGTGG
Source organism: Burkholderia multivorans (assembly GCF_010645215.1). Classification (GTDB taxonomy): domain Bacteria; phylum Pseudomonadota; class Gammaproteobacteria; order Burkholderiales; family Burkholderiaceae; genus Burkholderia; species Burkholderia multivorans_A. The sequence continues at coordinate 4,431 of NZ_JAAGNW010000298.1, read as the reverse complement.
GACGTCAAGCCCCTGCGAGCCGCGCCGGCCTTGTCGGTACTCAATCGACTGGCGGCGCAGATTTATTACCATCGTCAGCAGTGTCGCGCGGCTTGGTGGCATATCCACCAGACAGTCTGCCTGGATCATGCTCCCGTGAAGAAGCGGGGGAAATCGGAGGGGCTGGTGCTCTTGCCTGCGGGCAGTACCGGAGACGGCGCCATCGTCAAAGGCAGCGGGACTTATCTCCCAGGGCAGGGCGTAGAGGTACGAGTGCAGTGGTCAATGTCGATTACAACAGAATTGTTGAAGGAGGTTTGACCGTGGCATCCCGCAAAATCACCGAGGGTGACTATGTGCAAGCGCTGGCGGGTGGGCGCGAGGCGCTGGCGGAACCGCACGCGGTATCTGCCCGATATATCGCCGGTGCGCGGGTATTGGAATTGGTGTACAGCAACGGGCTGGCCTTGCGTATCCATCCACATCAAGTTCCTGCGCTGAAAGATCTGCCTCGCAGCATCCTGGCACAGGCCTATGTCACTCCCGGCGGCGATGGGCTCGTGTTTGGTGAGAGTGAAGTTGCAGCGATCAGTATTCCCGGCCTGGTTGCCCGCTTGATTCCGGTCGACATTGCTCGTCGGGCTGTTGCAGCTGCGCGCGGTAGAGTCCGAACGTTGAGCAAGGCAGAAGCCGCCCGTCGCAATGGGGCAAAGGGCGGGCGGCCGGCTAAGACTCGGCAGGGCATCGCGGTGTAGCTTTCTGTTGCGCTCTGCATGATCGGACGGCGGCATCAATCGCTCACTGCGCTCCAATTGATCCGGAATCGACGATCCGATAATCGCACTTCAATCACACGATGTATTGCTGCGTGATGGCCACGCCGATTCATTTCCACGAAAACGTTTGAGCGGGAAGCGGACCGTTCTGAGAGCGTAGCGAGCAGGAGCTTGCGGGCGGTATACCACTTTGTTTTACGGCGCGTATGGTCGGATCCTGCGCGGGCCCATCCCCGTTGTACCCTTACGCCACTCGCTGCGGCAGGGCCACTCTGAACGCGATCGCACCGTATTCTCGGATCTAAAAAGCGCCTTTCTTTTGGTTACTTTTCTTTGGCAAGACGCCCCGAAGGAAGTCCCCTTGGGGGACAAAGAAAAGTGACCCCCGCCCCGGGGAGGGGCGACGCTAATAGACCACCACCCTCACGGGAAATCCACAAAAAAACAGACGCAATCACAAATCCAGCACCTGGCAATTTCGTGCAAAGAAACGATCCCCTTCGACGCTGATCGGCGCGCATCGCCGCCCCCTTGCGCGGTTTGACATACCGCCACCCACCCCCCAAATCCACCCCGTCCCCGGAAAACCCCCGCAAAACCCCACGTATAATGCGCAGGTTCCAAGCGCCGCCCGGCTGGTCCGGCCGGATCCGCTACCCGGTCCGCGGCCCGCGCACCACCCGTGCGCCCAGCCCGCGAACCGATCGTTCTGCGATCTGTCCAACCGGCGCGTTTCGCCCGCTCCGCCTCCCGCGAACGCCGAAACGCCCGCCGCCCGGCTCTCAACCGCGCACCCCGTGCGCTGCACTTTCTGCCTGAATCGACCATGCGTTTGTCTTCCTTCGGCCTCACGTCCCTCGCCTCCACCACCACCCTCGCGCTCGCCGCCCGCAATGTCGCCCTCGGCATCGCGCTGCCCGCCGCGCTCGTGTCGACGATCGCCGTCGCCGAAGCCAAGCCCGCCGCCAAGGTCAAGGCTCCCGCCGCGTCCGCCGCCGCCGAGCCGACCGGCGCACCCGCCACCTTCATGCCCGGCGCCGTGCCCCCGCCCGGCGTCAACGCCCGTTCGTGGGTCCTCGTCGACGCCTCCAGCAATCAGGTCCTCGCCTCCGGCAACGCCGACGAGCGCATCGAGCCGGCCGCGCTCACGAAGCTCATGACCGCCTATCTGGTGTTCGAGGCCCTCAACGCCACGAAGATCTCGATGGAGCAGATCGTCACGCCGAGCGAAGCGGTCCGCCGCGTCGGCCGCGACGAATCGCGCATGTTCATCGAAGCCAACAAGCCGGTCTCGGTGCACGACCTCGTCTACGGGATGATCATCCAGTCCGGCAACGATGCCGCCCTCGCGCTCGCCGAACTGGTCGGCGGCAGCGAAGCCCAGTTCATCAACATGATGAACACCGAAGCCCAGCGCCTCGGCATGAAGAGCACCCACTTCGCCGACGTGAACGGCATGCCCGATCCGCAGCACTACACGACGGCCAACGACCTCGCGACGCTCTCGACCCACCTGATCCGCGATTTCCCCGACTACTACAACATCTTCTCGGTCAAGGAATTCACGTACAACAAGATCAAGCAGCCGAACCGCAATCGCCTGCTCTGGATCGATCCGACCGTCGACGGTCTCAAGACCGGTCACACCCAGGCCGCCGGCTTCTGCCTGATCGCGTCCGCCAAGCGTCCGCTGCCGGGCGCGTCGGAAGGCAACCGCCGCCTCGTCACCGTGATGATGGGCGAGGTCAAGGAAAGCGACCGCGTCCAGGACAGCATGAAGATGCTCAGCTACGGCTACAGCGCGTTCGACGCCGTGCGCCTCTACAAGGCCGGCCAGGCCATCGAAACCCCACGCATCTACAAGGGCAAGAGCAACACGGTCCAGGTCGGCGTGCTGAAGGATCAGTCGATCACGGTGCCGAAGGGCATGGGCGACAAGGTCAAGCCGGAAGTCGATCTCAACGCCCCGCTGATCGCGCCGCTCGCACAGGGCCAGCAGGTCGGCTCGGTCAAGCTCGTCGCCGACGGCAAGACGCTCGCGCAATTCCCGATCGTCGCGCTCGAAGCCGTGCCGGAAGCCGGTCTCCTCGGCCGGATCTGGGATTCGATCCTGCTGATGTTCAGCAAAAAGAAGTAAGCTACGCGGAGTCTTCCTTCCGATCCCTTCTCGAGCCCAACCGCCATGAGCCAAGCTGATTTCGATCCGGTCGTTTACCTGAGCGTCTCGTCTCACGTACAACGCGTGCCGCTGTCCGAGGCGCGTATTCCGGTCCTCGACCGCGGCTTCATCTTCGGCGACGGCATCTACGAGGTCGTGCCGGCCTATGCGCATGAAGGCGGCCGCGCGCCGTTCCGGATCGCGCAGCATCTCGCGCGCCTCGAACGCAGCCTCAAGAAGATCGGCATCGAGAATCCGCACGACGAGGCCGGCTGGCGCGCGCTCAGCGACGAGTCGCTCGAAGCGAACGCCGCCGCGCTCGGCGAGGGCCGCCATGCGCTCGTCTACATCCAGGTGACGCGCGGCGTCGCGAAGCGCGGCCACGCGTTTCCGGCCGGCGCCGTGCCCACCGTGTTCATGATGGTCAGCCCGCTGAGCCTGCCGAGCGCCGAGGTGCGTGCGCGCGGCGTGCGCTGCGTGACCGCCGAGGACCGCCGCTGGCTCCATTGCGACATCAAGTCGACGTCGCTGCTCGGCAATGTGCTGATGGCCCAGCATGCGGTCGAGCACGACGCGTTCGAGACGATCCAGCTGCGCGACGGCCACGTCACCGAATGCTCGTCGGCCAACGTCTGGATCGTGAAGAACGGCGAGCTGCTCGCGCCGCCGCGCAGCAACAAGATCCTCGAAGGGATCCGCTACGCGCTGGTCGAGGAGCTTGCGAACGAATGCGGCATCCCGTTCGTCTCGCGCGACATCAACGAAGCCGAGCTGCGCGCGGCCGACGAGATCATGATCACGTCGGCCACCAAGGAAATCCTGCCCGTGACGCTGCTCGACGATCTGCCCGTGCAGGGCGGCACGCCCGGGCCCGTCTACACGGCGCTGTACGAGGCCTACCAGCGCGCGAAGACGCGCGAGCTGGAACCTGTCTGACCTTTTTGCTGGAGTATCACCATGACCGAACCCACCAAGTCCGTCGAAATGACCGGCGCGATCGAGGCACGGAAAGACTCGCTGCTGGAGTTCCCGTGCGACTTCCCGATCAAGATCATGGGCAAGGCGCATCCCGAGTTCAGGGACACGATCTTCAAGGTCGTGAGCGTGCACGACAACGAAATCGACCTCGAGAAGATCGAGGAGCGCGCGTCGAGCGGCGGCAACTACACGGGCCTCACGATCACCGTGCGGGCCACGAGCCAGGAGCAGCTCGACAACATCTATCGCGCGCTCACCGGCCATCCGATGGTCAAGGTCGTGCTCTGATCCTGCGCGTCATTCCTGCCGGCGCGCGGCGGTGTCCGCCGCGCGCCGCGCCTCCAGTTCCGCGCACTCCAGCTTGAAGCGCGCGATCTCCTCCAGCAGCCAACGCCGGAACGCCTGTACCCGCGCCGTGCGCAGCATCGGCTCCGGGCACACCAGGAAGTAGTGCCACGGGCTCGGCCCGTCGATATCGAACAAACGCACGATGCGTCCGAGCGCCAGCTCGTGGATCGCCAGCGAGCGCCGCACGAGTGC
>NZ_JAAGNW010000297.1:767-5913 GCF_010645215.1 Burkholderia multivorans | reverse complement strand
CCAGGCCAAGTCGATGTTCAACACGTTCCCGTTCCAGCAGCCGGGGCCGGGCGAGCCGGAAAAGAAGTAAATCCGGGAAGCGGCGGCGCGCGCGATATCGCCGCGCGCCGGCTGGCAGGCGTTCGCGTTTTCCGTTCATCTTCCGCTGTCGCGGCAAGCGACCGCCGGCGTCGCCCGGCGCGGCTGCACGCGTCGCGTCTTCCTTCCAGGTGGTCTTCCATCATTCCCTGAACCCGCCGATGCCGGGCCCCCGTACTGCATCGGGATCGCTCGCGCGGGGCGAGGAATGGCGCGCATCGCGCGCCATTCCCGTTTCAGGCTCAGGCCCGGCCTGCGTGGCGCTTCTGAACGCGCGCCGCGCGGCGGCTTTGCTCGCCCGCCGATGGGATCGCCGTGTACTGCCAGGTCACGGTCGCGCCGGGATTCGGATAGGTAGTGTCCGCGCCGCTCGCGGATGAAACGCCGTTGACGAGCAGTTCCCAGTAGTACTGCGCCCCGTTCGAGAGGCCGGCGATGCTTTCGACTTCGTAGCCCAGGTAGCCGGGATACTGCGCCGATTCACTGTATCCGTAGTACTCGAGCGTGAAGAGAAACGGATCGGCCGTGCTTGCCGTTTGTCCCAGCACGAATGCCTGTTCCAGCAATTGTCGGGCGCTGACCTCCAATGAAAACGGCACGGCGTATTCGAACAGCTGACGACTTTGGTTATCGACTGCGCGCACGGTGATCGGGCGGTATGCGGACATGGTCTGCCTCCTTATCGAATGAGCAACGCAATCAGCTTAGGAAACCGTGGCCGGAACCACAATGTGACAGGGGCGTAAACCGGTGAACAGGTTGTGGGCCGGCGTTACACCACGGATTCGACCTTGCCGCTCGCGAGGCGGTAAACCCCGCCGACGATCTTCAGCGTTCCCGCCTTGCTCGCGTCCTGAATGATGGACGAATGCGCGCGCAGGTTGGCCATGCTGTCGCGGACGTTCTGAACGATGGCCGCGCCGAGCAGCGTGGCCGCGTCGCGGCCCTTGACCTTGTCTACCGCCGGCACGATCGACTCGGCAAGCGACTGGATCTTTCCAGGATAGGTCGCACCTTGCGTCACCACCTTGACCGCCGCCTCCACAGCACCGCATCGGTCGTGGCCGAGGACGAGAATGGCCGGAATCTTCAGAACCGCAACGGCATACTCGAGGCTGCCCAACACGTCGTCGTTGACGAAATTGCCCGCGACGCGCGTGACGAAGAGATCGCCGCGGGCGCTGTCGAATGCATATTCCGGCGCGATGCGCGAGTCTGCGCAACTGAGCACGGCGGCAAACGGGTTTTGTCCGCCACGCAGCGCTTCGCGCTCATGCACGAAATCGTGACGGCGCGTCACGCCCGCCACGTAGCGGGCATTGCCCTCCATCAGGCGCTCGATCGCATCGTCGGGCGACACGGCATTCTGAGGCTTCGGCGCGGGCGCCTTTTCATCCGCGGCAACCGCGTCGCGATTGGGAAGCACGCCGGCGAACGCAGCCGCAATGGCTGTTCCGCCCGTCGTGCGCAGAAAGCGACGGCGCGTCGATACGATCGTCTTCGGTGTGCAGGATTTCGAATCACACATAGGGCAGGCTCCGGGGCAACATGATGGGAGAGGGCGACGAGATGACGAGGCATTATGCGGGTCGTCTGCGGCGATGCGCACACATACTTTGAAGCACACGCCCGATGCTTCGGGAGTCGAGTGCAGCGCGGGCCGGGGCGATGCGGAATGGCCGCTGCTGAACGGGCATGACGTGCTCGTGGCGGGGCGCAGGCGAGGATTCGCGACGGGTTGCCAACGGTTCGATCCGCGTTCCGGAGGCAGAGCGTCGCGATGCCGGCGGCCGGCCGTCGGCAAGCGTGCGAGGTCGCTGCATCCGGCGTCGTTTCGAGCGCGGCGCCCCACGCAATATCGGCCCGCGCGCAAATCGTTTGCCTCCAAACTTTCGCGTCGGCCGGCCACACAGGGCAAAATACGGGTTTTGCGCCCTCGCAAGGGGGGCGGCAAGGCACACACCGACGGTGTTGCGCGTGTCCACGCCCGTGCCCGCCGCCCAGGCAAGACCGCTCGCCGTGTCGCGAGCCCACCGGAGTCCACGTTTCATGCCCGAATCCAATCTGTCCTTCTTCGGCAGGCTGTCGCTTGCCGTTGGTACGTTCTTTTCCGTGCTCGGCAACCGCGAGTTCGCCGCCGGCGTGCAGCGCGTACGCGATGGCGCGCCCGCTTCCGCGCAACCGGCGCCGGTTGCCGCGCCCGTCAAGCCCGCCGCGCCCGAGCTGCGCGAGGCAAGCCCGCAGGCCGCGCTGCAACTGCTCGGCCTGTTGCAATCGCGGCCTATGCGGACGCCGAGATCGGCGCCGCCGCGCGGCTCGTGCACGACGGCTGCCGCGCCGCGCTGCGCGAACACTTCACGATCGTTCCGGTGCGCGACGAGGCCGAGGGTAGCCGCGTGACGCTGCCGGCCGGTTTCGATGCGACAGCGGTGCGCGTGACCGGCAATGTCGTCGGCGCGGCGCCGTTCACCGGCACCGTCAGCCATCGCGGCTGGCGCGTGGCCGAGGTGCGCCTGCCGAAGCTGACCGGCAGCCACGACGCGTCGGTGATCGCGCCGGCGGAGGTGGAGCTGTGAGCGATTCCCGTTATTCGATCGGTATCGATCTCGGCACGACGCACTGCGCGCTGTCCTACGTCGATTGCGCGGCAAGCGACGACGAGAAGATCTCGCAACAGGTGCTGCCGATCGCGCAGCTGACCGCACCCGGCGCGCTCGAATCGCGCGATCTGCTGCCGTCCTTCCTCTATCTGCCGCATGAGAGCGAACTGGCCCAGGGCGACCTGACCTTGCCGTGGACCGCCTCGCGCAACTTCGCGGTAGGCGAGATGGCGCGCAGCCGCGGCGCGGGCACGCCGATCCGCCTCGTGTCGAGCGCGAAGAGCTGGCTGTGCCATCCGGGCGTCGATCGCCGCGCGGCCATCCTGCCCGCCGATGCGCCGCCCGAGGTGGCGCGCGTGTCGCCGCTCGAAAGCTCGATCCGCTATCTGACCCACTTGCGCGAAGCCTGGGATCACGCGTATCCGGATGCGCCGTTCACCGACCAGGACGTGACGGTCACGATTCCCGCGTCGTTCGATCCGGCCGCGCGCGAGCTGACGGCCGAGGCCGCGCGCGCCGCCGGCTATGCGCGCATGGCGCTGCTCGAGGAGCCGCAGGCGGCGCTCTACAGCTGGATCCAGAACAGCGAGGGCGGCTGGCGCAAGCAGGTGCGGATCGGCGACCTGATTCTGTGCGTCGACGTCGGCGGCGGCACGACCGACCTGTCGCTGATCGCGGTCGTCGAGCGTGACGGCAATCTCGAGCTGCATCGCGTCGCGGTCGGCGAGCACATCCTGCTCGGCGGCGACAACATGGACCTCGCGCTCGCGCACGTCGTCGCGCGCAAGCTCGCGGCGCAGGGCACGCAGGCGGACCCGTGGCAGCTGCGCGCGCTCACGTACGCGTGTCGCGCGGCGAAGGAAACGCTGCTCTCCGATCCGTCGACCGACGCGGTGCCGCTCGTCGTGCCGAGCCGCGGCTCGAAGTTGATCGGCGGCTCGATCCGCACCGAGCTGACCCGCGCAGAACTGACGCAGACGATCCTCGAAGGCTTCTTCCCGCCGGTCGATGCGGCCGCGCGTCCGGTCAGCCGCGCGCGCGCCGGTCTCACGCAGCTGGGTCTGCCGTATGCGCAGGACGCCGGGATCACGCGTCACCTCGCGGCGTTCCTCGGCCGGCAGGTGGCGGCGCTCGACTCGCTGGAAGGCGTCGGGCGCACGCTGCCTCAGGGCGCGACGTTCCTGCATCCGACGGCGGTGCTGTTCAACGGAGGCGTGTTCAAGTCGGCGCTGCTCACGCAGCGCGTGCTCGATACGCTGAACGGCTGGCTCGCGGCCGAAGGCGCGGCGCCCGCCCGTCTGCTCGACGGCGCGGACCTCGATCTCGCGGTCGCGCGCGGCGCGGCGTACTACGGCTTCGTGAAGCGCGGCCGCGGCGTGCGGATCCGCGGCGGCACGGCGCGTGCGTACTACGTCGCGGTCGAATCGGCGATGCCCGCGGTGCCGGGGCTGGAGCCGCCGGTGCAGGCGCTGTGCGTCGCACCGTTCGGGATGGAGGAGGGCACGACCGCGGCATTGCCGCCGCAGGAGTTCGGCCTCGTCGTCGGCGAGCCCGTGCATTTCCGCTTCTTCGGTTCGTCGGTGCGCCGCCAGGATCAGGTCGGCGCCTTGCTCGACTACTGGTCGCCGGAGGAACTGCAGGAACTCGAGGAAATCCAGGCGACGCTGCCGGCCGATGGCCGTACCGTCGGCGAGATCGTGCCGGTGAAGTTGCGCGCGCACGTGACCGAAACGGGCACGCTCGAACTCGAAGCGATCCCGAGCGGCACGGACGAACGCTGGAAGGTCGAATTCGACGTGCGCGGCACCGCTTGAGCCGATGAAGCGCTATACGATCGGTATCGATCTCGGCACGAGCAATACGGTCGTCGCGTATGTCGCGCCGGGTTCGGATGCGATCCAGGTGTTCGACATCGAGCAGCTGGTCGGGCCGGGGGCGGTGGGCGCGTCGCCGCTGCTGCCGTCGGCGCGTTATCACCCGGCGCCCGGCGAACAGGCGCCGGACAGCCTGCGGCTGCCCTGGCAGGCGCGCAACGAGACGCCGGCCGCCGTGATCGGGCGATTCGCGCGCACGCTCGGCGCGCAGGTGCCGGGCCGGCTCGTCACCAGCGCGAAGAGCTGGCTGTCGCATGCGGCGGTCGACCGTCTCGCGCCGATTCTTCCGTGGGGCGCGGCGGAGGGCGTGGCCAAGGTGTCGCCCGTCGAGGCGAGCGCGAGCTATCTGGCCCACGTGCGCGCCGCATGGGATGCGCATTTCCCGGCTGCGCCGCTGGCGGCGCAGGACGTGATCCTCACGGTGCCCGCGTCGTTCGACGACGGCGCACGCGCGCTCACGGTCGAGGCCGCGCGCCTCGCGGGGCTGCCGACGCTGCGCCTGCTCGAAGAACCGCAGGCGGCCTTCTACGACTGGCTTTACCGGCATCGCGCGCGCCGGCGCGGCCACGCGCTCGTGTCGCGTCTCGCCGTCCT
>NZ_JAAGNW010000297.1:0-757 GCF_010645215.1 Burkholderia multivorans | reverse complement strand
GGCGCGGCGCGCGCGCGGACGCCCGGCGCGTGCTCGGCGGCGACGTCGGCGGCGGCACGACCGATCTCACGCTGATCGACGTGACGCTGCGCGACGACGGCGAGCCCGTGCTGACGCGCACGGGCGTCGGCAATCACCTGATGCTGGGCGGCGACAACATGGACCTCGCGCTCGCGCGGCTCGTCGAGCCGCGCCTGAGCGAACCCGGTGCGCGGCTGTCGGCCGCGCAGTTGTCGCAACTGGTCGAGCGCTGCCGTGCGGCGAAGGAGCGGCTGCTCGGCGACGACGCGCCCGGGACGGTCACGCTCACGCTGCTCGGCGCGGGCAGCCGGCTCGTCGGCGGAGCACGCTCGGCGGAACTGACGCGGCAGGAAGTCGAACAGATCGTCGTCGATGGTTTCTTCCCGCAGGTCGCGTCCGGCGATCTGCCGCGCCGCGCGCGCGGCGCGATCGTCGAGTTCGGCCTGCCGTATGCGAGCGATGCGGCGATCACGCGGCACGTGGCCGCGTTTCTGGCGCGCCATGCGGAAGGCCCGCTGCCCGACACGGTGCTGCTCAACGGCGGCGTGTTTCGCGCAGGCGCGCTGGCGGGCCGCCTCACGGGCATGCTCGGCGCGTGGCGCGGCCAGCCGCTCGCGGTGCTGCACAACGATCAGCCGGACATCGCGGTCGCGCGCGGCGCGGTCGCGTACGGGCTGGCGCGCGACGGGCACGCGCCGCGCGTCGGCGGCGGCTCGCCGCGCAGCTATTTCCTCGT
>NZ_JAAGNW010000296.1:1425-5995 GCF_010645215.1 Burkholderia multivorans | reverse complement strand
CGCGCGCAGTTCGATGCATGGGTGCAGAAGGTGAGGGCGTCGTCGGACCGGCTCGACATGAGCGTGTACCGCACGGTCGCCGAGCCGAGCGAGAAGGCGCCGGTGCGCTACTACTCGTCGGTCGATCCCCGGCTCTTCCACAACATCATCGCGAAATACAACGATGGCCACGTCCTCGACCTGAAGGACGCCGCCTGCGGCACGAAGGGATAACGCATGTTCGGCAAACTGACACTTTCGGCGATTCCGTTCGACCAGCCGATCATCATGGGGGCGGGCGCCTTCATGGGGCTGGTCGTGCTCGGGATTCTCGCCGCCTTGACGATCACCGGCCGATGGAAATGGCTGTGGAGCGAATGGCTCACGAGCGTCGATCACAAGAAGATCGGCGTGATGTACATCATCATCGCGTTCATCATGCTGCTGCGCGGCTTCGCCGACGCGATCATGATGCGCCTGCAGCTCGCGCTCGCGTACAACGGGCCCGGCTACCTGCCGCCGCATCATTACGACCAGGTCTTCACGGCCCACGGCGTGATCATGATCTTCTTCATGGCGATGGTGTTCATGGTCGGCCTGATGAACCTGATCGTGCCGCTGCAGATCGGTGCGCGCGACGTCGCGTTCCCGTTCATCAACTCGCTGTCCTTCTGGATGACGGCCGTCAGCGCGATCCTGATCAATCTGTCGCTCGTGATCGGCGAATTTGCGCAGACCGGCTGGCTCGCCTATCCGCCGCTGTCGGAGCTGCAGTTCAGCCCGGGGGTGGGGGTCGACTACTACCTGTGGGCGCTGCAGATCTCGGGCGTCGGCACGCTGCTGACGGGCGTCAACTTCTTCGTGACGATCATCAAGATGCGCGCGCCGGGCATGACGCTGATGAAGATGCCCGTGTTCACCTGGACCGCGCTGTGCACCAACGTGCTGATCATGGCGTCGTTCCCGATCCTGACCGCGACGCTCGCACTGCTCGCCCTCGACCGCTACCTCGGCATGCATTTCTTCACGAATGACGCCGGCGGCAACGCGATGCTGTACCTGAACCTGATCTGGGCGTGGGGGCATCCGGAGGTGTACATCCTGATCCTGCCGGCGTTCGGGATCTTCTCGGAAGAGATCGCGACCTTCGCGAAGAAGCCGCTGTTCGGCTACCGGACGATGGTCTACGCGACCTGCGCGATCATGGTGCTGTCGTTCCTCGTGTGGCTGCATCACTTCTTCACGATGGGCTCGGGTGCGAACGTCAACGCGTTCTTCGGCATCATGACCATGACCACCGCGATCCCGACCGGCGTGAAGGTGTTCAACTGGCTGTTTACGATGTATCGCGGCCGGATCGAGTTCACGACGCCCGTGCTGTGGACGCTCGGCTTCATGGTGACGTTTACGCTCGGCGGCATGACCGGCGTGATGATGGCGATCCCGGGCGCGGACTTCGTACTGCACAACAGCCTGTTCCTGATCGCGCATTTCCATAACGTGATCATCGGCGGGGTGCTGTTCGGCTATCTCGCGGGCTTCAACTACTGGTTCCCGAAGGCGTTCGGCTTCAAGCTCAACGAGAAGCTCGGCAAGGCCGCGTTCTGGTTCTGGCAGATCGGCTTCTATGTCGCGTTCGTGCCGCTGTACGTGCTCGGCTTCATGGGCATGACGCGTCGCCTGAACCACTACGACAACCCGGCGTGGCACCCGTGGCTGCTGGTTGCTGCGTTCGGCGCCGGGCTGATCGCGATCGGCATCGGCTGCCAGCTGCTGCAGCTGGTCGTCAGCATCCGCGATCGCAACCTGCCCGCGAACCGCGACACCACGGGCGATCCGTGGGGCGGCCGCACGCTCGAATGGGCGACCAGCTCGCCGCCCGCGGCCTACAACTTCGCGGAGATTCCGCAGGTGCAGGCGCTCGATGCGTTCGCCGACATGAAGGCGCGCGGGCAGGCGAAGCAGGACCGCCCGGCCTACCGCGACATCCACATGCCGTCGAATACCTGCGCGGGCCTCGTGATCGGCCTGTTCAGCCTCGCGCTCGGCTTCGCGCTCGTGTGGCACATCTGGTGGCTCGCGATCGGCGGCCTGGTCGGCCTGATCGCGACGCTCGTCGTATACAGCTCGCGTGACAACGACGGTTATTACATTCCGGCGTCGACGGTCCGGAAGATCGAGGATGCGCGCCTCGGCAAGCGCATCGAAGCGCGCGTCGACGACATGGAACTGGAGGTCAACTGATGTTGCAGAAAACTCTCGACGTGAACCTGCACGATCACGCCGACGATCATGGCGATCATCCGCCGTCCCATTCGGTGTTCGGGTTCTGGCTGTACCTGATGACCGACTGCGTGATCTTCGCGGCGCTGTTCGCCACCTTCGCGGTGCTGGCCCAGCAGTATGCGGGCGGCCCGACCGCGAAGGACCTGTTCGACATTCCCGGCGTGGCGCTGGAAACGGCAGCGCTGCTGGTGAGCAGCATCACCTACGGCTTCGCCATGCTGGCCGCGCATCGCCAGAAGAAGGGCGCGCTGCTCGGCTGGCTCGCCGTGACCTTCGTGCTCGGCGCGGCATTCCTCGCGAGGGAAATGCGCGAGTTCTCGCACCTGATCGCCGAAGGCGCGGGGCCGCAGCGCAGCGCCTTCCTGTCGGCGTTCTTCACGCTGGTGGGCACGCACGGGCTGCACGTGACGGCAGGCCTGCTGTGGATGGTCGTGCTCGCGGCGCAGATCGTCGGCCGCACGACGCTGTCGGAGCGCGACCTGCGTCGCCTGACGTGCCTGAGCCTCTTCTGGCACTTTCTCGACATCGTGTGGATCTGCGTGTTTTCCTTTGTCTATCTCGCGAGCGTGATCTAAATGAGCCAGTCGCATTCCTCTCAACTTGACGCCGGGCACGGCAGCGTCGGCAGCTACGCCGCGGGCTTCGTACTGTCGGTGGTGCTGACCGCGGCGTCGTTCGGGGTCGTGATGTGGGGCGGCCTGCCGCCGCATGCGGCGCTGATCGCGCTGGCCGTGCTCGCGTTCGTACAGATCGTCGTGCACCTCGTGTACTTCCTGCACATGAACAGCTCGTCGGGGCAGCGCTGGAACGTCATGGCGTTCAGCTATACGGTGCTGACGGCCGGCATCCTGATCATCGGCACGATGTGGGTCATGCATAACGTCAGCATGAACATGATGTCGCGCTGAACGATACGCGCGCAGTACGCTGAAAGCGGCTCGAAAGAGCCGCTTTTTTTATGCTCGGTCATCGCACTGGCTCAGCGGCGGATGTGACACTCGGCGCGTATCTGTCGTGTCCGCGCGACGCCGATGCATGGGTTCGATTCCCTGGAAATACACAATAGCCCTGCCTATAGTGGATAACGAAAAAGAGGCGTCGCGTGCGCATGAATCAGGAACCGGTCTCGTCGATATTTTAAGGTCTACTTACTTTTAAATCGAAAGGTGCGCGTCATGTCCACCGATCTGAACATGCTGGAACGATTCCGGGCCCACGTGTCGCTCGCGGGCCGAGCAGCGGCAGTGGTTTCGGAGCACGAGACGCTTGATTACGATGAACTGGATCGACGCAGCGACCGGGTCGCCGCCGCACTGACGGCGCGCGGAATCGTGCCGGACAGTCTGGTTCCGATCGAGGCGAGGCGGAACGCGGACTTCATCGTCGGCATACTCGGGGTGCTGAAGGCGGGCGCCGCGTACGTACCGATCGACGATCGTTACCCCGACGCGCGCCGGCAGCACATCCTGAGTGAATGCGCCGCGCCGCTGGCATTGACGACGCGCAAGCCGAACGTCGGCGGAACCGACTCGTTCATCAGCGTCGCGCAGTTGTACGCGCAGCATCAGGGGCCGGATAGGCCGCGCCCGGCGCTGCACGGCAGCGCGATGAGCCGCGCGCTCTACGTGATCTTCACATCCGGTTCCACCGGCGTCCCCAAGGGCGTGATCGTCGAGCATGCCGCCGTGGCCGCGCTCATGCGTTGGCACAACGCGCGTTTCGCGATGACCGGCGAGAGCCGCACGACGTCGATGGCAAGCCTGGGATTCGACGTCTCGCAGTGGGAGATCTGGTCTACGCTCACGGCGGGCGCGACCTTGTTCCTGCCCGACGACGAAACGCGCCTCGACGTCGACGCGCTGGTCGGTTTCTTCATCCGCCACCGGATCACGCATGCCTATGTGCCGACCGTGCTGGTCGCGGACGTGGTTGCCCTCGGGCAGCCCGCGGGGCTTGCCCTCCGGTATCTTTTCACGGGAGGCGAGAAACTTGCTCCGGTCGATACGGACGACATCCGATACACGCTGATCGATTACTACGGCCCGACCGAAGCGACGATCTTCGCGACCTGCCATCAGGTGCCCAGTGCGACGCTGGGCCGGCCGGATTCGATCGGCTATCCGATCCACGATACGGAAATCCTGATTCTGGACGACGCAGGGGACATCGTACGCAAGCACGAAGCCGGGGAGATCTGCATCGGCGGGCGGTGCCTGGCGCGCGGCTACCTGGGCAATCCCGATCTGACCCACAGGAAATTTCGCCCGCATCCGCGCGAGCCTGGACGGATCGTTTACCACACGGG
>NZ_JAAGNW010000296.1:0-1415 GCF_010645215.1 Burkholderia multivorans | reverse complement strand
CGATGCGCTCAAGGCGACGGTTCGGCACTACCTGCCCGACTATATGTGGCCGAGCCGCTACCTGCTGCTGGACGAGATGCCGATCACGGTGAACGGCAAGACCGACCGCGATGCGCTCCGGCAGCGCTTTCATGCGCAACAGCAACCGGACTGGACGGACGACGAACCGTACAGCGCCACCGAGCGTCAGGTCGCGGGTGCGTTCGCCGCGCTCATCGGCCACGCACACTTCCGCAAGACGGACTCGTTTTTCGACATCGGCGGCAATTCGCTGTTGACGGCGAAGCTCGTCAAGGCGCTGTCGGAGGCCGCGGGCGTGAAGATGCTGATTCGCGAGGTGTACGAGCACGCGTCGGTTGCGGGGCTCGCGGCGGAGATCGAGCGGCGCGTGGCCGCGACAGCGCCGGAACTCGAACGCGAGCCGACTTACGCGCTGGAACAGGATATCCGCGTGCCCGCCCAGGCGGACTTCAGCGGCCCGTTCGAGCCGGCCCGGTTGATCCGGCCTCGCGCGATCCTGCTGACCGGCGCGACGGGGTTCGTCGGCATCCACTTGCTCGCCGAACTGCTCGCGACGACGTCGGCGGTGGTGCATTGCCTCGTCCGCGCGCGGGACGCCGCTGCGGGCCGCGCACGCATCGAGGCGAAACTACGCGAGTACGATCTGCATCCGAAGACGGACGACATGGCCCGCGTCCGCGCCTGGCCGTCCGATATCACGCAGACCCGCTTCGGAATGAGCGCATCCGACTATGCGGAGCTGAGCGACGAGATCGACGTGGTCTACCACTCGGCGAGCGCGGTCAACTTCATCCAGCCCTATTCGTACATGAAGAAGATCAACGTCGACGGCTTGCTTCAAGTCGTGGCATTCGCGGGCAACCGGCGCACCAAGGCGCTGGTCATGCTGTCGACGATCTCGGTTTACAGCTGGGGGCATCGTTTCACGGGCAAGACCTCGATGACCGAGGCGGACGATATCGACCAGAACCTGGGCGCGGTACTTGAAGACATCGGCTATACGCGCAGCAAGTGGGTAATGGAAAAGATCGCCGACCTGGCCGCGCAGCGCGGGCTGCCGCTGATGACGTTCCGTCTCGGCTACGCGACGTTCCACAGCGAAACCGGGGTGAGCGCGGATTATCAATGGTGGGGGCGGCTGGTCAAGACCTGCCTCGCCCGCGGCACCGTGCCCGACCTGCACGATCTGCGCGAAGGCTTGAGCACGGTCGACTACATGACGAAGGCGCTCGCGTACATCTCGCGCAAGCCCGAGGCGCTGGGACGGAAATTCAACTTGATCAATTCACCCGGCACCAATCTGACGCTTCTGGAATTCTTTGCGCGCTTGAATCGGGATTTCGGTTTGAACCTGCGCATCGTGCCGTTCCATGAATGGCTCGATTCCTGGAAGG
>NZ_JAAGNW010000295.1:1823-6031 GCF_010645215.1 Burkholderia multivorans | reverse complement strand
GGCACCCAGCGATGACCGGGGCGGACGGCGATCCAGCGGCCGGGTATCCATATATAGCGGCCGTGTTGCCAGCGCCAGTAGCCGTCGGTCCAGAGATAGCCGTGGTGGCGCGGCGGCGGCGGACGACGGTCGTGGCGCTGCGGCGGCGGCGGACGGTTCGGGCGGTTGGGATGCGGCGGCGGCCGGCCGGGGCGGGGACCCTGGTCGGGAGGCGGCGGCGCCGGGCGCTGCGCGATGGCCGGCCGGAGCGGCAGGGCAAGGACGGCCGCGCACAGCGCGAGCAGGGAGTGGCGGCGGTTCATGGCATTCGCGGCGGATGGGCGGGTGGACGGGATGGACTTCACCATAGCGCAGCGTGGGCCCGGGCGTTACGGCACAGGTTACGGCTATTACTGAACGTCGTGACGGCCTGTTGCGGCGGCAACGGGGCGTCCGTGGCGACGGCGCGCCCGGAAGAAGTGCTTGCGGAACGGAAGGAATCGGTAAAAAATGCTGATTCCGCTGTTTCGCTTCGTTACGCTTGTTGTTTATATGCAACCGTCAAGACGGTGACACATAGGAATGGCACGCTGAATCCCATCAAAAAGACCCCGTCAAGAGGTCAAAAAAAGCCGTTAAAACAAATACTTATATCAGACGGGCATTGCTATTATTTCTAGTTCTGGAAAAGCTTATTTCTTTATTTGCGAATGGCGCGCCTAGGGTACACCCCTAAACTCACGGTTCCCAGAACGGGCAACCATCCGGGCGCCGCCATAGGCAGTAGAGCAGGACGACATGGCGCTTCCGGGCGGTTGCTGACCGTTTATCGAAACGAGGTCGCAAGGCCTGCCTTTTTTAAAAGGGAGCTCCACGAATGAAAAAGACTCTGATCGTTGCAGCAGCTGCAGCATCGTTCGCAACCGTCGCACACGCACAAAGCAGCGTCACGCTGTACGGCGTGCTGGACGCGGGCATCACGTACCAAAGCAATGTCGCCAGCAAGTCGCTGTGGTCGATGGGCAGCGGTGTTGACCAAAGCCGCTTCGGCCTGCGTGGTTCGGAAGACCTGGGTGGCGGCCTGAAGGCAATCTTCACGTTGGAAAGCGGCTTCAGCATCGGTAACGGCCAATTCCGCAACGGTGGCGGGATGTTCAACCGTCAAGCGTTCGTCGGCCTGTCGAGCAACTACGGCACCGTCACGCTGGGTAAGCAGTATGACTCCGTGCAAGACTACCTGGCACCGCTGACCGCAACGGGCAGCTGGGGCGGCACGTACTTCGCCCACCCGCTGAACAACGACAACCTGAGCACGAACAACGGTTACTCGCCGAACAACTCGGTGAAGTTCACGAGCGCGAACTACGCTGGCCTGCAATTCGGCGGCACGTACTCGTTCTCGAACAACTCGAACTTCGGTGACAACCGTGCGTACAGCGCAGGCGCAGCGTACCAGTTCCAAGGCCTGAAGCTGGCAGCAGCTTACTCGCAAGCGAACAACCCGGGCGACGCGAACACCAACGGTGCGATCACCAACGGTACGCTGTTCGCAGGCCAAGGCCGCACCCGCGTCTACGGTGCAGCAGCAGGCTATGCATTCGGCCCGGCACAAGTCGGCGCAGCATGGACGCAATCGCGTCTGGACAACACGACGGTCCTGGCACAGTCGATCCGCGCTGACAACTACGAAGTCAACGCAAAGTACAACCTGACGCCGGCTCTGGGTCTGGGCGCTGCTTACACCTACACGAACGCCAAGCTGGGTTCGCAAAGCGCGCACTGGAACCAATTCGGCCTGCAGGCTGACTACTCGCTGTCGAAGCGCACCGACGTGTACGCACAAGCTGTGTACCAACGTTCGTCGAAGAACGCTGGCGCGTCGATCTACAACGGCGACGTCACCACGCCGTTCAGCTCGTCGATCAACCAAACCGCAGCAACGGTTGGTCTGCGTCACCGCTTCTAAGCATGACGACGGCCGGATTCGTCCGGCCTTTGTAAAAGCCGCCTTCGGGCGGCTTTTTTCATGCCCGCGCGCCGGGCATGAAAAAAGAGGGCGCCTGGCCCTCTTTTCTTGTCTGCTCCGTATTTCCCCGGCGTTCGCCGGACCGGCGCTCAGCGCGTGTAATCGCCGCTCGCTTCCGGCTGGAACACGATTTCCGCGACCTTCATCGTCTTGTCCGCGCCGTTCGGCAGCGTGATCTTCACGAGTTCGCCGTGCTGCGCGCCCAGCAATGCCATGCCGACGGGCGTAAACACGTTCAGGCGGCCTGCTTCGAGGTTGGCGGCGTCAGGGTACACGATGGTCCAGGTCATGCTGTCCTGGGTCGTTTCGTCGGTCAGCGTGATCTGCGAATTCATCGTCACGATGGTTGCCTTGATCGCGCTCGGCTGGACGATGTCCGCGCGTTCGAGCAGCGCGTCCAGCATGTCCTGGAAACGGGGTTGGTGTTCGGCGTGCTTTTCGAGGCGGGCGACGTCGAGTTCGGTCAGTTGGCAGATGCGTTTTTTCATGTCGGTTCTCCAATGGATCGGCAAAGGCGGATAGGGCTGGCCAGCGAGGATCGCCCGGAGCCTGACCGACGCGGCTCCGGTTCAGGGGAGGGGGCTGTCAGGTCGGGCGCCGGGCGGCGGCGAGCGGTGCCGGGGCCGTGCGTCGAAAACGGGGATGCGCGAGCGCGCACGCGCGCGCCGCGCCAAGCGGGCGCGGCTGGACGGCGTGAGCGGGTGGGATGCGCATGAGCGAAGCGGTTAAGTAGTGAGCCGGATGATCCTTACGACTATACAACATCTCGGGAGCGTGTGGCGCCTCGGAGCCTTCGTCAGCTTTCATATTGTTGCCAAAATGAATTAATTAAGGCGGTTGTGCCGCCGATATGGCGATTGATATTTGCCATTTGAGCAACGGTCTATGTCGAAACTAGGGGTTTCCCCTCGATCATGTGCTGACTAGACTCAAGTCAATCGCTTCAGACATCGGTGCCCGGGGCGAGGTCAATAAAACATTACGGAGGGAATTACCATGAAGTCGTTCTTCTATGCCGCCGTCGCCGCCTCGATCCTTGCCGCGCCGCTCGCGGCGTTCGCGCAGTCGGACGTGCAACAGCCCGTCACCCGCGCGGAAGTGCGCGCCGACCTGATCCAGCTGGAGCAGAAGGGTTATCGGCCCGAAGCCAGCGATTCGCAGTATCCCGACAACATCCAGGCCGCGGAGCGGCGCGCGCAGCCGGCGCCCCAGACCCTGAGCCATGCCGACACCAGCGGCTACGGCGTGCAGCCGGTCAACGAGACGCAATCCGGCCGCCGCATCGTGGTGGCGCCCAGCTCGCCGAACTCGATCTACTTCGGTCATTGAGATACCGGCCGGGCGAGCGTGGTCCGACGCCCGCCCGCGCGCGGTCCGCGCTGCCGATGGCTGCGCGGATGCGTGAATCCGATAACGGAACCTCCGTCGCCGCATTCCGGCGGCTTTGCCCAGACGCCGTGCGTTTGGGCATTTTTTGCGGAATGCGGTGGACTTACTCGGTTGACGACGTGGCCGGCGTGCCGTGGATGTAGTGTTCGAGCTGGCTGATCGTGAACTGCTGGTCGGCGATCACGCTTTTCACGAGGTCGCCGATCGAGACGAGGCCGACGAGCTTGCCCTGATCGAGTACGGGCAGGTGGCGCATCCGGTGCGTGGTCATCAGCGCCATGCATTCGTCGGAGGTCTGCGACGGCTCGACGTAGCGCACCTTGGCCGTCATGATCTCCTCGACGCGCGTGGCTTTCGACGAGCGATCGAGCAACACCACCTTGCGCGCGTAATCGCGTTCCGTGACGATGCCTGCGATGTCGTCGCCGTCGACGACGAGCAGCGCGCCGATCCCTTTCTCCGCCATCAGCTTGATCGCGTCGTAGACCGAGGCTGTTTTCGCGACGAGGTGGATCGTGTTGCCGTGATCAGGCTTGGATTTGAGAATCTGTGCGACGGTGGTGCTCATACGCTGTCTCCATTAGGCTGGGTGGGCGCGTCGCGTATCCGCGTCGGCAAGTCAAGTATAGATCCACATGCGGCGCGGGCGCAGTGCGGGCGAGAGATTGACGGTAAAATCTGCCGGGCTACCATTCAGATCAAGATCACTCAGATCACATTTTAAAGTTCATTCGCTCCATGCATTCGCTGACGCCTCCGTCTTCCCCACCCGCTGCCGCGCCCGCCGACGAGTGCGTCGCGCTCATCGCCACGG
>NZ_JAAGNW010000295.1:651-1813 GCF_010645215.1 Burkholderia multivorans | reverse complement strand
GGGCGATGTCGCCGGGCAGTCGTCCGTGCTCACCCGGCTGCATTCCGAGTGTCTGACGGGCGACGTATTCGGCTCATATCGCTGCGATTGCGGCGAACAGCTCGACCTCGCGCTGCGTTATATCGCAGCCGAGGGGCGCGGCGTGCTCCTCTACCTGCGCGGCCACGAAGGGCGCGGCATCGGCCTCAGCAACAAGATCCGCGCCTATGCGCTGCAGGAGCAGGGGCGCGACACGGTCGAGGCGAACCTCGATCTCGGCCTGCCGGACGACGCGCGCGAATACGATTCCGCGGCCGCGATCCTGCGGATCCTGAAGGTCACGTCCGTGCGCCTGATGAGCAACAACCCGAACAAGTTCGATACGCTGGCGCGGCACGGGATTCCCGTCTGCGAACGGGTCGCGCTCGCGGTGCCCGTGCGCGAGGAAAACGAGCGCTACATCCGCACCAAGCAAAGCAAGTTCGGGCATTACCTCAACGAGAACGAATAAGCCGCCTTACCCGCCCAGTTGGGCCGCGCGCCGTACCTGGTACGGCCCGAAGCGCTCCTGTGCGATCGGCAGGCCGAAGCGGCGCCGCATCTCGGCCTGGATCCAGTCGCAGGCGTATTGCGCGCAGTCGGTGAGCACGTGGCGGTCGGCATGGCCGTCGATGTCGTACACGAACCGCACGCCCACCTCGTCGTCGCTCAGGCAGCGCTCCAGCTGATTCAGGTGCAGGCGCGGCGCGCGCGTCTGGGCGAGCGCACGCAGTTCGTCGAAGTGATATTCGAGCCAGTCGGCGAAAAACAGCGCGTCGCCGCGATCCGCGAGCCGGAACGCCGCGCTGCGCGACAGGCGCATGCCCGGCTCGGCGGCCGGCGGCAGGGCCATGGAATGCTGCGCCGCACCCGGCGCCGCGTCGCGGCCGGTCGGTGCGAGCGGCGGCTCGGCCGGGCGCAACTGGCGGTGCGTGCGCAGCGCGTGCCAGAACAGCGTATCGCCATGCGCGGTCGACGGGTGCATCGTCAGGTCGTGCTCGTCCGCGCCGAGCATCTCTGCCTGACGGATCACGAGGCGCAGCGTACAGAGCGGCGCCGCACCGGAAAACAGCGTCGCGGAACGCGGCAGCCCCCACGGCTGGGGCAAGGGCGCATGGGCCCGGAACACGAGCCCGTGCCGGTC
>NZ_JAAGNW010000295.1:0-641 GCF_010645215.1 Burkholderia multivorans | reverse complement strand
ATCGAAAATCCTTCAGAAGCAGGCGGGCGCCGGTCAGGCGGCGTACTCACGCGGCCGCGGCGGGCGGCGCGCAGAGTTCCGGGTCCAGATCGAGGGCGGCCAGGGTCTGGCGATCGAGATCGATCCAGCAGGCGACCACCATGCGGCCGTCGATCGACTGCGCGGGGCCGGCCCGGTGGGCGTGCACGCCGATCCGGCGGAACAGGCGCTCCATGCTCATGAAAGTCACCCCGATCAGCTGCCGCGCGCCGCGTCGCGCCGCGCATTCGACCACCGCGGCCAGCATCGGCTTCACCGCCCACATGAGATTGCCCGCGTGTGCAGGATCGTCGGTATTGGCGGCGAACCGCGACAGCTCCCACACCGCGGCCGATTGCGGCGCCGGCATGTCCGCGGCGAGCAGGTCGGGAAACAGCTCCTTCAGCAGGTACGGGCGGGTCGTCGGCAGCAGTCGCGCGCAGCCGCAGATGCCGCCGGCGTCGTCCCGCGCGAATACATAAACAGTATCATCGCGATCATACTGATCCCGCTCGAATGCTTCGTCCGCCGACGGCAGCTTCCAGCCCAGTTGCTCGACGAAAACGCGGTGTCGATATAGGCCCAGATCAGCGGCGAGATCGCTGGGTAGGCGGCCATCGCCG
>NZ_JAAGNW010000294.1:5537-6103 GCF_010645215.1 Burkholderia multivorans | reverse complement strand
ATCGCGCTCGTCAATATCGTGCGCTCCGAGGAGCAGGCCGCCATGTTGCGAGGCATCGGCGCAACCTACGTGCTCAACAGCAAGGACGAGGACTTCAGCGCGCGTCTGACCGACGCGATTGCCGAGACCGGCGCCACCATCGCGTTCGATGCGCTCGGCGGCGGAACGCTCGGCAGCGACATCCTGCGGGCGATGGAGCGCGCCGCCGCACGGACCCCGGGCGCCTACAGCCGCTATGGCTCGACCGTGTTCAAGCAGCTCTATATCTACGGCAGCCTCGACACGGGGCCGACCGTGCTGAATCGGGGCGGATTCGGCTACGCGTGGAGCGTATCGGCCTGGCTGCTCTTCAACTACCTGGGCAAGGCAGGCCCGGAGGTCGCGCGGCGTCTGCGCCGGCGCGTGACGGACGAGCTGACCACCACCTTCGCCAGTCATTACACGCGCACGATCGGCCTGGCCGAGGTGCTGCAGCCCGACGTGCTGCGCGCGATCGATCGCAAGGCGACCGGCGAGAAATTCCTGATCGATCCCAGTCTCGGCTAGGCCCCGTATCCATGCGCGAT
>NZ_JAAGNW010000294.1:0-5527 GCF_010645215.1 Burkholderia multivorans | reverse complement strand
ATTACATGAGGCGATGAATAGCATGTCAAGCATGCTTTACATATCGGAGGGGAAGATGGCTTCGAAACCGGCCACGCGCTACTACGTCGAGTTGAGCGCGGCAATGCTGCTGTATGTGGTGGTGCTGATCGCGTCGATATGGGGGCTGCAAGGTATGCGAGTCTCCGATGACTGGCGCTTTGTCATCGCACTGCTCCCATGTGCGCCGATATTCCTCGTGGTCGTTGCGATATTGAGGCAATTGCGGCGGGACGACGAGTTGCAGCGGAAGATCCAGTTCGAGGCGCTCGCATTCGCTTTCGCAGGCACCGCGCTCGCCACGTTCGGATACGGTTTTCTTGAAAACGTCGGATTCCCGAAACTGCCGACCTTCGCGATCTGGCCGATCATGGCGGTACTGTGGATAGCCGGCCTGCTGGTCGTTCGCCGGCGTTATCGATGAACAATCATCTTCGAGCGCTCAGGCGCGAATTGGGTTGGTCGCAGGCGGAGGTGGCGGATCGGCTGTCGGTTTCGCGCCAGACGGTGAACGCCATCGAGACCGGGCGATACGATCCGAGCCTGACGCTCGCGTTCTCGATTTCCCGGTTGTTCAACAAGACGATCGAAGAACTGTTCGAGCCGGACTAGGCGGATGCGCACGCCGGGAGTAGATCGCCCATGCTGCACCGTGGCAGCCCTTTGGGCATTTGCGCCAAATTTTGACGCGGCACATACACTGGTCAGCCCCCGATCGGCGATCGAAAGACCACACCATCGAAAACTCTCCCATCAAATTGAGCAACGCAATGCCTGTCACTATTCCCGGTCGTTTCATATCTTCCAAATTCCCGATGCTCGTTTCGTAACCACCGGATTCGTGCTGAGGCTTGCGTGGCGTGGTTCTCTGTCGCCCTTCACCCATTCTTCAAAAACACCACATACCCCCTGAACCACGGATTCTCGGCGAGATACCGCGGCGCCTCCCACTCGCCCCCTTCGATCACCCCGATGCGAAACGGCAGTTGCAGCCTTGCGACGCGCGGAAGGTAATCCGCATAAGTCGGGATCGTGCTGCGCCCCTGATAGGTCTGCACGACGACCTCGTCGACGATCCCCCTGAGCTGATTGACCTGATCCGTATCGATTCTGCTGCTCCAGTCGAGCAGCCCCGTGATGCTCAACCGGCAGTCGGCGGGCAGGGTGTCGCGCAGATCGCGCAGGAACGCCAGATAGTCCTGGAGATGACGCGTACGCGCATCGAAGTCGATCTGGATTCCCGCGATCACGCGGCCCGACGCGCGCCGGCGCGCGAGCTGGGCCAGCATGATCTGCGTGACGCGCGGCGTCCAGCGCAGCGTATGCGCACGATAGACGAGCCAGACGCGCGCGTTCGGCGCGGGCGGCACCGCGACGCCCTGCGCGATGAAGCGCACCTGCGCGTCGTCCCGGGGCGACGCCTCGATCTGCCCTTGCAGCACATAGAGGGCGCGCGCATGGTGCACGACCGCCTGCGGCTTCACGCCCGCCCATAACCAGTACGCATCGTACTGCGCCGGATCGACCGTACCGGCCAGCGCCAAACGCGCGCAAAGCAGCAGAACCGCGAACACGACCCGCGTCACGTCGGATTCACCAGTAGTACTTGAGCGTCTGGGCCCATTGGCTGCCCGGATAGCTGGACTTCAGCGTATTGAACCAATGCTTGCGGACGCTCTTCGGCACTTCCTTCCCGCCGCAGTCGCTGCTTCCCGACGGCGCATAGCAATTGATGGCCCGGAACAGCGCATAGGCCCGATCGTTGGGATTCGCCTGCGCGTTGTCCATCACTGCCGCGTAGCTCGGCATCCGTTCGTACGGCGCACCCTTGAATTGCGTCGGCGCGCTGCCGAGCGTCGGCGGCGTGCGTGCGGCGCCGGTGGACCGCAACGGCGTCGAGGTGTCTTCGAGACTGACGTCGGACGGATGAAGTCGCACGAAATCGGCGAGGCAGTTCAGCCCTTTCGCATCGCCGGGACTCTGCTGCAGCGTCGCCGCGATCTCGTGTGCGGACGGGCAGCTATAGCCGTCGTCGTTCTTCGCGCCTGCCAGCGTGAACGGCTTCAACGCGGCGGACGGCGCACTGGGCACCAGCGCGACGTCCGTGATGAAGTCGGCGTAATGCCCGCGCGTGAACTCCTTGTACAGCAGCGCATACAGCGCAACGTTGCGCAGCGCGCCGCTGGTCGACTTGTTCTGCGCCTGCGCACGCAACAATTCCGCATTGGCCGTGCGTTGCAGCAGCACCGCGCGGATCGCGCTGTTCTGGACCGGCGAATCGTCGGCGAAGGCTTCGTCGACGAGGCCCGCCTGCTCCAGATTGATCGCGAGCGCGAGTTCCAGCGCCTCGCGCTGGAAGCGGAATTTCGCGAGCTGGATCAGATCGCGCCAGAGTTGCCGGGCCTTGTCGCCCTGGCCGCTGTCTTCCAGCGCGAACGCGCGCAGCGTCTGCTGGCTCAGGTTGAAGTAATTGAGCGGCGCGCCGGGCGTCTGCGGCAGCACGCCGAGCGCTGCATCCGGCTGATGGCCGACATAGACGTACCAGGTGGCTAGCAAGTAGTCGTGGAGCGCGGGCGCACCGGCGAAGCGCGGCTTCTGCGCCTGCAATTCGTCCAGCGCCAGCGGTTTGTCCTTGCTCGTGTCGTCGCTGCCCGACGTGCGCATGCGCATCAGGTCGACGGTGGCGAGCACCGCGGGTGAATGGATCTGCTCCGGATTGAGTGCCGGGTCGAGCAGCAGCTTGCTGTCGAGTTCGTTCGCGAGCTGCATGAGCGGCACATTCGATGCCGCGGGCGACCAGTGCGCGAACGCCCGGTCATAGAGGTCCGCTTGCCGGGCGGTATTGCCGCCGAGCCACGCGACGCGACGCAGGAGGCCCGACGCGGAAACCGCATAGCGTCCCTGTGGATAAACCCGCAGGTAAGCGCGAAAGGCCGTGTTCGCGGCGTCGAGCGAAACCTTCGTCACGCGCTCGCGCGAGGGGGTAGGGCTGTCGTTGTCGAATGCGTGCGCCTGCGCGGCATTCAATTGCGCGCGCCCGGCCATATAGAGCCCGGTTTCCTTCAACCAAGGATTGGCGCTGAGCGATGCGCCGGCGAAAGCCTTGCTGGCGGCGAAGAAGTCATAGCGGTAGAACGCGTTCGCGCCGTCGAGGTAAGTCGCGAACTGCTGCCCGATCGGCGATTTGACCAGGGGCTTCTTCCAGGCGCCGCCGGCGCCGCCCGAGGCGCAGGTCTTCTGGGCGATGTCGACGCGCGCGGCGCGCAGGCGTGCGGCTTCGTCGGGAGGGAGGTCCTTGGCGGCGTTCAGTGCAGCGCTGAAGGCGTCGTTGCCGGTATTCATGCTGCGGCAGATGCTGCCTTCGCCGTCGGCGTATCGATTCGAGGAGGCATCGGCGTCCGACGCGCCGTTGGCCGCGTCGGGCTGCTTCTGGCCGATGTCGATCCATCCGGAGAAGTCGTACGAGAACGGCACGATGATCCGGTTCACCCGGTCGTCCGGCGGGATGGTTTTCGGATCCGGGAACAACTGTGCGACCTTGCCGCTGTCGACCATGAGCAGCATTGCGTTGAGGCGCGTGTCGTTGGAGGGGCTCAGGATCGGCATGCCGCCGCACGAGTAGCCGCTTTGCCGGAGCGTGGCGGGCGCATAGCAGCTGTCGTCCGAGCTTGCGTGGGCGCTGGAGACGCAAAACAAGCCGGCTGTCAGCGCCGCAATCAGGTTTCGGTTTGGCAACGTGGTTCTCCGCATGGTTGTCGTGTCGGTGTGGAGCCTGCCGGATTCGAGTCTCCCGGCCGTGGGCTCGAAGTTGTTTGTATAGGGCGTGTGCTGGTCAGGCATAGAGGGTCGGTCTGATGTCGATAGGTGGAGGCGCGGGTCATCCAATCACGCGTCGACAGCAGGCCTCCGGCTTTTGAGTGGATGTGTCGGGATTCGGAATGGCCGTATGCCAGCATGCTGGAAACTGTCGTTTTGCTTGCACTCGCGCGTATCGAACCTTGGGGCGATGTCGATGCGCGGATGAGCAAGGGTCAAGCGTCGAATCTATCGATTGTGCGTCGTTGCTGCGGTGCTTTGTTCCGAGCCGTGACGCTACCCGATGTCGCCAAGCGCCGTCAATTCTGCCGATATGGGCGAGCTGTGAGGCGTCGTGAAGTTACATCCCGATGCGGGGGCGGATTGTCGGCACCATGCAGCCGATGGCAGCGGGCGCTGGCCTCGCCCAGGCGGCGCTTATCGGATCTCTCCAGAACAAGGGCAGGCGAGGCTCGGTTTTCCGACCCGGTTCATCAGCCGGCATCTACGCCCTGCCGTTCTGGATGAGCGGATTAGCGCGACGAGCATTTGATCCACGAATCCGATCGCGCGTCCGGTGAAAATCGCGATGCCGATGTTTGGCTTGCAGAATGGGGCGACTGAAGGGGGCGCAGGCATGATGCGACCGGCTGCCGGGTCATGCGGTGCAGGATGATGGCGGCGGGTAGGTCGGAAGTGACGGGGGCAGCGGGCTCGATGCGTGAGCGCGCTCGTCATCCCCGGCGGACTGTTTCAATGAGCGGTACGCGTAGCCGCTTCCATCCCATCCGGGCCGGCAAATCGGCCGTATGTGCCGCGTGGACCTATGCCGGGTGCGGCGCCGGTGGCGTAGGCTGCAACGGAGAGGCGCGGCCGGAGGCCGGCTATGGAATATCGACCGGCTCCGCGGCTTCCGCATCCGACCAATAACCATGCTTGCCGTAGAACTTGTGCAGCTCGATTTCGTAGCCTCGGTGGATCGGCTTCGAATCGTCGTATACCGGGCTGTTGCGAACCGCGTCGCGCGTGAGCGTGGTGGATACCGTTTGAGCGGACCAGTCCACCCGGTCGAACCAATGCGTCGCGATCAGCACTTTCTTGCCGATCGACCACCAGCTTCGCGTATCGATCGTCAGATAGCGAATGATCCACGCTTCATCGTCATAGATGAAGCCGCACACGGATCCGATGCGGCCGTTCGTGGCTTCGAGTTGATAGCCCCTGACTTCGTCGGTGCTGCGCAGATGCGTATCCGACGGCGCGTCGGCGGGCGCCGCGAAAGCGGGAACCGGGTTGCCCGCCTCGCTGTCCAGCGACAGTCCGGCGGAGTCGTAGGCCGGGTACGCGCCCATTCCCCACAGGTTCGGTCCTCCCCAGTAGGTCGGGTAGTTGTAGTAGCGCAGGTATTCCGCCTCGTGCTGCCGCGAGACCGGCTTGCGCGTGTCCAGATTCGGGCTGTCCCGCACCTGCTGCCGCGTGAGATTGACATGCAGCGTGCCGGAACCGGGATCGGCGCGCTTGACGGAGTACGGCGAGATCAGCACTTGCCTGTCGTGCAGCCAATCGCCCGTTTCCACCACGAGGTAGCGTATGCACCAGTCATCGTCGTCGAAGTAGGCCTGGTCGACGTGCCCGATATCGCCGTCCTTGGCGCGAATCGCGTTGCCGCGCAGTGTCTTGATGCTTCGTAGCATGATGTCCTCGCCAGATCGAT
>NZ_JAAGNW010000293.1:4957-6127 GCF_010645215.1 Burkholderia multivorans | reverse complement strand
GCGCACGAGCACGAAGATCCAGTCGGCGTCGCCCGCGAGCGACGTCCAGGCCTTCTGGCCAGTCACCCGCCACGCGCCGTCCGCCTCCTGCTCGGCGCGCGTCCGCAGGTTCGCGAGATCGGAGCCCGCGCCCGGTTCCGAATAGCCCTGGCACCAGAACTGCGTACCGGCCAGGATGCCCGGCAGGAAGCGCGCCCGCTGGTCGGCGGTGCCGCACGCGACGAGCGTGGGCCCGAGCAGCCCTTCGCCGATGTGGCCCATGCGTCCCGGCCCGCCGGCGCGCGCATAGGCTTCGTGGAAGATCACCTGCTCGGCCACCGTGAAACCGCGCCCGCCCGCCTCGGCCGGCCAGCCGAGGCCGGTCCAGCCGCCGCGCGCCAGTTCCCGCTCCCAGGCCTTGCGCAACTCGGGCCACGCCTCTTCGTCGCCTGGGCCGCCGCGGTGCTTCAGGCAGGCGAATTCGCCCGTGAGGTGCGACGCCACCCAGTCGGCGACTTCATGACTCAATTGCCGTTCCCGCGATGCGCCGTTCATGGCCGCGCTCCTGCTCGGTGCGCGGACGGGCGCGCGCGCGTCGCGACGGATACGGCGGTCGCGCCCTCTCGCGCCGGCGCGCCGCCGTCGATCGCATGGCGCGCGATCCATTCGAGCAGTTGCGGCGTGGCGCCGAACTGCGCGCCCGACGCCTGCGCGCGCTTGAAAAAGAGATGCGGGTCGTATTCCCACGTGAAGCCTACGCCGCCGTGCAGCTGGATCGCTTCCTGCGCACCGAATGCGTAGGCGTCGTTCGCGGCGACCTTCGCGGCCGCGATGTCGGCGCACAGCGCAGCGCCCGGCGTCGCGCCCGCCGCCGCGTCCCACGCGCGCGCGGCGCCGAACACGGCCGAACGCGCCGATTCGATCAGCACCATCATCTGCGCGCAGCGGTGCTTGACGGCCTGGAACGATGCGATCGCACGGCCGAACTGCACGCGCTGGCTCGTGTAGTCGAGTGTCAGGTCGAGGCATTGCTGCGCGCCGCCGAGTTGCTCGGCAGCCAGCGCGAGCGCGGCGAACCACGCGCTGCGTTCGAGCGCGCGTGCCGCATCCCGGCCGGCGGCGAGCCGCGCGTCGCGACGCACCCGGATCGCGTCGAGCATGATACGGGCCATGGGCCGGGTCGCATCGAGC
>NZ_JAAGNW010000293.1:3175-4947 GCF_010645215.1 Burkholderia multivorans | reverse complement strand
CGAGCAGGTCGAGCGGCGCGGCGGCCAGGCCCGATGCCGCCGCGGCTTCGATGGCGAACAGCGAGATCGACTGCCCTTCGCTCCCGATCCGCGCCGGCACGAGCAGCAGATCGGCGCGCGCGCCGTCGATGACGTACGGAATCGTGCCGGACAGCGCATAGCCTCCTCCCACGGCCGTGGCGGCGACGGGCAGCGGCCACGCGCCCACCGCGCAACCGAACGGCGGTTCGAGCGGCAGCGCGAGCGTCGCGCTGCACGCACCTTCGGCAAGCTTCGCGAGCCATGCGCTCGCCGCGGGCGTCGCGCACTGCGCGAGCGCGGTCGCCGCCAGGCACGTCGTCGGAAAATACGGCACGCAAGCAATGCGCGCGCCGAGCTGCTCCATCAGCAGTATCTGCTCGACCGCGCCGAGCCCCATTCCACCCACCGCCTCGGGCAACGCGAGCGCGTTCCAGCCGAGTTCGCCCGCGAGCGTCGCCCATAGCGCATCGTCGCGGCCGGCCGAGCGTTCGAGCACGCCGCGCACCTCGGCCGATGCGCTGCGTTCGGCCAGCACGTCGGCCGCCGCGGCGCGGATCATCGTCTGTTCGTCGGTGAGCGCGAGATCCATCGCTCAGCTCCCGTAGACCGGCTGCGCCGGCCGCGCATCGCCCAGCAGCCGCGCGACGGCCGGACCGACGTCGGCCGGCGCCCAACGCGCGCCGCAATCGACGCGCGGGCCGGTGCGCCAGCCTTCCGCCACCGCGATCACGCCGCCCTCGACCTCGAACACCTGCCCCGTCACGTCGGCCGACAGTGCGCTGCCGAGCCACACGACGAGCGGCGCGACGTTGGCAGGATCGAAGTAGTCGAAGCTGCCGTCTTCGGGCCTGCGCATCCGCTCCGCGAACACGCCTTCGGTCATCGAGGTGCGCGCGGCCGGCGCAAGCGCATTCACGCACACGCCGTAGCGCCGCAGTTCGGCCGACTGCATCAGCGTCAACGCCGCGATGCCGGCCTTCGCCGCGCCATAGTTCGACTGGCCGATGGACCCTTGCAGACCTGCGCCGGACGTCGTGTTGATGATCCGTGCGTCGACGCGGCCGCCGGCTTTCGCCGCGTCGCGCCAGGCCCGCGCCAGCAGGTTCGACAGGCAGAAATGGCCGCGCAGATGCACCCGCATCACCTCGTCCCAGTCCTGCTCGCTCATGCTCGTGAACATCCTGTCGCGGCAGATGCCCGCGTTGTTGACGAGCACCTGCACCTCGCCGAATGCGTCGCGCGCGGCATCGAGGATCCGCTGCGCAGCGGCGACGTTCGTGATGTCGTCCGAGTTCGCGAGCGCGCGGCCGCCGCGCCGCGCGACTTCGTCGCACACCGCCTGAGCAGCGTCGCGCCGGAGGTCGTTGATGACGACCGAAGCGCCTTCGGCGGCGAACGCGAGCGCGTATGCGCGCCCGAGACCGCCGCCGGCGCCGGTGATGACGACCGTGCGTCCGTTACAGATTCCCATGCCGTGCTCCGTTGAAGATGACGCGCTCACAGGCGCTCGACGAGCGTGACGTTCGCCAGGCCGCCGCCCTCGCACATCGCCTGCATGCCGTAGCGGCCGCCCGTGCGCTCCAGTTCGTGCAGCAGCGTCGTCATCAGCCGCGCGCCGGTCGCGCCGAGCGGATGGCCGAGCGCGATCCCGCCGCCGTTCGGATTGGTCTTCTCGTGCGGGAAACGCGTCTCGGCCAGCCACGCCAAGGCCACCGATGCGAACGCCTCGTTCATTTCGACGACATCGATCC
>NZ_JAAGNW010000293.1:1206-3165 GCF_010645215.1 Burkholderia multivorans | reverse complement strand
ATCCGCGACCACGCCAGGCCGCTCTTGCCGATCGCCCGCTGCGTCGCCTCGATCGGTGCGGTGAGCATCCACAGCGGATCGTCGCCGTACACGCCCAGGTGATGAATGCGCGCGCGCGGCGTGAGGCCGTAGCGCTTCAGCGCCGCCTCGGACACGATCAGGAGCGCCGCGGCCGCGTCGCCGGTCTGGCTCGCGACGGCGGCCGTGAGCGAACCGCCCGGCGTCAGCGGTTCGAGCGCCGCCATCTTCGCGAGCGTCGTGTCGCGACGGGGCGTCTCGTCGTGCGTCACGCCCTCCAGCGGCACGATCTCGCGCGCGAAACGGCCGGCCTCGATCGCCGCCACCGCGCGGCGATGGCTTTCGAGCGCATAGCGCTCCATCGCGTCGCGCGACAGGTTCCAGCGATCGGCGATCCGCTGAGCGGCGACGAACTGCGACACGGGCGCGTCGCCGAAGCGCGCACGCCAGCCCGCGCTGCCGGAAAACGGATCGGCGAAGCCGAGCGGCGCCGCGCAGGTCATCGCCGACGAGATCGGGATCTGCGTCATCGTCTGGACGCCGCCCGCGACGACGACGTCCTGCACCCCGCTCATCACCGCCTGCGCGGCAAAATGCACGGCCTGCTGAGACGACCCGCACTGACGATCGACGGTCACGCCCGGCACCTGCAGCGGCAGACCGGCGGCGAGCCAGCAGGTGCGCGCGATGTTGCCCGCAAGCGGGCCGATCGTGTCGACGCAGCCGAAGATCACGTCGTCGTAGTCGTCGGC
Organism: Burkholderia multivorans; assembly: GCF_010645215.1. Taxonomy (GTDB): domain Bacteria; phylum Pseudomonadota; class Gammaproteobacteria; order Burkholderiales; family Burkholderiaceae; genus Burkholderia; species Burkholderia multivorans_A. The sequence goes on along the minus strand of NZ_JAAGNW010000293.1, from coordinate 2,395 downwards.
TGGAATCGCGTTGCGCTCGACGAGCGTTTTCAGCACGAACCCGCCGAGGTCCGCCGCATGCACGTGCGCGAGCCCGCCTCCGCGGCGGCCGGTGGGCGTGCGCAGCGCGTCGACGATATAGGCCTGGGTCATGCTTGCTCCTCGAAATCGAAGGTCTGCGCGGGACCGATCGGCAGCGCGCCGCCGATGATCGCGTCGGCCACGCGGGCCTTGTGAAAGGCGCTGTCGCCCCAGTTGCCGGCGAACGCCCAGATGCGTTTCATGAAGATCTGCAGATCGAGCTCCCACGTGTAGCCGATCGCGCCGTGCACCTGCGGCGCATGGCGCGCGGCCAGCTGTGCGGCGGCCGTCGCCGCGAGCTTCGCGTGCGACACCAGCATCGCGCGCTGCGGGTGGTCGTCGGCGATCGCCCGGGCGGCGCGCGCGACCACCGGCCGCGCGAACTCGTAGCGGATCGCGACGTCGGCGAGCAGATGCTTGATCGCCTGGTACGAGCCGATCGCCCGGTCGAACTGCTTGCGCTGCGCGCTGTAGTCGATCGCGACGTCGAGCACGCGCTGCGTGAGGCCGAGCAGCTGCGCGGCGGTCGCGAATGCGCCATGGTCGAGCGCACGCGCCAGCAGCGGCGCGGCGGTGTCGGCGCGGGCGACGAGGGTGTCGGCCGACGGCGTCCAGTCGAGCGTGAACAGACGCCGGGACGGATCGACGCTCTCGACCGCCCGCCATCCGCAGCGCGCCGGCTCGACGCGATGCAGCTCGCCGCGGTGCTCGCACAGCAGCGCATCCGCCACGTGCACGTCCTCCGCATAGGGGTTCGCGGGATGCACGAGCGCGACGCGTGCCCGGCCCTCCGCGAGCTTGCGCAGCAGCGCGTCCCGCCAGTCGCTCGCGGGCAGCCCGGCAAGCACGCCGGCCGCGACGAGCCCGGTTTCGAGCAGCGGCTCGGGGCCGGCGAAATAACCGTAGGTCTGCGCGAACAGCATCCATTCGACTTCGCCCAGGCCGAGCCCGCCGTAGGCCTCGGGCACCGACACGGCCGTCAGGCCCTGCGACACGAACAGCGACCACAGCGCCTCGGAGCGCCCGGTCGGCGTCATCCACAGTTCGCGGATCAGCTCGGGCGTCATCTCGGTCATCAGCAGGCGCTTCACGCTTTGCGCGAGCGCCTCCTGGTCTGCATCGAATACGA
>NZ_JAAGNW010000293.1:0-1196 GCF_010645215.1 Burkholderia multivorans | reverse complement strand
GTTCGGCGATGATGTTGCGCTGGATCTCGTTGGTGCCCGCGTAGATCGGGCCGGCCTGCGCGAACAGGAAGCCGTCGAGCCAGTGGCCGAGCGCCGCGTGCTGCGCCGCCGTCTGCGGGACGATCGCGCCGTGCGCGCCGAGGATGTCGAGCGCGGTCTGGTGCATGCGCAGGTCCAGTTCCGACCAGAACACCTTGTTGGTGCTCGACTCCGCGCCGATATGGCCGCCCTTCTGCAGCCGGCTCGCGGTTGCGTAGGTCGACAACGCATAGGCCTGCGCATCCATCCAGGCCGCGGCCACGCGCTCGCGCAGCGTCGGGTCGCGGTCGGCGCTGTCGCGGTGCGTCAGATACAGGTCGCGCAGCGCCTGCGCGGTGCGCTGGAAGCGCGCGGGCGAGCGCAGCATCAGCCCGCGCTCGAAGCCTGCCGTCGCCATCGCGACCAGCCCGCCCGCGCCTTCCGCCGCGAGACGATGGTCGACCGGCACGCGCACGTCGTCGAAGAAAATTTCCGCGAAGCCCGTCTGCCCGTTGAGCTGGCGGATCGGCCGCACCGTGATGCCCGGCGCGGACAGCGGCACCATCAGGAAGCTCAGGCCGCGATGGCGCGACGATTCGGGATCGCTGCGGAACAGCCCGAACAGCCAGTCGGCCCACACCGCGCGGGTCGACCAGATCTTCTGGCCGTTCAGCACGTATTCGTCGCCGCTGCGCAGCGCCGTGGCGCGGATCGCGGCCATGTCCGAGCCGGCGTTCGGCTCCGACCACCCCTGCGCCCACACGTGCTCGCCCGCCGCCATCGCGGGCAGGAAGCGCGCCTTCTGCTCCGCGGTGCCGAAATCCATCAGCGTCGGGCCGAGCAGGAAGATGCCGTTCTGGTTCACCCGCATCGGTGCGTCCGCGCGCCAGTACTCTTCCTCGAAGATCAGCCACTCGATCAGGTCGCAGCCGCGCCCGCCCAGCTCGCGCGGCCAGGTGACCATGCTCCAGCGGCCCGAGTGCAGCGTGCGCTCCCAGGCGCGGTGCGCGGCGAAGCCTGCCTCGGTATCGAAGCTCGGCAGCCGTTCGCGCGGCACGTGGGCCGCGAGCCAGCCGCGGATCTCCGCGCGCAGGGCACGCTGCCCGGCGGTGTAGGTCAGCTCCATGTGCGCGCCTCCGTCGCCGGTGTCGGCTCGTCGAAACGCGCATCGCGCTTCT
>NZ_JAAGNW010000292.1 GCF_010645215.1 Burkholderia multivorans | reverse complement strand
GCCGATCCGCGTCCACAAGTCCGCGCTCGTCAGCGCTACCCGCAGCAACAACTGCTTCATGTCGTCGTCCAGCGCGTAGCGTTCGAGCAGGTCGCACGCGAGATTCGCGGTGACGATCGCGAGGAGCCGGTGCGGCATGGCATTGGCGTCCACGCGGTCGAGTTGTTCGAGTGCGAGCGACAACAGCGTCCCGCCCGCATCCGGGCCGACCTGCAGGGCAGCCGCCGGCAACGCGAGGGCCGTGACGTGAAAACGGTCTGCCGCATTGAATGCAGGCAGATCGCGGCCGGGATCCCGCGCCTTCCGCAGGACCGCGTGCTGGCGCGCCAGGCGATGTCGCAGTTCCGGCGGGAGGGAAGGGAATCGCAGGTACAGACGCCGGTAGTAGTCGTCGCCGGCGGCCCAGTCGCCGAGGTGCTCGCCGTCGACGCGGCACGCGAGCGCGGACAGCTCGGGCAACTGCGACACGTGCGCGCCCGTATCGACACGATGCCGGATCTGCGCGCGGACGGTCTCGGGCTGCTTCGTATGCGCCCGCCAGCAGTCGAGCATGAAGCGCGTGAAATCGTCGGGCGAGGTGGGGGATGAGGATGCGAGAGACATGGGTAGCGCGACCGGCGGGCCGCTGTCGTTGAACAGGCAAGCAGTGTCGCGCCGCGCCGACACGGCGGTACAGTGCACAATAGCGAACCCTAGCCTGCGCCAAACGCCTGCCATGAAACGCCCCTCGTGGATGTCCGTCGACCTGAACCTGCTGAAGGCTTTCAGCGTGCTCGTGGAGGAGCGCAGCGTGGTGGGCGCCGCGCGCCGGATGCATGTGAGCGAATCGGCGATGAGCCGCACGCTGGGCCGGGTGCGCGACGTACTGGGCGATCCGGTTCTGGTGCGGGCCGGCCGCGTATTCGTGCCGACGCCGCGTGCGCTCGACCTGCACGAGCGGGTGCGCGCGATGCTGGACGACGCGCTCGCGCTCGTCGCGCCGCCGGTGCTGCCGGACCTCGATACGTTGGAGCGCACTTTCACGGTGCGTTGCAACGAGGGCTTCGTCGCGGAATTCGGCGCGTCGCTGGTCTCGTCGGTGGCGGACGCGGCCCCATGCGCGCGGCTGAGGTTCGTCGCGCAGTCGCACAAGGACGCGACGGCGCTGCGCGAGGAGCGGGCCGATATCGAGATCGGGGTGCTGGGTGCGAGCGGGCCCGAGATTCGCGTGCAGACGCTGCTGCGGGACCGCTTCGTCGGCGTCGTGGCGGCGGCCCATCCGCTGGCCGGCCTGAGCCGGGTGGACGCCGAGGCCTTCGTCCGGTATCCGCACGTGGTCGTGTCGCGCCGGGGCGTCGTGGACGGCCCGATCGACCAGGCGTTGCGCGCGGCGGGACAGGCCCGCCGGATCGCGGCGCTCGTATCGAGTTTTCCGGCCGCGCTGGCGTTGGCCCGCGGCGGTTCGTTCGTCGCCTGCGTGCCGGGGCGGCAAACTCGTCAGGGCCGGGACGGCCTGCATACGTTCGAGCTGCCGGTCGAGACCGAGGGTGTCACGGTGTCGATGATGTGGCATCCGCGCGTCGAGCACGATGCCGCGCATCGCTGGCTGCGCGAGCGGATCCGGATGGCGTGCGCGGCGTGAGCAGGGGCGGCGGGCGCGCTGTCAGGGGCGTGCCTTCGGGCCGATGAGCGCGGTGTTGCGTCGGTCGCCGGTCATGCAGCAGCCTCTCGACGCAAAAACGGCGGCGTATCATGCGCCGCCGCCGTTCTTTCATCTCACAAGCATGACGCGGCGACCCCGTGCCGGAATCGCCGCACCACGCGTCCTGCTCAGTTCGACGTCGCAGCGGTCACCGCGGCTTTCGCGTCGAGGATCCCCGCGCCCGGCGGCAAGGCGCTGCACGTCGCGGTTGCGGCGACGGGCGACGGACGGGCCGTGGCCGCGAGCTTCTGCGCGATCTGCGCGGGCGTCAGGTTCGGATTGATCGACAGCATCAGCGAGATCACGCCCGCCACCTGCGGCGCGGCGAGGCTCGTGCCGCTGTCGGTCGCGTAGGTGTCCGCCACCGGCGTGGTGGTGCCCGTGTTCGAGGTCGACAGGATGACCGAGCCCGGCGCGCTCAGGGTGATCTCCGAACCGAAGTTGCTGTACCACGCGCGACGGCCGGTGTTGTCGGTCGCGGCGACCGCGATCACGCCCTTGCAGTTCGCGGGGCGATCCTGCGAGGTCGACTGGCCGTTGTTGCCGGCCGCGACCACGACGCTCACGCCGACCGCATTGACGTCGTTGATCGCCTGCTGGAAGGTGTCGCCGCACGGCCCGGTGCCGCCGAGGCTCAGGTTGATGACCTTGGCCGGATGCGTGTTGTTCGGCACGCCGGCGACCGGAATCCCGGCTGCCCAGCGCATGGCGTCCGCAATGTCGCTGGTGGCGCCGCCGCACTTGCCGAGCACGCGCACGGGCAGGATCTGGCTGTTCCAGTTCACGCCGGCGATGCCGATGCCGTTGTTGGCCGACGCGCCGATGATGCCGGCCACCTTGGTGCCGTGCCAGCTGCTGTTGTTCGGCGCCGATTCGCAGTTGTAGAACGGACCGGTCGAATCGCTGATTTCAGCCTGGGTGACCCAGTCGCCCGGATCGGTGGCGTCCGGGCCGCGGCCCTGGCCGTTGTTGCTGGTTGCAACGCTCGTGATGAAGCTGTAGCCGGGCAGCAGGTTCGGCGTGATGTCCGGATGCGGGCGGTAGCCGGTGTCGAGCACGGCCGTCACGAGGCCGGGTGCGCCCGTGGTCAGGTTCCAGGCGGGCGGGAGGTCGATGCCGACGGACGGGTCGGTCAGGTTCCATTGTTGCGAGAGCAACGGATCGGTCGGCAAGGTCCGCGTGAACACGCGGCGATCCGGTTCCGCATAGGCGACGTCGGGATCGGCTGCGAAGGCTTGCGCGAGCGCGGTCGCGTCGGCGGCGGCCATCCGGCCGCCGAGCGACAGCAGCGAGGAGCCGTCCGACAGCGTGCGCTCCATCTGCACGGCAGCCGGCTGCGCGACGCTGGCCGCGTAATTGCGCGCCTGGCTGTTCTGTGCGCTCGGCGCGTTCCAGTTGCTCATCACGCGCTGGATCACGGCGCCGACGCGGGCCGGATCGCTGACGCTCGCCGCCATGATGCGGGCCCCGGAAGCCGACGACACGGTGGTCGGCTGCAGCTTGACGATCATGTGGTCGACCGGCACATCCTGCGCGGCGGTGCCGGGCGTCGTGCTCGACGACGCGGACGACGAGGTCTGGGCGGCGCAGGACGCATTCGAATTCGACGACGTCGGCGTGGTCGGCGTCGGCGTAGTCGGGGTCGGGCTGGTCGGGGTCGCGGTCGACGGCGTGGGGGACGGGGTGCCATCACCGCCGCCGCCGCCGCCGCAACCGGCGAGAGGAATCAGTAGGGAAACGGAAAGGATGCCTGCGAGCGTACGCGTCTGGCTGAGCCGTGCGGGGGGGAGGTTGAAACGTTTGACTCTCATGTTGGCTCTCGGTCCTATGGTTCGAAACCGCTATCCCACGGTTAAGGCGGGCGGGATCCGATGGCATCGGCGAGCCGGAAGCGTCCTCGTATTAATTCGCACTCCGACACATCCAACGGATCTTTCCCGTGTCCCCGCCGGATTTGGTCTTGCATCGGCGAGGCTCATGGATGTGGGTAACGGCTGCTTTTAACAATTCTTAATGGTTTGCCAAAAATGATTTGATGGAGGTCTATTTCCGGGGAGGCCGGCCCGGCACGGACGGGCGGCGTTGGGGAGGGGATTAAGTCTGAAGGTTGCGGGGAATTATCTTTTGGTGGTGGTTAATCGGTTATCGAAGTGAAAAATTAACGATCGACATGATCGTAAAAATGTTAACGAGTGCGTTGTCGTGTCGCATCCGGGGGGCAAGGCGGCCCGCGTGCGTCGTGGCCAGAGATCGGGGGCGGAATGTCACGGGTCGCGGTGTTACGCATCGAAACGAGGGGTAACGCTCGGGCCCGGGTGAATTTTTCGTGCACGAATTGCCGATTTTTCGGCATCTAATTTTTATTGAATGTGATTGTTGGAATTTAAATTCTCGCCGCCTGAGCCTGATGGCCTGGCACTTTCCCTGCAACATCCTCCGGGCCGGATCTGCGGCGCAACCACAAAAAGGTCAAACATGGAACGCGTCTTCAAACGGAGGCATCTGGTGCTGGCCGCTCTGACGGGATTCGCGCTGGCGGCGAGCGTGAATGCCCGGGCGGGGGCGAACGAAGACAGTGCAAGAGTGGTGCCGGGTCTGGGGGTGACGGTGTTCGGGTTCCCGACGCCGGCCGCAGGGAACGGGGCAGGAGGCAATCCGCTCGCGCCGGTCGGCAAGGTGGTGAACCAGCTCATCGAGGTCCTGGCGACTCCGCCGGTGAACCCGGTCATGCCGATCAATCCGCTTGCCACGCTGCATGGCGTGATCGGATCGCTGACGGAAATATGGGGAGAGGCGGGGGGGCTGCTTGGGCGACCGACCGGTGGGAGCGGACGCGCGACGGGGCTCGCGAAGTCTGCCGGCCCGCTTGACGGCGTGGGCGCGGTGCCCTTGCCGGGGACCGCACGCGGCGACGCGACTCAGACAATCACGGTGCTGGTCGGGGGTGCGGGAACCACGACGAATGCCGGCACGCGCGGCGTGGGCACGCTCGGACCGGCGACGTCACTGATCTCGAATCTGGCCAAGGGGCTGCCGAAGTGAGCAGGTGATCGGGCCGCGAGCATTAAGCGAGGTGGAGAAGCGCTGATCCGGACGCGCCGGCTGCATGCGGTGGGACTTCGATACAACGCCCGACCCGCACGGCCCGCGCGCCCGCGCGCCGCCCGACGGTCCGACGCGAACGAGACCCCGCCCCGGACCTGGCCGGCTCGCCGCTCAGGTCAGCCGGATCTTCGGTTGCACCCAGCCGTTGATCCGCTCGGCGGTCCACAGCAGCGTGGCCTTGGGGAACCCGTGCAGCGCCTGCTGGTGGCGGCGATAGAGCATCGCGTGGCTCAACTGGGCAAAGCGGCCCTTGATGAAGGCGCCGCGGAAGAAGCCGAAGCGGCCGAGCGTGCCGAAGGCGTTGTAGTCGCTGATCGACACGAGCGAGCCGAAATCGTGAAACGCGAAGTCGGGCAGCGGCCGGCCGTCGAGCCAGGCGGGCAGATGCTTGGCGAGGAATTCGGCCTGCTGCGTTGCAACTTGCGCGGTCGGCGCGAGCGGGCGTTCGGCGCCGTCGGGCGTCAGGCTCGACGCGTCGCCGAGCGCGAAGATCGCGTCGTCGTCCTGCGCCTGCAGCGTCGGCCGGATCAGGATCTGGTTCGTACGCGTGCTCGCGAGGCCGCCGAGACCATTCGCGAAATCCGCGCCCTTGACGCCGGCCGCCCACACCATCAGGTTGGCGGGCGCGAAACCGTCGTCGCCGTAGTGAAAACCGCCCGCGTCGGCGGAGGTGACGCGCGTGGAGGTCAGCACCCGGAACCCGATGTGGCGGAGTTGCTGTTCGGCCGACGCGGAGATCTCGGGCGGAAACGCGGCCAGGATGCGCGGGCCGCTTTCCAGCAGGGTGAGGTCGAGGCGCTCGCGTGCGCCCGGATCGCCGTAGCTCGCGGCGAGTTCGAGCAGACGGCTCAGTTCCGCCGCAAGCTCGACGCCGGTCGCGCCGCCGCCGACGATCGCGACGCGCAACGGCTCGTCTTCGACGACGCTGCGGAAGATGCGCGTGCGCAATGCGACATTGAAGGTTTCGGCTTCGGACTGGCTGTCGATGAAATAGCAGTGCTCGCGCACCCCGGGCGTGCCGAAATCGTTCGCATGACTACCGATGGCGAGGATGAGCACGTCGTAGCCGAGGCTGCGCGCGCCGAGGATCAGTTCGCCGTCGGGGGTATGCAGGTCGGCGAGCTGGATTTCGCGCCGCTCGCGATCGAGGCCGCACAGTTCGCCGGGCTGGTAGGCGAAACCGTGTTCGCTGGCATGTGCGAGGAACACGACCTGCTGCTGCTGGATATCGCGCGTGCCGGCTGCGATCGTGTGCAGCATGGGCTTCCAGATATGCGTGGGACTCTTGTCGATCAGCGTGACCGAGGCCCGACCCGAGCGCCCCAACTGGTTGCCGAGCCGCGTGGCCAGCAATAAACCG
>NZ_JAAGNW010000291.1:4867-6271 GCF_010645215.1 Burkholderia multivorans | reverse complement strand
CGGACTGCCACGACATTCGCCGCGTGGCAGCGCGCGCTGCTCGGCGCCGCGTGCGAGGCCGACATCGTGCTCGACCTCCATACCGATTCGGAGGCGTTGCCCTACGTCTACCTGCATCGCAGCCTGTGGCCGGCCGGCCGCGATCTCGCCGCGTCGCTCGGGGCCGACCTCGCGATCCTGTGGGACCGGGACGACGAAGGCGCGTTCGAAGGGGCGGTCGCCGCGCACTGGGCGCGCGAGGGCGGGATGCGCGACCGGCTCGTCGCCACGGTCGAGCTGCGCGGTCAGTCCGACGTGTCCGATGCGCTCGCAAATCGCGACGCCGACGGCCTTCTGGCGTTTCTGCGCGGACGCGGCGCGATCGCCGAGCCGCCAGTCGTCGGCGCCGGCGCCGGCGACTGGCGGGGCGAGGCCGTGCCGATCGCGCACATGGAAACCGTGATCGCGCCGGTATCGGGCGTACTCGTCCATGAACGCGAACTGGGCGCGACGGTCGAAGCCGGCGGCCGCATCGCATGCATCGTCGCCCATCCCGGTGAGCCCGGCAGCGAGCACGTGTTGGTCGCGCCGCAGGCGGGGCGTATCGTCACACGCAGCCGCGAACGGCTGGTCGCGCAGGGCGAGGTCGTGGCGAAGCTGACGGGCACGCGTGTGTCGGCGGGGTGGTCGGGCGGCGTGCTGGATCCCTGAGCGACGTAATCACCGCGCGACAATCGGCCCGAATATCCGTTGGAAGATCAAAAAACCGGCGTCCGCTCGCCTTCGTGGCCGCTTCTCAGGCAGCAGGTCTGAGCTGCGTCTGGCGGTACAGGCCGGTAATCAGGTCGGCCGGGGTCACGATTCCCGCGAGGCGCTGCTCGGTATCCACGATCGGAATGTGATGGTGGCCCTGATCCGAGAACAGCGGCACGAGTTCGGCGATCGGCGTGGCGAGCGGCATGGTGCGCACGGGGCGGCTCATGACGTCGCGGGCGGCCGGCGCGGGCCGCTTGCGCATGCCGAACAGCCCGGACGTCGAGCCGGATGCACCGCGCGCAGCGGGCCTCGACAGATCGGCGCGCGTCACGATCCCGATTACCCGGTGAGCCGCATCGATCACCGGCAGCGCCTTGATGCGATGCCGGTTCAACAGCTTCAGCGCGGCGGCCGCGGACGTATCGGCAGCGATGCCGAGCGCAGGGCGCGACATGACGTCGGCACACGACAGTTGGCTGAACGTGCGGGCGTACGCCTGCAGTTCGACGTCGCGCAGCAGCGCCTCCAGATCTTCGGGCGCGGCATCGATCCACTCGGTGCGGCGTTGCAGGACCGCATGGAGGTCGGCCCGGGTGAACGCGGCGCCTGCCGGGGCAGGGCGTGATGCCGCCGCGGCATGTGATCCCGGTCATCTTCGTGCCGGGCATC
>NZ_JAAGNW010000291.1:2636-4857 GCF_010645215.1 Burkholderia multivorans | reverse complement strand
AGGATAGCGATGGCCGGTGAGCGCGTGATAGAGGAGCGCCGCGCACAGCAGCACGGCCGACTGCAATGCGATCGGTTCGAGCACGAAGCGAAAGCCGAGCGCATGCACGGCGGGGCCGCCCAATACGGCAGTCAGCGCGACGGCGCCGGACGGCGGATGCACGCAGCGCAATGCGAACATCGCGCCGATCGCGACGGCGACCGCAAGTGCTGCCGCCGCGATGGGATCACCGATCCAGCGCGCGCAAGCGACGCCCACCAGCGCCGCGACCAGATTGCCGCCGATGATCGACCAGGGTTGCGCGAGCGGGCTGGCGGGTACGGCGAACAGCAGCACAGCGGAGGCGCCCATCGGTGCGACGAGCAAGGGCACGCTGCTCGGGATGCCGGGCAGCCAGCGCATCAGGAGACCGACGCAGGCGAGGCCGATGAACGCGCCGGCACACGAGCGCAGGCGTTCGCGCCGGCTGAGCGTGACCGGCGTCGGCGCGAAGCCGCGCAGCCAGCGTTGAAAACGATGCGGAGCAAAAGAGGAGCGAGACAAGGCTGACGGTCGGCTGACGATGAGGCGCGGACGAGCCGCAGGAAGCGCGAATTATATGTGATTGTGATATACCTCGCCGCGGCTCGGTTCGCGACGACCTTCGATCGGCGCGCCGTTCGGGTGCCGAAACGATGCGGGGAGAAGGGCCGGGCGGCCTGAGGGCGAGCGTTCCGACCCGCATCGGCGTACAATTCCGCCCTACCGATTTTTACAAATTGATGAATTGCCGCCCCCGATGCCTATTTTCCGCCCGTGCCCGCACCCCGGCCCCGGCATGCGCTCGGCGATTCCGTCCCCAGGCCGCGCTGCGCGCGCCGCTTTCCCCACTTGATTCCTCAGCTTAATCCATGGACATGCTCGAAAACATGCGCCTGTTCGTGCGCGTCGTCGAAGCCGGCAGTTTCACCGCGGTGGCGAAGGAGATCGATGCGACCACCGCCCAGGTGTCGCGCGCGGTCTCGAACCTCGAAGCGCACGTGCAGACCCGTCTGCTGCATCGGACCACGCGGCATCTCGGCTTGACCGAGAGCGGCCAGCGCTACTTCGAGCGGGCCAAGTCGATCCTGGCCGAGATCGACTACGCGAACGCCGAGGCGCGCAACGCGCTGCTGCGGCCGAGCGGGAAGCTGCGCATCCATGCGATGACGGGGCTCGGGCAAAGCCACGTGGTGTCGGCGATCGTGCGCTACCAGGAGGACAATCCCGACGTCTCGGTCGAGCTGACGCTCGCGCAGCGGATGCCGAACCTGATCGAAGAGGGCTACGACGTCTCGATCGTGTCGGCGTCGCAGTTGCCCGACTCGGGTTATGTCGCGCAGACCTGCGGGACCAGTTGCAGCGTGCTGGTCGCCTCGCGCGAATATCTGGCGCGCCACGGCACGCCGACCTCGCCCGAGGATCTGCCGAAGCACGTATGCCTGCGTCTCGATACGCCGGCGTCGCCCGGCGGCGAATGGCGGCTCGAACGCAACGACGGCGAGGACATGCTGTACGAACTGCCGAACGGGCCGTTCCAGGTGAACGTGCCGGATGCGCTGGCCGTCGCGGTGCGCGCCGGGCGCGGCATCGGCTCGATCGCGTTGTACAGCGCGATCGACGACATTCGCGCGGGCCGCCTGATCCGCGTGCTGCCCAACTACCGGCTGCACACGCTGAGCGTCTACGCGGTGTACGCGACGCGGCGCTATCTGGACGCGAAGATCCGGACCTTCCTCGATCACCTGCGCACCACCCTGACGCCCGCGCTCGAGCACGACCTGCGCGAACTCGACCGGCTCGCTTAGGTCTTTGCTGCGCCCGCGTTCGCCACGGCCGCACTCTTTCGCGCTCAAGCGCTGCGCTTCTGCGCAATCACGAGCAACGCGCCGTTGCGATCCTCCAGCACCGCGCGGGCTTCGTGCGGCCCTGCCTGCACGGGCACGCGCACCGATCCGCCGGCCTCGACGATCCGCGCGACGGCCTGTTCCAGATCGTCTCCATCGTCGACGCGCAGCGTCAGCGCCGTGCGCTCGACGATGCGCTCCGCGCCGGCCACCAGCGCGATCGTGAGCGGGCCGCCGTCGAGCGCGCAATAGCGGTCGCCGTCGCGAAACTTCACGCTCAGACCCAGAGCGTCGACGAACAGGGGAAGCGCCGTGTCGATGTCGTCGACCGGATACAGCAGCATCGAAACCTTCAT
>NZ_JAAGNW010000291.1:0-2626 GCF_010645215.1 Burkholderia multivorans | reverse complement strand
GCCGCCGATCGATGCTGGCGCACCGTTCATTCCGTCGCGCGATCCAAGCGGACGAGGGGGAAAGCCCTCTGTCCCTGCATGCGTCCCCTTACTCCAAACAGACGATGCCGGCCCAGGCCCGCGCGCCGACACTCCCATCCGTGGAATGTCCCATTCGTCCGCATCGAGCGGGCGCGCCGCGCGCCCCGCCCATCCTACCTGGAGACGCACGCAATGAAGTTTTCCCTCATCTACGAAGCCCAGACGACCGATGCCTCGCGCGAAGGCGACCATCGCGTATTCAAGGAGACGGTCGAACAGGCGCTGCTCGCCGAGCAGGTCGGCTTCGACACGATCTGGTGCGTCGAGCACACGTCGTTGACCCACTACGCGCACATGAGCGCGCCGGAAACCTTCCTCGCGTACCTGGCCGGGCGCACGACGCGCATCGGTCTCGGCCACGGCGTCGTGTGCCTGCCGCCCGCGATGAATCATCCGATCAAGGTGGCCGAGCGGGTCGCGCTGCTCGACATCCTGTCGGGCGGCCGCGTGCATTTCGGCGTCGGCAAGGGCGGCAGCCAGCAGGAGGCGGGTGCGTTCGGCTACGAGCTGGACCAGTTGCAGCCGATGATCGACGAATCGATGTACCTCGTGCCGAAGATGTTCGTGCAGGACGAGATCGAACACGACGGCGCCTACATCAAGATCCCGAAGCGCCCGATCCACCCGAAGCCGTTCCAGGATCCGCATCCGCCGATGTATCTCGCCTGCACCAACACGGACACGCTGCGGCGCGCGGGCGAGCGCGGCATGGGCGCGCTCGTGCTCGGCTTCGGCGGCCCCGACGAGGTCGCGAAGAAGAACGTGGTCTACCGCGAAGCGTGGGCGAGCCGCCGGCCCGAAGATCAGGTCGGCTTCCGCCCGACCCAGCATCTGGCCGCGCTGTGCCCGACCATCGTGCTCACGGATGGCCAGCAGGCGCGCAAGATCGGCATTCGCGGCCAGCGCTATTTCATGGAATCGCTCGCGTACTGGTATACGGGCGGCGAGCGTCCCGATCCGGCGACCTGGGGCGACGATCTGGTGCGGGCCGACACGGGCGAGATGGTGATCCGCTCGCGCTTCGCGTCGGAGGAGGTGGTCGTGAACTTCGCCGATCCGGCGCTCGCGTTGATGAACCCGAATCACGCATACGGCACGGTGGACGACTGCATCGGCTACGTCGGTCGCCTGCAGGAAGCCGGCGTCGACGAGGTGCTGTTCCTGTGCCAGATGGGCACGGTGCCGCACGAAGCGCAGATGGAAACCATCCGCAATATCGGCGAACACGTGATTCCGTTCTTCGCCCGCAAAGACCAGCGCGCGTACGCGTGACGCGCCGGGCCGTCCCGCCCGGGGCGGCCTCGACCTCGACCGTCGGTCCAACCGCAACAGGAGACATCCGTGCATCGCGACAACGATTCGAACGCACTGGCTGCCGTGCTGACCGCGCGCGCCGATGCGCTGGCGCCGGTGCTGGCCGGCCGCGCCGCGCAGGCCGAAGCACAGGGGCGCCTGCCCGCCGAGACGATCGCCGACCTCCAGGCCGCCGGCTTCTTCAAGGTGCTGCAACCGAAGCGTTACGGCGGCGACGAACTCGATCCGCAGGTCTTCTTCGACATCCAGATGCGGCTCGCGCGCGGCTGCATGTCGACGGCGTGGGTGTACGGCGTCGTCGGCGTGCACAACTGGCAGCTCGCGCTGTTCGATCCGCGCGCACAGCAGGATGTCTGGGGCGACGATCCGGCCACGCTGATCGCGTCGACCTACATGCCGGTCGGCCGCGTGACGCCCGTCGACGGCGGGTTCAGGCTGTCCGGCCACTGGAAGTTCTCGAGCGGCAGCGAGCTGTGCGAATGGGTGTTCCTCGGCGCGCTGACGCCGCCCGAGAAGGAGGGCGAGCCGCTTGAATACCGTACTTTCCTGCTGCCGAAGGCCGACTACCGGATCGAGCAGAACTGGGATGTGCTCGGCCTGCGCGCGACGGGCAGCCACGACATCGTGGTCGAGGATGCATTCGTACCCGCCTATCGTACGCACAAGGCGATCGACGGGATGAAGGGGACGAGCCCGGGCCTCGCCGTCAACGACGCGCCGCTGTACCGGCTGCCGTTTGCGCAGATTTTCGTGCGGGCGGTGTGCACGTCGTGCATCGGCGCGTTGCAGGGCGCGCTCGACGCGTTCGTCGCCGATGCGGCGACACGCGTCTCGACCAACAGCGGCGCGAAGACGGCCGACGATCCGGGCGCACAGAATGCATGCGCGAATGCGGCCGTCGCGATCGACGAGATGCAGGTGCTGTTGCGGCGCAACTTCGCGGAGCTGATGGCGTCGGTCAGCGGCGGCCCGGCCGTATCGATCGAGCGCCGCGTGCATTTCCGCTATCAGGCCGCGCAGGTCGCCGAGCACTGCGCACAGGCCGCCAACACGCTGCTGCGCTACGCGGGCGGCAACGGCATCTATCATCGCCACCCGCTGGTGCGCCGCTTCCTCGACCTGCATGCGGCCCGTGCGCACTACGCGAACAACGTCGACCGCTTCGGCCAGAATCTCGGTGCGGTGATGCTCGGCCGCGAGAACGCGGATTTCTTCATCTGACGAGGCCGCG
>NZ_JAAGNW010000290.1:2680-6383 GCF_010645215.1 Burkholderia multivorans | reverse complement strand
GTAGATCAGCGATGCGTGCAGCGGCCCGATCACCGGCTGCCCGGTGCCCGGCGCGTACCAGAACATGAACTTGTCGATCCAGATGCCGAGGTTGTACAGCAGGCCGATCAGCATCAGCGACGGATAGCGGTAGCGCTTCGAGAACATCTCGAACGAGATGAAGCCGGCGCTGCGATAGTCGCGGTAGATCAGCGCGAGCAGGCCGCAGAGCAGCAGCGTCTGGCCGAACACGAAGCCCGCCAGCAGGCCGTTCAGGCCGTAGCGGTTGAGCGCCAGCGCGCTGACCGTGGTGGCCGTGTAGCCGATCAGGAACACGACGATGATCGACAGGTAGCGCTTCATCCCCGACAGGAAGATCGTCGCGATCCAGATGTTGCCCATCACGACGAAGCCCGCGAGCATCAGCATCCGGTAGCCGGGCGTCTGCGCGCGGAACAGGGTCAGCGAAGCAAGCGCGCCGAGCGCGACCGAACCGAGCGTGACCACCGCCATCACGCCGTGGAAATTCGACAGGATGAGATCGCGCTGCTCCTCGAACAGGCGGTCCGAGGTGAAGCGCGTGTAGGCCAGCTGCAGCGGTCCGGTCAGCACGAGCGACACCGCGATCAGGTAGGTCACCGAGACCTGGAACTGCGTGATGAGCCCCGTCGGCAGCACGAACGGCAGGCTCAGCACGCCGATCAGCAGGATCCCGACGATCGACAGCACCCACGGCCCCGCGCCGATCAGCCCCGCATACGCATAGGCCTGCATCAGCCCCGTCAGCGTATTGCGACGGAGCATCTTGCGCAGTTCGAATCCGATTCCGGCCATGTCGGCGGCTCCCGTGCGATCAGCCGTGCGCAGGCGCGGCTCGGGTCGCGTCGGCCCCGGTCGCGTCGTCGGCGGCAGCCAGGCGCCGATAGAGCGTCCGGTAGGACCCCACCATCTGCTCCTGCGTGTAATAACGTTCGACCCGCGCAATGCCGGCGCGCTGCGCGGCATGCCAGTTCGCGTCGTCGAACAGGTCGAGCGCGGCTTCGGCCAGCGCGCGCGGATCGGCGATCTGCACGACGCGCCCGGCCGCGCCGAGCGCCGCGTCCTCGCCCGGCGCGCCTTCGATCAGCTGCCGGCACGAGCCGACGTCGGTCGTCACCGACGGCACGCCGGCCGCGAAGCCTTCGAGCACGACGAGCGGCAACGCCTCGGAAATCGAACTCAGCACCAGCAGCCCGCATTTCGGCAGCAGTTCGTCGATCTTCTGGAAGCCGAGGAAACGCACCTTGTCCTTCAGCCCCAGGCTCTCGACCAGCGCGCGGCATTCCTGCGCATAGGCCAGATCCTCGTCCTCCGGTCCGGCGATCCAGGCCTCGGCGTCGGGCATGCGGCGCAGCACGGTCAGCATCGCGCGAATGAAGGTCTTGATGTCCTTGATCGGCACCACGCGTCCGATCAGGCACAGCGTCTTCGGTACCGTCGCCGCGCGTTGCGCGCGCAACGGCGCGAGGCGCGGCAGGTTCACGCCGTTCGGGATCGTCGCGGTGCGCGCGGCCGGCGCACCGTCGGCGATCTGGCGCTGCCGGTTGCCCTCGTAGAGCGCGACGATGTCGTGCGCCGCGTCGTAGCACACGCGTCCGAGCGACTGGAAAAAGCGCACCCACAGGTCGCGGAAGTACGCGACCTGCGATACGTCGCGCTCGAACAGGCTGCGGTTGTCGCGGATCCATTCGCTCTGGAACAGGTCGATCTTGCGTTCCTTCGTGTAGATCCCGTGTTCGGACACGAGCAGCGGCCGCCCCTGCCGGTAATGCGCGAGCGCGCCCAGGAAGCCCGCGTAGCCGGTCGACACGGTATGCAGCACGCGCACGGCGGGCAGCTGCTCGACGATCCGCGCAAGCTGCCACAGGGGCTTGTGCATGATACGCACGGTCCAGAAGTAATCGACGAACGACGGATCGGTGCAGAACTGGCGGTACTGGTCGGTCAGGTACTGCCATGCTTCCTTCGAATGAAGGAACGCGTCCTCGCTGAGCGCACCGCCCGGGCGCAGGTCGGTCAGCATGTCCTTGAGCATGCGCGCGCTCAGGTCGCGCATCGCGGGGTTGCGCAGGCTGTCGTGCAGCTGCGCCGAGCGCGCGAACGCGTCGGGATCGCCGCGCATCGGCTTGACGAGCGGCGGCGGCGCGAAGTCGTAGAGGTAGTGCGTTTCCAGATGGACGACGTTGTCCGGCAACGCGTACTGCATGCCGGCATAGTCCTGCTCGCGGCTGCCGAGGAAGCACAGCGCGAAGCGCAGCTCGGGGAACGCGCGGACGATCTGGTTCACCCAGCTCGACACGCCGCCGCTGACATACGGGAACGTGCCTTCCAGCAGCAACAGGACATCCGCCGACGCGGCGCGCGGCAGTCCGGACGAGACGGCATTCGGCATGGCGGCCCTCATGAGCGGTTGGCGTGGGAAGCGGGCGGCACGGGCGTCGCCCAGCAGTCGAGCGTCGCCTGCAGCACCGGCGTGATGGTGCGCCGGTCGAGTTCGCCGAGCAGGCGGCGCACGCCGCTGAAATCGCGCCGCCAGTAGGCGGACTCGGCCAGGTACGGCACCAGCCGATCGCGCGGAAAGCCGCAGGCGATCGCATTCCCCAGCATCTGGTCCGCCGCGTCGAGGTCGCGGCGCGCAAGCGCGAGCCGGCCGCGCAGCCGCCACAGCGCGGCATCGTGCGGCGTCAGCGTCAACGCCGAGATCGCGAAGTAGTCCGCCTGCTCGATCGCGTGTTCATGCACGTCGCCCGTCACCAGCTGCTGGTAGATCAGTTCGCTGTACAGCTCGGCGAGCGCCTTGTCGACGCGCGCGCGCTCGCTCGCCGGCAGGGCCTGCGCGGCGGCGCGCTTCGCGCGCTCGGCGAGGATCTTCTGGGTCAGCGCCTTCTCCTTGTTCTCCAGGCTGCCGTAGGCGAGCAGCCGGATGTCGTCGAGCGGATCGGCGAGCATCTCCTGCAAGACCGGCGACACGGTCCGCGCCGGCAGCGCCTGCATCGCGAGCAGCGCGGTCATGCGGAAATCGGTGCTCGCGTCGGCGTTGCGCAGTTCGGCCTTGAGGCGCGCGCCGCGCCCGTACGACACCGCGCCGAGCAGGTATTCGGTGAACGCCGGTTCGTCGACGCGCACCACCGGCAGGTGCGCGTTGTTGTCCGGGAACAGCGCGGCCAGCGCGCGCGCGCCGAGCGTGCAGACCAGCCCGCCGATCGGCAGCGCGAAATTCAGGCCCCACAGCAAGGCGAGCCCGCCGCGCCCCACCGGCCGCGCGCGCGCCGCCAGCCACCATGCGCAGCCGAGCGCCACGCACGCCGCGCCGAGCGCCTCGACCGCCACGCACACGAGCAGTGCGCCCGTGTTCGCGCGCGCCGCCGCCGCGCTCAACATTGCGGGCGCGGGCAGCCCGCCCAGCGCCTGCACGGACGGATCGGCGAGGCCGCGCGCCGCGAGCACGAATCCGGCCACCTGCAACGCCACGCCCGCGAGCCCGAGCAGCCATGCCGCGCGCGGGCGCCGCGCCGGCGTGCCGGCCTCGCCTGCCGGCCGCATCGCGTCAGGCGCCGACACCGCTTCGCTCCAGCAGGTCGTGCAGCACGGCGATCGGTTCGTCGACCGGCACGCGCATCGAATAGACCGCGACGTGCGCGGTTTCGAACGTGACGCCGAATTGCGCCTGCAGGCTGTTCTCGAT
>NZ_JAAGNW010000290.1:814-2657 GCF_010645215.1 Burkholderia multivorans | reverse complement strand
GCATCGCGCGAGCGCCGCATGCGCAGCACGTGTTCGTACCACGCGGTGCTGCGCGCGTCGCTGTCGAACACCAGCATGACGATCGACGATTCGACATGGGTCGCGCGCCGCAGGTGCACGAGCCGCGCGTAGTCGAGCGCGAAACCGTGCGGGCAGGCCGGAAACGCCGCGAGCATGTCGCGCGTGACCGTCGCATGGCGAACGCCGTCCGCGTAGAAATGGCACAGCACGAGCAGGAATTGCAGGTTGTCGCGCGTCAGCGCGAGGAACGGCATCCGTTCGATCGCGACCACGCCCGCCATCTCGCCTCGGGCGTCGACGAGCGGCACGCACGCGAGATAGCGGCTCGCCGCCGCGACCTGCTCGGCCGCGCCCGCCACGTGGACGAGCGTGCGCGCCTCCAGCGCCTCGCGCAGCAGCGGATCGCGCGGATCGAGCGGCGCGGGCCGGCCGATCGACGCGGCCGCTTCGCTCGCCGGCGCGCCCGCGCGCCAGGCATGCACGCTCGCGACCTCCAGCTGGGTCGCCTGCGCGGCCGCTTCGAGAAACGCCTGCGCGCCGCGCAGCGCGACCTCGCCCTGCTCCGCGTCGCTCGGCTCCTGCGCGAGCACCAGCGTGCGCAGCCGCGCGAGCGCATCGCGCAGCGGCGCGGGCCGGCTCAGCAGGTCCTGTTCCAGCCGTTCATGCGAGAGCCGCAGCATGAACTGCTCGCGCGTCAGGATCGCAAGGCGCTCGGCCAGGTAATCGTTGGCGATCCGGCTCTGGCGCAGGCGGTTCAGCCAGATGTCGCCGAACTGGCCGGCCAGCAGCGTCAGGAAGAACCCGCCGAAGAAAAAGCCGAGCGGGAAGCGCCGCGTCGGCGCGAGTGCGCCCAGCGCCCCCAGCGCGCCGACCGCGGGCGGCGCGGCCGCGTACAGCACGTGCCACGCGGCGAGCAGCAGCAGGCCCGACAGCACGCCGGCCGCCGAGCCGTAGCGCAGCGCGACGAGCACCGGCACGAGCCAGATCCAGCCGAAGCCGCTGCCGACCAGCAGCGGATCGTCGTGCGACAGCGCCCGGCACGCCGCGATCGCGACCAGCGTGAGCACGACGGTTTCGAGCGCGGTCACCGCGCGATGGCGCGCCGATCCGGCGGGCGGCGCGATGATCCGGCTCCACCAGCCGGTCGCGCCGGTCGCGCGCGCGGTGCGTGGCCGGCGCGCCGCGCCGCGGGGGTTGTCCGATGCCTGCGTATTCATCGCGATCGTGCGCGCGCTCCAGGATTGATGACGACGGCGGGCGTCACTGCGCGCGCGCGAGCGGCGCGAGCAGGTCCCGCTCCAGCTTCTGCGCGACCCCCGACAATGCATCGCGGCTCCAGCCGGTGCGGCTGCCCGTGCCGGTCCACACGATCTTGCCCGACGCCACGTCGATCACGTCGAAGCTCAGGCCGACGGCCGGTTCGCCGTCGACGCCGACCTTGTAGCGCCATTCCGTGACCGCGCCGCTGAGCGCATAACGGATGTTCTGCTGGCGCGCCCAGTTGAGCGCGTTCTGCTGCGCGTCGGGCTTGGCCGGGTCGAACAGGGTTTCGTCGTCGCCGCCGCCCGCATACGGCGTGAGGTTCGCGTAGCCGTAGGCGCGCAGCAGGCCCTGCGCGATCGCCGCCGCGCGCTGGCCCGCCTGCGGCGTCTCCGTATGGTTGGCGATCGGCAGCACGGTCCACGCGTCGCCCTTCGCGACGGGCGGCGGCGCGCTCTGGTCCACCACCGCGCAGCCGCCCAGCAGGGCCGCCATCAGCCACGCCACGCCGGCGCGCGTCGCGCGGCGGCCCGGTGCTGCGGCGCGCATCGAGAGGTTAGGT
>NZ_JAAGNW010000290.1:0-804 GCF_010645215.1 Burkholderia multivorans | reverse complement strand
ATCGACATCTCCTCGAATCAATCGTCAATACAACAGGCGGTAACGCGCGCCCAGTTCCTTCACCGACGTCGAATGGTTCGACGACGCCCCCTGGTACAGGCCGTACAGCAACACCTGATCGCCGCCGAACAGGCTGCCGACGAGGCCGATCTGCGCCTGTCCGGACCAGCCCGCGCGCGAATCCCGCAGCGGGCCGCCCGAGAACATCGGCCGCCAGCCTTTCGAATAGCCGTCCGGCAGATCGTCGCCGAACGAGAACAGCAGCGCGCCCTGCGTGAAGGTCTGCGGCATGAACGCAGCCGCCGTCAGCGGCGTGCCCGGCGGCAGCAGCACGGCGAGGCGCGCGCCCGGCGCGCCGTTCGCGTTGCTGTACTGACCGTGCGAGAACACCGCGCGTATCGTGTAGTCCGGATAGTCGGACTTGATCTTGTAGCCCGCGCTCAGCTCGATCAGGTGCCCGTCGCCGAGCACCGAGCGGTCCTGGCCGCGGAACCGCGCGTATTCGTAGCGGCCGCTGCCGAACCAGTGCGGATCGAACTGGTAGTCGAGGCCCAGCGACGCGAGATCCTTCACGCCGCCCACCGTCAGCTGCGCGGTTTCGCTCGCGGGCTGGTTGTAGCCGGCCGCATAGCGCAGCGTCAAGCCGCCGCCGAGCTGCTGCCGGCCGTCGAGGCGCGCCGTCGTGAAATCGCGCAGCGCGTCGCGGCGACCGACCGTCAGCTGCTGGTCGCCGTCCATGCCCTGATGGCGATAGATCGCATCGAGCCGCCGCCCGCGGCGCGGCACGCCCGGCCGCGCGCCCGC
>NZ_JAAGNW010000029.1:44438-45733 GCF_010645215.1 Burkholderia multivorans | reverse complement strand
CGATGGTCGGCGCCGTGTGGGGCGGCCAGTTCCTGCTGCGCATGCTCGGCCTGACGCTCGGTGCGCTGACGCTGACGGGCGGCCTCGTGCTGTGCCTGTGGTCGATCCCGATGATGCGCGGCACGGCCAACGACGAGCGCAGCGGCGGCGCGGCCAAGCTCGAATACGCGCAATGGCGCAACATGATCGCGGTGCCGCTGATCTTTCCGCTGTCGATCGGCAGTGCGGCGATCTCGCTCGTGATCACGACCGCAACGCGCTTCCATACGCCGGCCGACCTGGGCGTGCTGAGCGTCGCGTGCGTGCTGCATGCGGGCGTGATCGGCCTCACCTATGCGTGCTCGGCGTCGTGGTGCCGCCGGCTCGGCGAGATCGGCCGGACGCTCGTCGAGCGGCTGTCGGGCATCGTGCTGACCGCGATCGCATTCCAGATGCTCGCGCAGGGGATCCGCGAACTGCTGCCGGGGCTCGCGCACTGACGGCCATGGCCGCGGGGCGCACGCAACTTTTTCTGATGGAAGGAACGACACACATGAAAACAGTAGGCATGTATCTCGTCGAGCTGCTGGCCGCCTATGGCGTCGACACCGTGTTCGGCATTCCCGGCGTGCATACGATCGATCTGTACCGCGGCCTCGCCGGCAGCGCGCTGCGTCACGTGAGCGCGCGCCACGAGCAGGGCCTCGGTTTCATGGCGGACGGCTACGCGCGCGCGACCGGCAAGCCCGGCGTGTGCTTCGTGATCACCGGACCGGGCATGACGACGATCGCGACGTCGATGGCGCAGGCGTACGCCGATTCGATTCCGATGCTGGTGATCTCGAGCGTCAACGCATCGGGCGACATCGGTTCCGGCAACGGCCATCTGCACGAGCTGCCCGACCAGCAGGCATTCGCGGGCAACGTCGCGGCGTTCAGCTACACGGTGCCGTGCGCCGCTGCGCTGCCGCAGGCGATCGCGCGCGCCTTCGCGGTATTTTCCGGCGGGCGGCCGCGGCCCGTGCACATCGCGATCCCGCTCGACGTGCTCGCCGCGTCGGCCGAAGCCCTGCTGCCGCCGGCCGTGCCGCCGCGCATCGCGGCCGGCCCCGCATCGGCCGGCGGCATCGACGCCTTGCTTGCGCGCGCGGTCGCGGCGCGCGCGCCGCTGATTCTGGCGGGAGGCGGCGCACTCGATGCCGCCGCCGAGGTGCGCTGGCTCGCCGAGACGCTCGCGGCGCCGGTCGTGATGACGATCAATGGCCGAGGCGTGTTGCCGAACGGGCATCCGCTCGGGATCGGGTGGTCGGCATCGT